>JAZGFZ010000069.1:0-8841 GCA_036480015.1 Algisphaera sp. | reverse complement strand
TCTCTGGCAAGCGATTTTACGCCAAGACGCCAAGACGCCAAGACGCCAAGGAAGACGGGAAAGCCACGTAAGATCGCGGAAGACCCCTTTGTTTGAATTGCGATAACCGTTCGCCGTTTTTTGAAGTAACACGTAAGACAATTGAGACGCCTCGCAACCTTTTCTTCAAGCAAAAGGCGTTTGGGAAATCGTGAACTGAGCAAAAAAGCCAAGGAATCATCGGATTTCATC
Organism: Algisphaera sp.; assembly: GCA_036480015.1. Lineage (GTDB taxonomy): Bacteria > Planctomycetota > Phycisphaerae > Phycisphaerales > Phycisphaeraceae > Algisphaera. Next base: position 8,610 of record JAZGFZ010000069.1, on the reverse strand, counting down.
CCCTGCCTTTCTTGGCGTCTGAAAAGGAGAGATGCGGCAAAAGCAATCGCATCTATTCCGTCGCTCATGCTCCGCGACGGTCTCTGCGTCTTGGCGTAAAGCTTCTCCGCGATGCTTCCTCGCTCAAAACGGTGAAAGGTTTCCGTTTAAGGCGCTTACGTAAAAGGCGTTGAAGCAAGCCGAGGTCGGTATAGTCCTTGGGTGCTTGGCCAAACCCACAACTTGTTTGCAGACGACACCCCGCCGGTGACGGCGGGTTATGTGACGGTGGCTTTGGAACGCAGCATTGATGCGGCGGGCGGAGGCTTTTCGTATGCGGTGCCTTTGGCGCTCGCAGGTTTGGCGGTGGGGCAACGCGTGACGGTGCCGCTGGGGCGGGGCAACAAACCCACCTCGGGCTGGGTGGTTGAAACAACCGACAAGCCTGATCCGGCGGTGAAACGATTTAAACATGTGTTGGCGGTGGCAGACGATGGCCCGCCACTGCCCGACGCATTGGTCACGCTGGCGCGATGGATTGCGGCGTATTACTGTTGCCCTTTGGGCATGGTGTTTGGCACCATGATGCCCGCTGCGGTGAAGCGATCGACGGGGCGCAAAATGAAACGACGGGTGCGGGCGGTGATGCAAAACGATGGCGATACCGAGGCGGAAACTGAAACGAAGGGAAAATTAAAGGGGTTGCAAGCGGCGGTGTATGAGGCGGCTTGCGCGGCGGTAAAAAAAGAACCCAAGGCAGGGTGGATGGATCCTTCAGACCTTGCGGATCAAGCGGGGGCAAAAACCAATGCGTCGGTGATGCAATTGGTAAAAAAGGGGCTGCTTGAAGAAAAGAAAGTGGCAGTGGTGGAAAGTGATTTAGATCTGCGGGCCCAGCGTGCGGCAGGCGAGGTTGATGCACCGCCAACGCTGATGCAATCGCAAGCGGCTGCGGTGAATGCCGTGGGGCAAGCATTGGGCAAAGGTTTTAGTGTGCATTTGTTGCATGGCATTACAGGTTCAGGAAAAACGGAAGTGTATTTGCGGGCGATTGCGAAGTTGTTTGAAGATGAAAAAAGGGGAAATGCGACGTGTCTTGAGTCTGAAGGCTCACCGCCTTTTTTGCCAGGCGTGATTGTTCTTGTGCCTGAAATCGCCCTCACCCCGCAAACCGTGGGACGCTTCATTGCTCGGTTTGGCCAAGCCGGTGGCGGCGTGGCGGTGTTGCACTCGGGGCTTACGGCGGCCCAGCGCAATGCCCAGTGGGGGCGGCTGCGTCGTGGCGAAGCACGCATTGCGGTGGGGGCGCGGTCGGCGGTGTTTGCGCCGCTTCCCAAGGTGGGGTTAATTATTGTGGATGAAGAACACGAAGGCAGCTACAAGCAAGATCAACTGCCACGCTATCACGCGCGTGACGTGGCCATTCGCCGGGCGCAGCTAGAAGGTTGCCCTGTGGTGCTGGGCAGTGCCACGCCTTCGCTTGAAAGTTATTCCCATGCCAAGGCGGGGCGTTTTGCGCTGCATTCATTGCCGGACCGTGTGCCGGGCGCCCAATTGCCGCAAGTGGAAATCGTGGATTTGCAACGTGAGCGACAAGAACGCAAGGGCATTCACTTGTTGTCGCGTCGGTTGGAGTCGTTGATGCAAAGCAATGCGGCGGCGGGAGGGCAAACGGTTCTTTTGCTGAATCGACGTGGCTATGCCAATTACATTGCGTGTCCGGATCACCGTTGCGGGTGGATGATGCGTTGCCATCACTGTGACGTAACCATGGTGTATCACCGCGAAAAGAAATTGCCGTCGGGTGGGGTGGTGCGGTGTCACCATTGCCAGGCCGAGCAAATGCTTGAGCGGGTGTGCCCTGAAAGCGGGCATTCCACCACGGTGTTTGGGCTGGGAACGCAACGGGTGGAAGAAGAGATCAGCCGTAAGTTTCCGCAGTTAAAAATGGCCCGCATGGATGCCGACACCATGCGCAATGCCGATGACTACCGGCGCGTGTTGGAGGGATTTACGTCGGGCGAAACCGACTTGCTCTTGGGCACGCAAATGATTGCCAAAGGGCTTGATGTTGAAAATGTGCGGCTGGTGGGCGTGGTGAGTGCCGACACGGCATTGAACTTGCCTGACTTTCGAGCCAGCGAGCGCACGTTTCAACTGATTGCGCAGGTGGCCGGGCGGGCAGGTCGCGGCAAATACCGCGGGCGGGTGGTGGTGCAAACCTTTAGCCCTGAAGATCCGGCAATCGTGCAGGCCGCAGCGCATGATTTTGAGAGCTTTGCGGCGGGCGAATTGGAGAGCCGTGAAGGTGTGGGCTTGCCGCCCAGCGGTCGCATGGCCCGCATTGTGCTGCGCGACTTGGATTTGCCCAAGCTTCAAAAACGATCGCAGAAATTAGCCCATGCACTGCGCGAAGCCGTGACGCGACTGAATGTGACGGTGCGTGTGCGCGGCCCCGTGGCGTGTTCGATTGCGCGCATCGCCGATCACCATCGCCATCAAGTGGAATTGATGGCCGATAGCGCCGCGCCCATTCAGCAGGTGCTTACCGATTTACGCAATGCCGGAAAGTTGATTAGCGACACACACACCGCGGTGGATGTGGATCCGGTGAGTTTGTTGTGATGATGGTGCCCCGTTAGGTGAGAACCACACTGTTACGCTGGACTTTGGCTTTGTAAAGTGCGGCGTCTGCTTGGGTGTAGAGCGGACGGTTGTCAGAGGCATCGCCATCTAAAAGGACGTGTGACCCAATGGAAATGGTTAAATAGTCGCTGACTTCATTGTTGCTATGTTCGATTTTGAGCGATTCAATTTTGTTTTTGATGACGTTAAGAAAATCGGATGTTTCCTCTTTGTCTAAATGTGTGAAAAGGAGTCCAAACTCTTCGCCACCCAATCGAAACACATGGTCGCTGGGGCGGTTGAGTGATTGTTTGAGCGTTTGGGCCACGCGAGAAAGGGCGGCGTCGCCCGCAGGGTGGCCGTAATGGTCGTTGTATTTTTTGAAGAAATCAACGTCGATGACAGAAAGGGCCAAGTGGGTTTTGTTGCGATGGGCAAGGCGTGTTTCTTTTTCGACGAGGGTGTCGAAATGACGTCGGTTGTAAAGGCCCGTGAGCGGGTCGGTGATGGATAATTCTTCGATGGCTTTGTGCGTGGTGATATCTTGAATGATGTTGGTGTAGCCCCGCACCGCGTAATTGCCATCCAATTCAGGGTGCACGACCGAGCGAATCCACTGAACACCGCCGTCGGGATTGATTCGGCGGATGTCGCCTTCCCATGCTTTTCCTGTTGAGGTAATGGCGAGAATGTCTTTGGGAAGAACGCCTGCGCGGTCATCGTTGATGAAGAAATCGGCTTGCTGCCCGAGGGTGTCTTGTTTGTTGAGGCCAAAGTGACGGCACAGGTGGTTGCTGATATCGGTGACGATGCCGTTGTGGTCCATCTTGGCCATCAAAATATTTTGGTCGATCAGGTACATGCGGCTTTTCGTGTCGATTTGTGCGGCGGTGAGGCGGCGCACTGCGTAAATCGAACTTAAAACAGATGCCGCAGCGGTTGCCAGCAAGAGGGAGATGATGACGGCGAAAGCCTTTTTTTCAGCATCAATGGCATTGCCCAGAAAGGTTTTGGCTTTGTTGTCGGCATAATCGATGAGTTTTTGAACTTCGCCATTGAGTTGTTCTACATGGTCTGCGCCTTTGTTTCGTGTGATGTCGGCGGCTCTTTGATCTTCGCCCAGGGCTTTCAGTGAAATCACTTCATCGCGAATGCTTTTCCAGTTGATAAAGTCGTTGTAGGCGGTTTGAATGTCGTTGCGGTCGCCCAGGTAGCGGTCGAAAATGGTCTCGAAATTATCAAGGACTTGTTGCTCGTGTTGGTCGACAAGCAAAGAGGCTTTTGTTCTTTTTTCAGCGGTTTCGGATAAGGCGACGTCTTTCATGTAGCGGTGCATGCTTACAAGGTTGATGTCGATGTTGCGGGCGGCATTGCTGACGGTGTAGGGGTGCTTGTAAAGTTTTTGGGTTTGCGAAGCAATGGTGTCGAGATAGAACAGCGAGAGGGCGCCCTGCCCGACGAGAAGCAGGATGATCAGGGTAAAGGCAACGCTGATGATGCTGGGTTTTTTCATGGAATACAGCGCCGCGTTTTAGGAGTTAAGAGACGGCTCTTAAATGAAGTGCGAGGGGTGATTTTTAATCGTCTGTGATTAGTCGTCTTGATCGTCGCCTGAAGGCCCTTCGCCGAAGAGGGCGCTGCCCACGCGAACGACGTTGGCGCCTTCTTCGATGGCGATTTCAAAGTCGTTGCTCATGCCCATCGAGAGCACGTTGAAGCGGTCGCCGCCAGCGTTGGCGTTTTTAACGTCTTCGAAAATTTCGCGGGTGCGGGCAAAAGTGCGACGTGCGGCATCGGCTGACTCGGTGGGGTCTTCGATGAGCGGGGCCATGGTCATGAGGCCTCGCGGGCGCAGGTGCATCATGGTGTCGATGGAGTCCACCAAGTGTTTGGTGGCGGGGGGGGTAACACCGCTTTTTTTGGCTTCGCCCGAAGCGTTCACTTGCACCAAAATATCGATGACGATGTCGAGGCGTGCTGCATAGTTGTGGAGCTCTTCGGCCAAACGTAGTGAATCGACTGAGTGAATGAGCTCGACATGGGGCGCCACTTGCTTGACTTTGTTGCGTTGCAAGCTGCCGATCATGTGCCACCGAATTTTGTCGGGGGTGATGTCGTTGGTTTTGTTGGCGGCGCCTGCAAGGGTTTTTTTGCGTTGAAGAAACTCGTTGAGCATGGGCACGCGTTGCACAAGTTGCTGTACACGGTTTTCGCCCAAGTCGGCTTGGCCCAGCTCGACGATGTTGCGAATTTGATCGGGGCTGGCGTGTTTGGTGACCGCGATCATGACGACATCTTCGCGGCGGCGGCCTGAGCGGGCGGCGGCATCGGCGATGCGGTCATTGGTTTTGTTAAAAGCGTCACGAAGTGGCAGGGTGGTGGTAGACATGGGCTTTAGAGTACGGGTGACGGGGCGCCGTTACAAATGAAAACGGAGAAAAAATGACACATGCTTATTGTGGGAGGGCAATAACGAGAGCCTGATCTTTGTTCATCGCTTGGCCTTCGAGTTGGGCGTCGTAGGCGGTGTCGAGGTGCTGTTTAAAGTTGGGCCCGGGTTGTAGGCCTGCGGCGATAAGGTCTTCGCCGGTGACCCAAGGTTCGGGCGCAAGGCCAATGCCATCGTTGGCCAAGTGGGTTGCTTGGGATTGAATGGTTTGTGAAAGATCGTGGGGAGCGCAACCTGCGTTCCAAGCCAAGCAGGCTTGGTGCCAGTCGGGCTCGGCAAGACGACGTTTGCGCTGGGCCGTGGTGAGATCGGGCCATTGGGCGAGCAAGTCGTTGAAGCGGCGCAGTTGGCGTAGGGCGGTGGTTTCTTCGTTGCTTAAAGCCAGCGCTTTGCGTGCTTGGGTGGGAGAAACCGAAGGCTGGCGTTCGGTGAGCCAGGTGTAAAGACGGGTGGCGAAGGTGGCGCGGGGGTCCAGTTGTTTAAGGCGTTGAGATCCGCACTGTGTTGCGGTGGTGTTCAGCGCGGCGTTGGTTAAGCCCAGTGCGTCGAGCAGTGCAGCGGCGTGTGAAGGCTTGGGCCCGGTCAGTGTGAGGCGAAGTTCATCGCCGATGCGTTCGCGTGCGATGTCGGCAAGTTTGGGGGCATGCTGGGCGATGGCGGCTTGGGTGGCGGGTTCGAGGGTGAAGTTCAATCGCGCTGCAAAGCGAACCGCGCGAAGCATGCGAAGATAATCTTCGCCGAATCGGGCGTTGGGATCACCGATCGCGCGAACGATGCCGGCGGTGAGATCGACGCGGCCGCCGACATAATCAATCACGCCGTCTGCATCGGCTTGAGGGTTGGGGGCTTCAGGGTGAAGCGGGTCTTCAAAAAGCCCGTTGATGGTGAAGTCGCGGCGCTGGGCGTCGTGTTTGGCATCGGTGAAGGTCACGGTGCTGGGGCGTCGGCCATCGTTGTAATCACCATCGGTGCGAAAGGTGGCGACTTCGAGCGAGGCTCGCTCGCCGTTTGTTTTTTGCTCAACAATCATCACGCCCAAAGCCTCGCCCACCGAGCGTGTGCGTTTGAACAGCTCGCGCACACGCTGCGGCGTGGCGTCGGTGGCAATGTCATGATCCTTGGGCGTGGTGCCCCGTAGGCGGTCGCGCACACACCCGCCCGCCAGCAGGGCCACATGGCCGTGTTGCCTGAGTGTGCGAATGGTTTGGATGGCAGCAGCACGGGACATGGGATTAGGGAGCAAGTGGGATTGTGTGTGAAAAACGGTACGAAAAGCCATCGTAACCGGGTTGCCGCCGAAGGCGTGGGGTTGAGCCTGGCGATCTGAATTGTCTGGCCTCATGCCAGCAACAGTCCAAGCGACTGCTTTGCTTTTGACGAACTCAAAATTCAAGAGATGACCGCAGGTAAATTTTTAAGCCGAAGAAGTTTTATCCGCAGATGACGCTGATTTACGCAGATTGAAAATCAAATGAAGGCAGTGTCTCACGCAAAGGCGCGAAGGTGCAAAGGGGGGAGCCTCGCTTACGCTGGGTTTTCCTTGGGCGCGGCGATGCTAAACTGTGTGACTTCTGCGGACGGTGATGTTAATGATCCGGTTCGCGTCATTCTTTAAATCCCCTGCGACGGTTGTTTTGGGGGGAAGGATCACCATGAATATTCTTGTTGTTGGCCCCCATCCAGATGATCAAGAGCTTGGCATGGGCGGCACGATCGCTCGGTTGGTTTCGCAGGGGCATCATCTTTTGATTTTGGACATGACCAATGGCGAGCCCACGCCGTTGGGGTCGGTGGCGCAGCGTGAAATCGAGTGGAATGCGGCGTTGGCTATTTTTCAGGGTCAATGTGCCAATGGCGGCACGGTTGAGCGGCAGTTGTTGGGTTTGCCCAATCGTTCGGTAGCGCACACGCTTGAAGCCCGTCATGCGGTGGCGGGTGTGATGCGCATGTTTCAAGCCGACATGGTGTTTTTGCCTTTTGAAGAAGATGCTCACCCGGATCACCGGGCGGTGACACGCATTGTGGAGGACGCTCGCTTTGATGCGAAGCTCAGCAACATCGATTTGCCCGGTGAGCCGGTGTATCCCAAGTGGATGATTTATTATTACTGCACGCATTTGCGTTGGGTGACCAACCCGAGTTTTTGCTTGGACATCACTGAACAAATTGACACGAAAGAATCGGCGATCAAAGCCTATGAAACGCAATTTGTGTTGCCTGAGAAAAACCGTCGTGTGGTGGAGTTTGTTCGCGAGATGAATGGCTACATGGGCAGTCGCATTGGCACGCGGTATGCCGAGCCGTTTTTCACAAAAGAACCTTTGGGCTTGTCGTCGTTGGAGAGCTTGGTTTAACGCGTGGGCGTGTTTTGAAGGGCTGGGGCGAAATGGGGCGTAACGTGGGGTTACATTGAGCTTTGAAAATGGGAGATGAGGGGGTACAGTGGTTGCGATTTGTTTCTTGATGGCCTTTCAGGCTTAACGTGAGTTTGGCTGGGCTGCATGTTTCTTTTTCTCTTTTTTTATGTAGGAGCCTTTCATGGTGGATCTTCCGAAACGATTGTTTGCTGAAGGAATTGGTACGTTCTGGCTGGTGTTTGGTGGCTGCGGTAGCGCGGTGTTGGCGGCGGCGTTTCCAGAGGTGGGCATTGGCTTGTTGGGGGTGTCGTTGGCCTTTGGGCTCACGGTGCTTACGATGGCGTTTGCGATTGGGCATATTTCGGGCTGCCATTTAAACCCTGCGGTGACGCTGGGCTTGGTGGTGGCCAAGCGGCATCCTGCGGCAGAAATGATTCCGTATTGGGTGGCGCAGGTGGTGGGGGCGTTGGCGGCATCGGGGGTGTTGTTTGTGATTGCCAGTGGTCAGCCCGATTGGTCGGTTGCGGCCAATGGTTTGGCGGCCAATGGTTTTGGGGAGCATTCGCCAGGCAACTTTACGTTGGTGGCGGCACTGGTGGCCGAGGTGGTTCTGACGGCCATGTTTTTAATGGTTATTTTGGGCGCCACCGATGTGCGGGCGCCCAAGGGCTTGGCGCCGGTGGCCATTGGTTTGTGCTTGACACTCATTCACCTTATTAGCATTCCGGTGACCAACACCTCGGTGAATCCTGCCCGAAGCACGGGACCTGCTGTGTTTGTGGGTGGCGACGCGCTAACCCAATTGTGGGTGTTCTGGGCGGCTCCCTTGGTGGGTGCGGTCATTGGCGCGTTGATTCATGCGGCGCTTTTTTCTTCGCCAGAAGAAGAAAAAGCCGAATCTAAAAAAGATTGAGCGTGTAAATTCGGCGTGTGCCGTGTAAAAGCGAAAAGCAAGAACCGGCCCTTTTTGGAGGGTCGGTTTTTTTGTGTTTGTCTTGAGACGGTAAAGCCCGCGAACGGATTACCTGTTTCGAGTGCGTGGGTTTTAGCGGTAGGTGATGTCGTAGGTGAGTGCGCCTGAAGCGTCGCGTATCCACATCAAGTTGGGTTAGGGTGTGAGTCCTGTTGCGGCGATTCGGGGGGGCAGGCCGTAACCCGAGGGTTCAAGAAGAAGGAATTTTGACACTTCGCCGCCGGGGC
>JAZGFZ010000068.1:0-15729 GCA_036480015.1 Algisphaera sp. | reverse complement strand
TTGGCTGAAAGGCGAAACGCTTCTTCACGCACGCTGCGATCGGTTTCTTCTTGGTAGCGGGCCAACTGTTGGAGCGTTTGCGTTTTGCCGTCAAAATCAACCTGCATCTCGCCAATGGTTTTGTCGTAATCGCTGTTTAATTTGGTGATTTTCGTGTCCAGCGGCACATTGGCCTCGCGAAACAACTCACTCGACGCTTTCCATTCGCGGGTGAGAATGCCATAGCGGCTTTCATCAAGCCCAGACAAACCCGGCGCGGCCAAATATTTTTCACGAAGCTGATTGGCAATGGGCGACAGCTTGGGAGCAATGTTTTCCACCCAGTGCATGTACGCTTTTTCGATATCGTCACGGTCGGTGTGGCAGGCGTAGTCGATATTGCGAAGCGACCCATATTCGCCCACCGCCGCAGACAGTTCGCTGTAATCGGTAAGCCACGCTTGCAATTGATCTGCTGTATCCACCGGCCGACCCAACAAATCTTGATACAGCGGATCAAGCTGCTCCCACTGGGCCGAGTCTAAATCAGACGGCACAAAGGTGCGGTTGGGCGTGGGTAAGTTACGTTCAATGGTGGCGGTCATGGGGCAAAGTATAAGCGAGTGTTCATGCCTTGAAGACACAATGCCTTACGCATACTCTTCACGCACTTTTACTGCCGTTCTACCGTTTCGCCGCCTTGGCGTGATTCCACGCCGTCCACCGAGTCATCAAGCCCCACGGGCGGTGGGAATGCAATGGCCGGGTCGACTCCCTTTTCTTTGGCTTCTGCTTCCAGGGCTCGAATCCAACTGCTGTAGGTTTTAGGCGCCAACGGCATGCCGTTGGATTCTTCTTGCCACGCTTTTTGATAAGCCGTTACACGGCGGAAAAAATCAAGGCTGCGGTTTTGCATGAATTGCGTAAACGCGTCAAAAACCATGTCGTTAAAAGGCTTGAGCCGCATGCGACTGTCGCCGTCATCCACCTGAATGCCCGTTTTGGTGCTGTACTTGTTGTTGTACATGCCATGCACTTGGCGTGTGAGTGCTAAGTTTTGGCCAAACACCTGCCCACGATTGTTGGCCAGGCCTTGGATAAAGGCTTCGTTGAGCTTGGCGTTAATCAGCGATGTCATGCCCGGGCGGCCCAAGTCGTCGTCGAAAACCATCATCGCCACGAAGTCTTGAATGCTCAGGTTGTAAGAGCCATATCGTTTGTTTTGAGTGCCTTCACCAAACTCACCGTTGAGGCGTTCGTAGTATTTTTGAGCTTGTGCCTGATTGCCATACAGCCAAGAGTTAAGCACGGCTTTTTGTAGGAAGTTTTCTTCACCTGCGGCAAACGCTTCGGCCCGAATGGTCCCAAACTCTTCGGCGTTGGCGGCATCCTGCGTTTCGTCAACGGCAATCAGGTAGCCGTCGATAAAGTCGGGGTCGGGGAGCTGATCGATTTGCAAGCCAGGCCGCAAAATGGGATTGAACGAAATGGTGCCAAAGTCCACCAGGCCCTGCATGGCATGAATCACGCCGCGCTGCGTGTTGAGCACGTCAATTTTATTGTTATCGCGAACGTCTTGATATTGTTCCACCCCCAAGCGAGACCAGTACATGGAATGGCTCATGACATTACGCCAATCCATGGGGCCATAACGTTCCATGTATTCCAGCATTTTGAGTGGCTGCATGTGGTATTCCTGCACCAGCATTTGAGCCCGCAAAAAGAAAACCATTTGCCAAAAACCTCTAACGGCTTGCAGGCCGATGGCCTGGGTGTGGTCGGCATTTTGGTGTTGAAAAACCAAAGGCAACGCCCGCTTGGCCGATGGATCAAACACCGAATCAGGCAAGGTCATCACCACCTCGGGGCCGCGAACCCGCAGATACATCATGCCTTGCCCAACCGCACGCATTAAATCGGCGTTGAGCGAAAACCCTTCTTCTTTAAAACGCTTGGCCACAACCGCAGCGTCGGGAAATTCTTCAAAAAACACCGCAGCCGCATCGCGCTGAGCGCGACTTAACTGGCTGTCGATTTCATCGAGCAAAGCGTTAAGTTCGGTGTGGCCCGACTCATTGGCTTTGGGCATCGCGTCGCGTTCGCGCTCAACACGTGCTCGCAATTGAAGCACACTTTGACGTTCGAATCCTTTTGTACTGGGCGCGTTGAAACCGGGCGCATTGCCCGATTCAACAAGGGCGACAAGCTTGGCCGCCACGGCGCGATTGGGGTGATCCACGGTGAAATAGCGATCTGCCATTTCTGCCACATTGCGAAACTCTGCAATCACCCCTTGGGCATCGAGGTTTTCGGCGGCCGCGCCCAAAGCGATTTCCCACTCGCGGGCAAATTCACCTTTGTAGTACCAATTGACATCATCTGAAAACTGGCCCATTTTGTGAAACATAATCCACGCCAGCTCGCGGTACAGCCGAACACTGTTGGGATTAAAAGGGATGCCTTTTTCTCGAAGCAGTTTCACGCCCTTGTTAACCCAGTCGTAGCGCTCTTGCGGCGTAAAGGTTTCAACCGAAATGTTGTACGCCATGTTCCACGCAAGAAACCCCCACACATGGGGGAAACGCGGCTGCAAATTACTGATCCATGTGGCGAGGGTGTTTGCTTCTGCAAATTGCCCGTCGCGTTTCATCATTTCCATGCGATACCACAACGCATTGACTGCCACGCCGCGAAAACTGCCTAGGCCCGCAGCCAAAAGCGCGTATTGCGGCGGTTCACCTTGGTTGTTGTCCACGGCAAAGGTCAACTGAAGGTCGCGTCGCGTGCGCACCACGGGGTTAATCATGAGTGCGCTGCCTACGAGGGCAAGCAACACAACACCGAGGGCGATGAACTGGATGAGGCGGTCTTTGTTCATGGTGTCGAAAGGCTGTGTTAAAGAAAGTTAATTTGAGGAGGCCTAAAAACCCTGACCTTTGGCGTTTGGGCTTTAAAAACCCTTTCGCTTCGCAAGGCATCACACGGTCACGCGGGCAATTTCTCGTCGGTGAAACACCCACGCGGCAAACAACCCCACCACGCCGGTGCTGATCACGCCAATGCGCCATGCGGCCCCACCGACCAAAGACCATTCCACCATGCGTCCCCCTGCCAACAATGGCGTGGGGCTGTAACGGGCCATGGGTGGCACGGCGAGCGTGAAGGTTTCACCGATTAAACGAATGACCAATTTAAAGGCATCAAACAATTCGCCTTCACGCACCTTGGCAAAAAATTTACCCACCGCGGCGGTGGCGTAAGCCCATACGCCATCGGTTTGGGCGTACACCGCAGCATAATTGGACAACGATTTGTCGAGGTAGCTGCTGCCTACGGCGGCTAAAAACACCAAAAGGCAAACCATGCATGCCACGGGGAAGCTTAAAAACGTGGCGGCCGCCAAACCCAGCATGGCCAAAAAGGCCAACCGCACCCACACCACGGCGATGCTGCGAATAAGGTTGGGGCCAAACCCGCCCACGCTGTAAAAGACCTCTAAGCCGCCATTGGGTTCAAATCGCACGGTGGGCTGTCCCGGCGCGTCATTAAAAATGGTGACATCCAACGTGCCGTCGTCGCGTATCAATTGACTTTCAATGTAAGCCACATGCCATGTGCTGTTGCGTACACGGGCCAAGGGCATGCTGGTGCGGGCATCGGCAAAGGGACGGTCGTTGATGCGAAGAGTCAGCCCCACCATGTTGTCGTTGAGTTGCCCTGCGGCCCGGGGTTCAAACCGAAGTTGCACGGTGGGGCCCACGGCCGCCGCACCTTCAAGGCCGCTAAAACGATAGGTTTGGGCGCTGCGGTTGGGAATGGTCATCCATTCGCGAACAGCCTCAAAACGCACCAAGCCACGCTGCCTGTCGGTGACTTGGGTGCTTGGATCGTCTGGGTTGCCAAAGCGCCGTGGGTTTTTCAATCGCAGGTTGTACAAGCGGTTTTTAAAATCAAGGGCCAAAGCAGACTCATTCACCGGCTCAGGCTCTGTCGAACGACGAGCGCTAAGCACCTGTTCCTGCGTGGCGATGTAATCAATTTGACGATCGGGGTCGGCGCCAACTTGCGCGAGCGCATCGGTCACCAAAACCTGTGTGAATGCGTAAATGCCCACACCGGCCACTGCTGCAAGAAGCAGGTTCAAGCCCATGAGTCCAAGCCATTTGCCGGCAAGGTATTGCATACGCCCCACAGGTTTGGTGAGCGTTAAAAAGGCTTGGTGTTGCGTGAGTTCGCTGCTTACGGTGCGGCAGGCCAACAACAATGTCATCAGGCTAAGCAGCATGGTGACCAGCATCATCGCGTAGGTGAGAAACGATTCCACACGGTATTGAAGCCGTGTTTCACCCGCCAAGGCAAAGGGTAAAAACGGAATAAGAAGCACCACGCCCACCACAAACACCAAGGCCAGCCGCATGCGAATGGCCTCATCAACCAACGTGCGGGCCACCCCCAACACAGGATGCCCGGGCGAAAACGCAAAACGCAAAAGCTCAACACCCAGCATGAATGCCGCGGACATGGCCCAAATTCCGACGAACATAATGGCCGCGGCCCGATGGCCCAATTGTTCGCAAAGCAGTGCAATAAGCCCCAAGCCCAAGGTCAGCAAGATCAATCGCGAGGCTTGGGACACCCACCCCACATGACGCCAGACAAAAAGACCGCGCGTTAGCCATGCCACCAAGGCCACCTGCCCCACGACCAACACCACGCGAGCCAAAGGCCGCATGTCTTGGGCCCACAGCAAAGCGCCGAAGCCTGCGGTGGCTGCCGCAAGTGCGACAAGAATCAAAAGCCAGCGAATCAAAGGTTTGGACATGGTTGAAGGTTTGAAGTGGAGTAGGCCAAGCAAGAGGAACACGCAAACAAGAGGCAGGTTTGCCCCACGACCTTTCTGGCCGTTTGTGTTTATTTAGTTCATAAGATCGTCAAGAATGCTTTGATCGGCGGCGGCCGGTGGTGTGGGCGGGGCGGCCGAAGACGGGGCATCATTGGGGGTTTCGGGACGTGCCGAAGATGAATTGGACGGCTTGGTCGTGGGCTTGGCCGCCGGCTTGGCCACTGGCGCGGGCGCTGTTAACTCTTCCAACACTCTCTCTTTTTGCACGGGAGCCGCAATAGGCTTGTTAGACGGCAAAGGAGCAGTACTGGGTTGAACCGTTGCAGGCGAAAGCAAATCATCAATCACCTGAGACGTTCCGCGCTCTTTTGCTTGGCCGTCTGTTTCGGTGTGGGATTCCGTCAAGAACGCGGCCACGGCACCTGCATTGCCTGCCCCTGCGGTGGCCACACCTTCGCGTTGGGCAGATTCGACGATTTCGAGAAAAAGACTTTCGAGCCGTTGACGCCCTTGGGTGACCTTAACATCGTGCACACCGGCCTTGCCCAAAAGCTGAAGCATTTTCTCGGTTTCCGCTTCACTCAGCGCAGGGGTGGTCAACGTTGTTTCATCGTGCCGCACCAAAAGATCGTCGATGCTGCCTGCTCGACGCACCTTGCCACCAAACATAATGGCGGCCCGGTCGGTTACGTCTTCCACGTCGCTAAGCAGGTGCGAGCACAGCAAAACGGTTTTGCCCGATTCTTTCAGTTGAACAATGAGGTCTTTGATTTGCCGCGTGCCAATAGGATCCATGCCGGTGGTGGGCTCGTCAAGAATCAACAACTTGGGGTCGTTGATGAGCGCTTGAGCCAATCCAATACGCCGCTGCATGCCTTTGGAGTATTCGCCAATGGGGCGCCGCTGCACTTTGTCGAGCCCCACCATTTCAAGCAGCATGTCAATGCGGTTTTGGCGTTTGCGACGATCTTGATGAAACAACTTGCCGTAATAGTCCAGTGTTTCGCGGGCGTTTAAAAAACGATACAAATACGATTCTTCGGGCAAATAGCCAATGTCGTGCTTGATCGACACATCGCGCGGCGTTTTGCCAAACACCGAAATCACCCCCGAGCTGGGGTGCAGCAAACCCAAGATCATTTTAATGGTGGTGGACTTGCCCGAGCCATTGGGCCCCAAAAGGCCAAACACCTCGCCGCGTCGCACATCCAAGTCAATTTCATTGACTGCCGTGACGCGGTTGCGCATCCAAAAGTCTTTAAACACTTTCGTCAGCCGGGCGCATCGAATGTAGTGTTCAGAATCAGCAGAGGGTGGGGTTGCGACCATGGGCGGGCGTTCCTAGAGCATCGGGACCATATCAAAGGCAAGCCCCAATTCTACGCGGGGCGGACGGCTTGATGTTGCTCGGTGTTTTCTTGCCCGCCCGTCGCAATTGCGCTACTTGGAGAAGAGATTGTATTTGAGGATGCACCAAATGGCTCGACAGCCGTCGCGCCAGCCGATTTTCTTGCCCTCTTCGTAGGTTCGGCCTGCGTAGCTCACACCCACTTCATAAATACGCGCATGCTTGCGGGCTATTTTGGCGGTGATTTCAGGCTCAATGCCAAAGCGGTTTTCTTTAAGATCAATCGACTGAATCAACTCACGCTTAAAAACCTTGTAGCACGTCTCCATGTCCGTCAGGTTGATGTTGGTGAACATGTTGCTGAGCAGAGTGATGAATCGGTTGCCCAAGGAGTGCCAAAAATAGAGCGCGCGGTGACTTTCACCCCCTGCGAAACGTGAGCCGTACACCACATCGGCCTTGCCATCTAAAAAAGGCTTCAAGAGCTTGGGATAGTCTTGCGGGTCATATTCCAAGTCGGCGTCTTGGATCATGACCAAATCGCCAGTGGCACGCTTAAAACCCGTACGCAAGGCAGCTCCTTTGCCCCGGTTGTGCTCATGAAGCACCACGGTGATGTCGGGCTCTTGTTCCAGCTTGGCGAGCAGATCACGGGTGCCATCGGTGGAACCATCATCAACAAGCAAAAGCTCTTTGGATAAAGGTATGTCCACCGCCCGCACCCGCGCAATAAGGGTTTCGAGGGTGCTCACTTCGTTAAAAATCGGGATGACAATAGAAAGAGTGTTCATAACGCTGTGGCTGGAATGATGCTGGATCGGGAGCCATGATAGCGGGCTGCTTTGCAGTAAGCCCCGCAAAGGCTTAACGTCACGGGGTGCCTAACTCCTCTTCTAATGCTTTGTCGCCGCCCAAACCCCGCCGGGGCCGAACCTTGGCTTGGCTGGCGGGTCTCCTTCCCCTTTTAATCATTGTGGGTGTGGTGGCGGGTTATTACAAATGGTGGCAACCCAAGGCCAACGCGGCAGGGCGCCATGCGGTGGCCACGGTGGGTCCGCCTTCGCCCACGACGGCCAAGCCAGGCGATGATTACTACGTGTTTATTAGCAAAATCGAGGTGTATCCTCATCAACCCGGCGGGGCCGAGTGGGATCGTGGCGGGGGTTCGGCCCCGGACCTGTGGTACCAATTGGTGTGGCAAGACAAAACAGTTTATGAAAGCCCTGTCCGCGACAATGGCTTTGTGGCACTGTGGGACTCAATCAGCGTGGATGTGGCCGAAGCGTTGCCGCTTTTGGGCAGCGGTCGACTCGATTTGGCTTCGACGCTGAATCAAGGGGCCATCATCAACATTGTGCCCGAGCAAACACTGGAAGTCATTGTGTATGACAGCGATCCTTTAGGGCGCGAAAAAGCCGGGCGTGCCCAACTTGCGATTGGTGAACTTTTAGAAGGCGACAACACCTTTAGCTTTGAAGAAACCGACGAGAACGCAGTCAAGCGCATCGTGATGCGATTGACCAACACCGATCAGCCCGTGGCCAATTTGCTTGACGCGCTGAGGGCGCCGTGAGTTTACGAACCCAGCGCACCGCACCCATGACCGGCTTTCGCGCCACGCTGCTTGCAACACTGCTGCTGCTGAGTGCTGTGGGCCTGGGACTGGGACTTGTGGCCCCATGCATGACGGTGATTCCGAGGCTGGGCGAATTCACCGGCTGGGTTGAGGTGTTGCGCCCCGATGAACTTCGGCCAACAACGTATTCGGTGCTGTCGGGCATTAACGCCATGCGTACCCACGGCAGCCCCGGTTTGGCGGCGCTGCTTTTGGGGTTTTCGGTGGTGTTTCCTGCACTTAAACTCGCGGCCATGGCATGGGGCACCGCCGCGCTAAGGCTGGGCGTACGCCCGCATGCCGCCGTGGCTCTCACGCATCATTTGGGCAAATTCTCCATGCTCGATGTCATGGTGATTGGCCTGCTGGTCATCGCCATTAAAGGATTACCCGGCGGCAGCGAGGTGATCTTGGGCTGGGGCGTGTATGCCTTTGCCGCGTCGGTGGCGGTGAGTTTATGGGCATCGATTTTGCTGCATGGCAGTCGGCCACGCGCACGACAAGGTGGATAAGCCAAGAGGCTTAGAACGTGCATGAGAACCCTGTCTGTCTTCGCTCATCCACACGTCAACGTGCCGATCAATTCAAATGCAACGCGGCCATGACCACCGGTGAGTATTTCACAATCACTGCGGCAAACACCACCGACACAATCGACACCAATTTGATGAGAATATTCAAGGCGGGGCCAGACGTGTCTTTAAACGGATCGCCCACCGTGTCGCCCACCACCGTGGCTTTGTGGTTGTCGCTGCCTTTGCCGCCGTGCTGTCCACTCTCGATGTACTTCTTGGCATTGTCCCAAGCGCCCCCGGCATTGGCCATAAAAATGGCCACGGCAAAACCGCACACCAGTGTGCCGGCCAGCAAGCCCATGATGCCCGGCACACCCAACACCATGCCCACCACCAAAGGAACAATCACTGCCAACAATGATGGCGCCACCATTTCGCGTAGCGAGCGGCCGGTGCTAATGTCCACGCAGTTGGCGTAGTCGGGGTACTTGTGACCATCCACAGTGGTTTGCATGGGCCATTTCATAGGATCGGCCAAGTCGGCTTCGCTGATACCGTCGGCACGGAAGCCTTCTTTCATTTTCACAAACTGGCGACGGCATTCCACCATCATGGCATTGGCTGCGCGGCCCACGGCATTCATGGTCATGGCGCAAAACACAAACACCAGCATGACCCCCATGAACAAACCGCAAAGCACACGCGGATTCATCAGGGTTACGTCGTAGTGGTACATCAATTCGGGCAGGGTCAAATCGCCCGCACGACGAACATTGAGCGTGAGGGCTTCAAGGCCGCCATCAACGCCATCAACGGTTATTTGACTGCTAAACACATCTTGTTTGGCGTCCCACGCTCCCTTGACAAGCATGCCGGGATCGCTTCCGGCCACGCTATGAAGAAGAATGTCCATGCGGTCGATTTGACTGGGCGTGGCATTGCTAACCGCCGCGGAATATTCCGTAAAGCTATCGCTCACCACAAAGTTGCCGCCGCCTTGATATGAAACCACGGGACTTGCCAATTGGCTAGGCGGGCCTGGCAGCGATGGATTCACCACCAAACGGTCCATGCTGGTTTGCACCGTGGTTACAAATGCCGCCAACAAAGCCAAGGCTGTGAGCGCCGCAGAACCAATGGCAAAACCCTTGCCGGTGGCAGCAGTGGTGTTGCCCAAGCTGTCGAGCATGTCGGTTCGCTCACGCACAAAATCAGGCTGGTGCGTCATCTCGGCATTGCCGCCCGCGTTGTCAGCAATGGGGCCGTAGGCATCGGTGGCAAGGGTAATGCCCAGCGTGCTAAGCATGCCCACAGCGGCAATGCCCACACCCAAAACACCCAGCAAGAAGGTGTCGCGGCCGCCCGCCAAACCAAAGGCCATGCTAATGGCCACCACCACGGTCACCAAAGGCACCCACGTGGAAATCATGCCCTCGGCAATGCCCGAAATAATCACTGTTGCACTGCCTGTTTCAGACTGTGCTGCGATGCGTTGCGTGGGTTTATGCTCGTAAGAGGTATAAACTTCGGTGCCGTAAGCAATCACCAAACCCGCAGCAAGCCCCACCACAATAGCGCCCCACAAGCCCAACCACGACACGGCGGCTTGATCGCCGAGCATCCAATACAAGAGCCCGCCTGAGCCCAAGGCAATCAGAGCCGAGCTTAAATAAACACCCGTGTGCAGGCTGTGCAGCAATTGCTTAAAGGTGGCGTTGTCTTTGGCCCGCACCGAGAAAATCGAAACCACCGAGCAAAGAATGCCCAGCCCCGCCAAAGCGGGGGCCACGCAAACAAGGGCAATCGCCTCGGCGCCGCCAAGGCTCAGTCGGGCGCTCGCCGCAGCGGCCAGCGCCATCGCAGCCAAAATAGACCCGTAATAACTTTCGTAAAGGTCGGCACCCATGCCTGCCACGTCGCCCACATTGTCGCCCACGTTGTCGGCAATGGCCGCAGGGTTGCGGGCGTCGTCTTCAGGAATGCCTGCTTCCACCTTGCCCACAAGGTCGGCGCCCACGTCGGCGGCCTTGGTGTAAATGCCGCCGCCCACCCGGGCAAAAAGGGCTTGCAAACTGGCCCCCATGGCAAAGCTCAGCATCAACGTGGTCATGGGCACCAAATCGGCACCGCCTTCAGCAGATCGGCCCAGCACAAACAACCACACCGAAATATCCAACAATGCAAAACCTGTCACACAAAGCCCCATGACCGCCCCGGCACGAAAGGCCACACGCAATCCATCGTTAAGCGAATTGCGAACCGCCCAAGCGGTACGAGCCGACGCATTGGTGGCGGTTTTCATGCCCAAGTAACCACACAAGCCCGAGAGAATGCCCGCCACTGCAACCCCCAAAGGGGTGAGCTTTTCTTGAAGCCCCGCCCCAAAGGCCAGCCCAATCAGCACGATGAGAAGAGCCACAAAAACCAGCGTGACCACGCGCCGCTGGCGCCCGAGATAAGCGTAAGCGCCCTCGCGCACGGCTTGGGCCACGCGCACCATTTCGGGCTCACCTTCATCGTGCTGCATGAAGCCGCGATAGAAAAACATCGCAAAGGCCAAGGCAACCACCCCGCCCACGGGCGCAAGGTAATAGGCCGGCGGCATGGTGGCAGCAAGTAATGAAACTATCGACAACATGGAAAACTCCAAAGGATGGTACTTCTTAAAAAGAACAAACTGAAAACAACAACATGAAACAACGGCATGACTCAAAAGTAAAACGTCACCGTCAAACCAACGCCCACAGTGTATCCGCCCGCACACACTTTTCGCGCATAAAAACCGCCTCAGTTAAATCCGAGGCGGTTTTATTCTTCTTTTTGAATGACGTGGTGGCGATCAGCCTTTGGAGGTGCGGCCGCCGGGCTCCACACGCTTAACCGTCTTGCGAGCAGCCCGCTGGCGACGCTCTGAAGGCTTTTCGTAGTAGGCCCGTTTTTTGATGTCTTTGGTCAAACCCTCTTTTTCACAGAGTTTTTTAAACCGGCGCATCATTTGTTCAGCGGATTCGCCGCTGCGAGCTTTCAATCGGATAGCCATCGTTTCAAGGCCTTTTTTAGGGGTTAAGGGGCAAAGTCGAGCCGCCCAGTCTAGCCGTAGGCGGGCTTGGGGGCAATGCGGGCCAGCACAGGCTGTGGCAATTCAAGCGAAATACACCTTAATGCACTTCAAAAAAACAACTTAAAGGCGTTTCGCAGCGTGGAGATCCCCGCGATGCTTACGCCAGCCCCCACGCACGAAGGTTGTCGAGGGAGATTTTAAGCGACTCAAAAGGGTCAAGATCGCCATCGTCGCGTTCGACGATGTAATTTTGAACGCCTGCTTCTTTTGCGGCTTTGAGAATTTCCGGCCAGTTCAAATTGCCCGCTCCCACCTCGCACATTTTGTGTTCGCGCTTGGCGTTGACGGTGAGGTCTTTAAGGTGAATCGACGGCACGCGGCCCGACAAACGGCGCAGCCATGCAGCAGGGTCGCCGCCACCGTGGGCCACCCAGTAGGTGTCTATTTCAAAGAAAGCCGCCGGGCCCAGCGTCTTTTCAAGCAGCGTCATGGGCGTGGCATTGGGTGAGATTTTTTCAGGATGATCTGCAAGGCCAAACGGGGCAAATTCATGGCTGTGGTTGTGATAGCCAATTTTGACCGACGAGCCTTCATACTTTGCCGCCAAGGCGCTAAAGTCGCTTACAAACGCTTCCCATTGATCTTGGGTTTCGTCGCCATTCCATCCCCAGCCGCCAATGGCGGCATAGCGGCAGCCCAGTGTTTCGTGAAAGGCAATGCTTGCGGCAGCGTCTTCAAGTTGTTCCAACGACCGGTGCGTTGCGCAGCAGGTCATGCCCAAATCATCAAGGATTTTTTTGAGTTCGTCGGCCGCAATGGTTCCAAAGCCCGCTGCAGAAGCTTGAATAGAGGTGTAGCCCATCGCCTGCAATTTTTTGCACGTGTCGGCAATTTCCGAAGGCGTTTCGCATTGATCGCGAAGGGTGTACATCTGAACAGCAACTTGGGGTGACGTGGACGTGGGCATGACGGGGCTCTAAGAATTGGGTGGGCTAAAAAAAGGATCTGAATGACGAGTTTAGCGGACTGAGACTGGACATCAAAATGTAGCCTTCCTCATCTTGCTTTATTCGTGAACCGCTTCAAAAACAGCTTCTATCGCGGGGAAAGCCCGCGTTTCCCTCAAGTCTCGCCCCACACCACCACCTCGCGCTGCAACTGCACGCCAAACTGCCTTTCGACTGTTTCTTGCACATGCGTCATCACCGCAAGAATATCAGCGGTGGTGGTTTGGCCTGCGGCAGCGGTGACGAAATTAGCGTGCCGCGGACTCACTTCGGCCCCGCCAATGCGAAACCCTTTAAGCCCTGCGCGATCAATCAACTGGCCTGCGGCGGCGCCGTCGGCATGATCCGCGGGCGGGTTTTTAAAACAGCACCCGGCACTTTTGTCGCCCATGGGTTGAGCCGCCAGCTTAGCGGCGTAAAGCGTTTTATACGTGGCCGTGAGTTCTACGGCATCGCCTCTATCAAGTGCAAACTCCGTTTCAAGAATCAGCGGCGCGGCAATGTTGGTGTGGCGGTAACCAAAATGAATTTGATCGCGGGCAAGATCGCAAATCGTGCCATCGTGTTCCATCACACGCACGCGCGCAATGCCATGGGCAATGTCGCCTGGGCCGCCACCAGCATTCATACGCACCGCCCCACCAATGCTCGCGGGAATGCCCGCCACTTGCACCAAACCATCAAGCCCCGACTTGGCCGTGGCAGGCACCAGCTTAAAAAGATCAAGCCCCGCCCCTGCGACCACACGGCCCGAGGCCGCGTCAATGTCCATGGTTTTAAAGGCGGGAGCGTCAAGACGAATAACCACACCGTCCACGCCTGCATCCGCCACCAACAAGTTAGCGCCTGCTCCCAACACAAAAAAAGGCACGTCGTGCTTGGCACAGCAGTCCAACACAGCGGCCAATTGCTCGACATTTTCAGGCTGGGCATAAACCGCCGCCGCTCCACCCGTGCGATACCACGTGCGCGTCGCCAGCGCCACATTGGCTTGGGCGGGAACGTCCAAGTGGTTTAAAAAGTTGGGCGGGGTTTGAAAAGCAGGTGAAGGCATAGGCAAATCGTAGCGAGCGCATCAAAAAGCCGCCTTGGTTTTAACCCAAGGCGGCTTCAATTAAAAACAAAGCGTATTACTTGGCTTTGCAGGTGGGGCAATTGGCTTTACCCACGGCTTTGCAAGTGGCGCAGCCTGTTTTATCGACGGCAGCCTTGTTGCAAGCGGTGCAGTTTTCTTTGCCCACAGCTTTGCAGGTGGCGCATGATTTGGCCGCAGCGCGATCGTGCTTGTAGCTGTTGCTGGATTCGCAACCGACAAACATCAACGAAGAACCAAGAGCAAGGGCGATAAGGAGTGAACGCATGGAGAGACCTTTCAAAAATGAAAAAGTGGGACATGTGCGGCCAACGGACCGCGAACTGCATCATAACCCCGCTGCCGTGGGTTTTGTTCCGGCCACTTCGGGAAAGGGCAACCGCTCACGGTTTTCAACAAGCATATTTGCGTTGATGCGCAATGGGCAAGTCGTCTCTGGCAAGAGATTTTACGCCAAGACGCAGAGACCGTCGCGGAGCATGAGCGACGGAATAGATGCGTTTGCTTTTGCCGCATCTCTCCTTCTTCAGACGCCAAGGAAGACGAAAAAGCCAAATAAGAACACTTTTGCACTTCGGCATGTGTGCGAGAATCAATGCCAAGTCTAGGGACTCTTTTTGGAATAACACTTAAGACAATCGCGACGCCTCACAACCTTTTCTTCAAGTAAAAGCGCTTGAAAAATTGGAGACTGAGCGAAAAAGCCAAGAAATCATCAAGTTTCATCTCCTGCCTTTCTTGGCGTCTTGGCGTCTTGGCGTAAAGCTTCTCCGCGATGCCTCCTCGCTCAAAACGATGAACGGCTACGAAAAAGTAGAGTCGGCAAAGGCCGTGTCAATCCAGCCGCCGCCCAACACCCGGTTCCCGTCATACACCACCACCGCTTGGCCGGGCGTCACTGCACTCACCGGATCGTTAAACGCCACTTCCAGCGTGTCCGGGCCTGTGGATCGCACGCGGGCAGGCACCGGATCGCTGTTGTAACGCACCTTGGCCTCGCAATCGCGCCACGCCGTGGGCACGTCGGCAATCAGCCAATTGGTTTGGCTGGCCACACAACCCTTGGAGAGCAAATCGTCTTTGCCGCCCACTGTCACCGTGTTGGTGACAGGGTTTTTATCCACCACATAAATGGGGTATCCCAGCGCCACCCCCACCCCGCGGCGCTGGCCCAAGGTGAAATGCTGTTGCCCCGCATGCTCACCCAACTCATTGCCTTGGGTGTCGAGGATTTTGCCTGTTTTAAAACCGCCTTCAGTGCGACGCTCCACCAGTTTGGCGTAGTCGTTGTCGGGCACAAAACAAATTTCTTGACTGTCGGGCTTGTTAAACACCGGCAGGTTGAAATCATCGGCCAGTTGACGCACCGCACTTTTTTGCATGCCGCCAATGGGAAGCAACATGTGATTAAGACGATCGCGCGGACTGCCAAACAACACATACGATTGATCTTTGCCCAAATCGACCCCACGAAGCAATTGGCCGTTTTGCACTTGGGCGTAGTGGCCGCTGGCCACGTAATCGCAATCAATGCTCTGGGCATAGTCATGCAGCTTGCCAAATTTCAGCCAGTCGTTGCAACGCACGCAAGGATTCGGCGTGCGGCCCGCGTTGTATTCATCCACAAAGTACGTGATGATTCGCCCAAAATCTTTTTTGAAGTTCATCACATAAAAAGGAATGCCCAAAATGGCCGCCACAATGCGGGCATCGTCGGCATCATTCACCGAACAGCAACCCTGCTTGTGTTTTTTGCCCGCCCGCGCTGGATCGCAAGCCACATCGCGGGCAGCTTGGGGCGACATGTTGTCATAGCCATCGGCCGCCTCCAAAGAATCATCGCTGCCCAGCCGCATAAAGCAGCCCACCACGTCATACCCATCGCGCTGCAGCAACGCCGCCGCAACCGACGAATCAACCCCCCCCGACATGGCGAGCAAGACTTTCCCCTTACGGGCAGATGGTTTGTCAAGGTTTTGGGACATCACCCCCGCATTCTAACGATCGCGGAAGACGGCCTGCGGCTGAAATTAAGCGAGATCTAAATGCCTGGCCACCCGTTCACCCCCCCCCCTCCGTCATTCCCGCGAAGGCGGGAATCTAGCGTATGGGGCAGGATTTCCGCTTTTGCGCCCCACTTATGAGTTCCCGCCTTCGCGTTCTACTTTGAGTTCCCGCCTTCGCGGGAATGGCAAAACCTGCTTTTAGCGGATTACGCCAATTCCAAGCGGCTCCACTTACGCCATGCGGCGAATACGTGCTACATTC
>JAZGFZ010000067.1:0-3935 GCA_036480015.1 Algisphaera sp. | reverse complement strand
CCACTTGCCCTTGTCTTCCCTTCGTGCCTTCGGGTCTTAATCGCGAAGTGTCGTGCTTTGTGCCTGCGCAAACCCGCTTTGCGACGTATCAAATGCCACCGCAGATACGAGGGTTCCTGGCTCAAGGCTTGCCGTGTGTTTTGCGTCCAGTGTTGCAGAGGATGTCACGATGGTGGGGCCATCACCCAAATCCCAAAGCACGGTGGTGGGTGTGAAGGGGTGGCCTTGGGGGGTAATGAAATTGAGCGTGAGGTCTTGGCCGGGGGTGAAGGCTGTGGGTTGGGGGGCAGGGCCGGGGTTGGCAAGCACTTGCACGTGGGCGGCGTCATTTACCGGAAGGATGTTGTTGCCAGAATCGGCAGCGGCGGGGCCTGCGATGCAAATGTGCTGGATGCCGCCTGCGTCGCCGTCGCAAAACTGAATGGCATCGCCCGCGTGTTGGCGGGTGACGGTGCGGTCAAAGGTGACATGGGAAACATGGTTGATGAGTCTCAGGCCGTGGCCTTGATGGGGGATGAAGGCGTGGGGGCCTGCGGTGGTTTTTTCAAACACGTTGTCGCGAAAGTAAAGGTGCTTGGCGCCGCCTTCGTCGCCTTGCACTTGCAGGGCAAAGGTGTTGCAGTTGCGAATGATATTGTTGTAAATCAGCACGTTTTCAGTGGTTTCGACCCCGGAAAAAGACATGCCAATGCCAAAGATGCACTGGTCGTCGGGCGTGTCGGGGTTGTTGCCGTCGATGCGGTTGCCGCAAACCACCACGTTGCGGGCATCGACAATTTCGATTCCGGCAAAGGCGTTGCCGCCGTCGTCTTGCGGGCCGGTGGGCCCAAGGGTGTTGTTGCGCAGGGCCACACGGTCGCTGGCGTCGATGCTGATCCAGCGGTCAACGTGGTTGCCTTCGACCACCGAATCATGACTGCCGCCAAAAAGCTCGATGCCCAATCGCGCCACGTTGTCGTTGTCGGCTGCGTCGTCACCCGCTTGACGCCGTGCGGCGGCCGCCAAGCCCGAGTGGGTGATGGTGTTGTTGCGAATGACCAAATGGTCGCTGTTGGCATTGGCCAAAATACCGCCACGGCCGGTGCGGTGAATGTGGCTGTTGGCCACGGTGGTGTGGGAAGAGCCCTCGGCCATGCGAATGCCTGCGGCCCACAGCGACTGGGGGTTGATGTCGGCGATTGACAATTGGGTGAGGTTTGCGTGGGTGACCTGCTGGGTTAAAAAGACGCCAAACTGATGAGCGTCGGCATCGGGTCGCGTGTCGGCAATGTGATGAATGTGAAGCCCATGAAGTTCAAGGCCTTGTATGGGCGCATTGTCGCCATAGGCCAGCACGCCGTATAGGTTTTGGCCTTGGCGGCCATCAAGGGTGAGGTCGCAAATACGCACGCCGGTGAGCGGGCCATTTTGTTCGTTTTGAATACGGAGGATGGCCTCGTCGTTGTGGGCCGAGGCCAGCACGGTGTCGCTTCCCACGCCTGCCAGGGTGACTCCCTTGCGCAAATCGAGTGTGTGGTCCAGGGTGTAGGTGCCCGCGGCGAGCTGCACGGTGTCGCCGGGTTTGGCACGATTGAGCGCAGCTTGAAGGGTGGTGGTGGAGGCCGCGGCGGTTGTGTCGGTTGCGTCGGTTGCGTCAGTTGCGTCAGGAGCGACGTTTTGTGTGGCGGCAGATGTGGGCATGGCAAAGGTGGCGGCGGCTAAGCCGATGAGAAAGGCGAAAAGGTGGCGGCTAGGGCGCATGGATTTGAGGGGAGTGAAGGTTGGAAAAGGAGTGTTTTGAATGATTTTACGCCAAGGAGCCAGGGAATGACGGATTGGATTGGGCGGGCATGGCGGCCCAAAAAATTCGTGGGTGATTACGTATCCGCTTGAGTCTTGCTACCGGCTATTTGCTAACGCCCAACGGCTATTCTCATCCCCTCAGTCCCTTCTGTCCGCATCATAAACGTGACGCGTCCAATAACGCAGGGTCGTATGGGACGTTCTGCGCAGAAAGCGCGGGGTGAATCAATGATGAGGTTTGGGTGGTCGATCAACACAGGGAATACTTCCCATTGATTGAACGAAAGGCCTCTCGTGAGTGAATCCAAATCCCAAAGCCGCAGTGCCCGAATGCTGGTTAATGAAGAGCGTCCGTTTGATGCGGAAGAGTTGTTTTTCTCAACGACGGATTCGCGTGGGGTGATTCGACATGGCAATGATGTGTTCTCTCGGGTTGCGGGGATTCCGCCTGAAGGAATTTTTGGCAAGCCGCACAAAATCATTCGACATCCCGACATGCCTCGGGTGGTTTTTAAACTTTTTTGGGATTACTTAGAACGTGGCGAGACGATTGCCGCCTATGTGAAGAACTTGGCCCGCGATGGACGCTATTACTGGGTGATGGCGGTGGGCATGCCGTGTGAGGGCGGGTATTTGTCGGTTCGCCTGAAACCCACGGGTGAGCTTTTGCCGGTGGTGCGCGAGTTGTACAAAACGTTGCGCGAAATTGAAGCGGGCATTGAAGAAGATCCCAGCCAACGTGTGGAGGCGATGGAGGCTTCGGCAGAGAAATTAAATGAGGCTTTGTCGGGCTTGGGTTTTGATAGCTATGACGCTTTTATGCGGCATGCACTGCGTCATGAAATGGAAGCCCGTGCTGAGACAATGGAAAAAGAACGCGAAGATTGCGAAGTCGAGCAAAAAGAACAGGAACGTCAGGAACAGACTGATGCAGATCAAGCCGAGGTGCAAGAGGATCTTTTGATTGGCACGCGAGTGTTGGCTCACAGCATTGATACGCGGCTTCAGACCATGTTTGATGATCTTAAAGCCTTTCGCGAAACGGGCCAAAAGCTTAAGAACACGTCGGGCGGGGTTTTGAAATCGGCTGAAACGGTGCGAGTGTTGGGCATGAATGCTGCCATTGCGGTGAATCAAATGCAGGGCAGAGGATCGACCTTGCGGGTGGTGGCCGAGTCTTTGGGAGGCGTGGCAGGTGGAATTCAAAATGTCATTGGCGGTTTGTCGGCAGAATTGTCGAGCACGGTGCTGAGCTTGGACGAGTTGATGTTTGAGTTGTCGGCCACCAAGCTTCAAAGCGAGATGGGGATTGTGTTTTTGAACGAAATGCGTGGCAAGAAGCCCGATGGACGTGTTGCTGAAAGTTTGAAAATTTTGTTTAATCAAATGTCGCAGCGGGTGTCGCGGGTGTTTGAACATCTTGAAAACACCAACGGCCAGCTTGTGACGTTGGCCAAACCCCTTGCAGAATTGGTTCGTCACAACCGCACGTTGCGCTTTGTTCACTTTACGGGGCGTAAAGAAGCCGCTTCAATTGAAGGCGCCGAAGGCTTTGCCGTGGTGCTGGATAAGGTGCCTGCACAAATCGAAAAAACCGCAGATCGTTGCGGTTTCATCAATGAATCGGTCGAAGCGATTCACGCACGGGTGAGTGCTGTTTTGGTGCGACAAGAAAGTATTGGGATGGATATTGCGAAGATGAGTGATTTTAAAGCGGTGGCTGCGTGAGTGAAAAGTGGGGGGCTTTCACCGTTTTGAGCGAGGAAGCATCGCGGAGAAGCTTTACGCCAAGACGCCAAGAAAGGCAGGGGGTGAAATCCGATGATTTCTCAGCTTTTTCGCTCAGTCCACGATTTTTCAAACGTCTTTGCTTGAAGAAAAGGTTGCGAGGCGTCTCAAAAAGAGAGATGCGGCAAAAGCAAGCGCATCTATTCCGTCGCTCATGCTCCGCGACGGCCTCTGCGTCTTGGCGTAAAACCGCTTGCCAGAGACGACTTGCCGATTGCGCGTCAACACAAAAATCCTCCTGAAACCTGTGAACGGGGTACGAAAGGTGCGGGGCGGGGTTCTCGCCTTCGCGTACAAATTTGGGTTCTCGCCTTCGCGCACAAATTTGAGTTCCCGCGTTCGCGCACAAATTTGAGTTCCCGCGT
>JAZGFZ010000066.1:0-10162 GCA_036480015.1 Algisphaera sp. | reverse complement strand
ACGCCCAAGTTGAGGGCCTTGGCTCCAGGGCCAGTGAAGAACTGGTCGAAGCTGAGTGTTCCTGCGTCGGGTGCGGCAATGGTGTTGTTGTTTTGTGTCATGGCGATGGGCTGGAACCCTGGGGTCTTGCGATCGCCTTCCCAGTTGACGTCGAAGTCCACGCCAAATTCATCCATGAAGTTGCGGTCGACCAGCAAGAAGCGGGCCTCGACAGAAATTTGAATGGCCCGGGTTTCGCGCAGTTTGGCGAGCAGGCCCAAAATTTCGCGGTGATTGTCGGGGGTGGTTCGTGCAATGAGGTTGCCGTTGAGTTCACGCACGGTGGAGTCAAGGTTTTCCCATTCGTCGGTGGTGCCCACGGTTTCTTGGATGAGGCTTATGATTTCGAGGATGAGTTCGGACCGGCTGAGGGTTCCGTCTTCTTCGTCTTCGCTGTTGCTGTCATCTTCGTCACCGAAAAGGCCGCCGCCGCCGCCACCGCTGCTGCCGCCGCCACTGCCGCCGCCGCCGGAGCCCTCTTGGTTAAGGCCCATGACGGGGGCGTCTTTGAAGTTGGGGACTTGGACCAAGAGGTCGCGAATGTCGAATACACGAAGGTCTTTTGAGCGGAAGAGGTCGTTTTCAGTTGAGATGGTGATGACGCCATCAATGATGGAGTAGTTGATGATGTCCAGGTCGCCCGCAGCGGAGGTGATTTGCTGAAGAATGAGCTTGAGGGCTTTTTCGGCAGAGATGTTGCTGAGGGTAAGGCTGACAGGCATGTCGCGTTCGACACCGGCGTCTTCGAGGGCGGCCCAGTTCACGAAGATGTTGGCTTCGGTGGTTTGACGCAGGTAGTCCACGACGGACTCGAGGCTGTTGGCATCGAAGTCGATGGGCACGGTTTTGCGAAGTTTGTTGGCGGTTTCGCGGTTGGCTTGCGATTCGTTGCCGGTGGCGTCGAGGTTGCGAATGCGGTCTTCGCTGATTTCGGGCCAGTTGGTGGGGTAGGTGAGAATGTCTTGGTAGGCCAAGGTGGCTTCTCGGTTGGACACCATGGATCGGGCGACGGAGAGACGGCTTTTTCGAAGGGCTTTCTGGTAGTCAACGGCCACTTTGGCGTCTTCGATGACTTCTTTAAGAAGTTCGGCGGTGAAGTTGGTGGGGTCTTTGAAAAGGGCTTGGTCGAGAAGCAGGAGGGCTTCTTCGTATTTCATTTCAATTTGAAGGGCGCGGGCTTGAACAACGAGTCCGCGAACTTTTTCTTGATCGCGAAGATTGGCGGCAACGACGGCTTGGGCGTCATTTTCTTGTTGCGTGGTTTTAATATCTTGGGCTTCTTTGATGGCGGCCACTTTGCCGTTTTCGTCGATGCGTGCTTGAAGGGTGACGGCATCTTGCCGAAGGTCTTCGTATTGGGTTTTGGCAAAGAGGTCTTGGTTGAGCTCCATGATTTGCCGGGCGCGGGCAGCATCGGTGCTTGCACCGGCGTGGTCGCCAGCGGTGAGGCGGGCGCTGGCGTCGGTCATGGCTTCTTGATAGGTGGCCAAGGCTTGTTGACGACGCAGTTCTAAGTCGTCGATGGCGGTGCCCAAAGCGCTGCTTTGGTTTGTGCCGTTGGCTTGACGCTGTTGTGTGGCGGCAAGGCGGTTTTGGATTTCTGGGTTGTTGGGGTCGAGCTCAGCGGCTTGGTTGAGCAGGTTGGCAGCGAGGCTGTCGTAGCCGTCGTGTTGGGCTTGCTTGGCGTCGCGGAGGTAGTCGCTGGCAACGTCGCGCTGTGCTTGGGCAAGCATGTCGCTTTGCGGAGCAGCGGCGGGTGTGGATGCCGCCGGGGTTGGGGTGACAACCACGGGCGCTGGGGTTGGCGTGGGGGATGGAGCTGGGGTTGGGGCCGCGGCCACTTGTGGTTCGGCGGCGGTTTCAGCGGTGCGGGCTTCTTGCACTTTGGCCAAACCGCGGGCGACACGTTGTTGGTCGAACCAGCCCAAATCGGCACCTGATTGTTCAACGGCAGCAAAGTTTTTGGATGCGGCGTCGAGGTCGCCTGCGTTGAGGCTGGCTTCGGCGGTGTCGACCAAGGCTTTGGCCCGGGTGGTGTCGGTGTTGAGCTGGCGTAAAAGATCGGCGCGGTGGGCCGAGGCCAAGTTGCCGGTTTCGCCACCTTGCTCGATGAGGGCGGTGTACGCGGCAATGGCGGTGCCAGGATCGGAGGCGGCGAGTTGGTCGGCGCGACGTAGGGTGTCGGCTGGGGTTTCGACCGCAGGTTCGGCTTCGACAACAGGCTCGGCCGGAGCTTGGGGTGTTGCGGTCGGCGCTTCGGTGGCGACGGGGCCTGCATCGAGCTGGGTTTGAATTTCGGTGGCGGCGTCATAAAGCGACTGACGCTGCGTTTTGGGCAATGTCATGGGGTCGATTTGAATGAGCAGTTTTTTGGCGGCTGCAAGGTTGCCCGCTTGGTATTCAGCCAAGCCTTGTTCGAGCAGCTTTGCAGCAGGGGAGCCTTCTTGGCCTGTGGCGGTAACGGCCACTGAGCCGGTGAGGCCGGCGCACAAAAGGAGAAACGCGGCAGCATGTTGACGTTTGAACAAAGCAAGGCCTCCGAGGCGTGAACTTAAGCGGACTGGATAAGTTGGGTGACTAAAAGTGAGGTAAGGGGGGCAGTTGGAGCGGCGGGGCCGCGGGGTGCTCGTTGATCGAAACGAGCGTGTTGTAGGCGGGACGTTATTTTTGTGAAAAGTGTTTTGAGCAGGGCCTCATGGTGTCGCGGTGTTTGTTGGTGGGTTTGAAGCACCTTCACTCAGTTAGCGTTGCGCCATGTTAAATGGGCCTTTTGCCAGATGCAAGTTTTTTGAACATTTATAAGTGAGTGTCCGAGAATTCACTTTAAAGGGGCCGCCAGTCGGTATGGGGGACGATTGTCGGTCTATGGAAGGACCGGTAACACATCGGCGAACATGGGCCTTGCTGGCCAAATATTGCGGGGTGTCAAGATGGGGTGGGTTTTGAGGCCATGGTGGAGGGGGGATTCATGGGCCTTTGGTCGTGCGTCATGGGTGGTATTCGTCTTACTGAAATCTGCTACAGTGTGGGGCTCGCTTGGCGTTGGCTTGGCGAGTCTTAGACGTTCAGTTAATAAGAAATTGACCCGTTCCCTTCCTCTCACGCCGGCTGCCGGCGAGGCAAACGCACCATGGCACATAAAAAAGGACAAGGTTCGACCAAAAACGGTCGCGACTCCAACCCCCAGTATCGCGGGATTAAGCTTTATGGCGGTCAAGTGGCCAAAACAGGCTCGATCATCGTGCGTCAGTGTGGCACCAAGTTTAAGCCTGGCTTTAACGTGGGACGCGGCAATGACGACACGCTGTTTGCCATGAAGCCCGGCACGGTTGAATTCCAAGGCCGCAAAGTGCACATTCGCCTTGCCGAAGCCAGCTAGTGCGGGTGTGTGAGCGAATTGCGGTGGATCTCTTCCGGGCTTGGGTCTGGTGATGGTCTGACGCGGGAGCTTGCTTGGATTCGTGATGGCTGGGGTGATATTGATATTCTGAAGCCGCGGCGGTTAACCCGCCGCGGCTTTTTTAATGGAAGCCACGTGTCCAAAGATGGCGGACATGGTGAAGAGTAGATGTTGACGCAGTGTTTGTGTTTGTGATGGCCCGTACGTTCTGAGGTTGGAATGTTTATTGATTCGGCTCTTATTGAAGTTCGTTCTGGCGCTGGCGGCGATGGCGCGGTGTCGTTTTTGCGCATGAAATATGTGCCCAAGGGCGGGCCCAACGGCGGTAACGGCGGCGACGGCGGCTCGGTGGTTTTGGAGGCCGATGACGACGTGGACACGCTGCTGGATTTTTCGGGTCGTCACCACTGGCGGGCCAAGAATGGCGAGCCGGGGGGCGGCAAACAAAAATATGGGGCCGGAGCCGATGACCTGATTATTCATGTGCCGCCGGGCACGCTGGTGTATCACGCAGAAACCGGCGAGCTCTTGGTGGACATGGACCAAGAGGGCATGCTGCATGTGGTTGCCAAGGGTGGCCGGGGTGGCTTTGGCAATGAGCATTTTAAAAACGCGACCAACCAAGCCCCACGCGAATTCACGCCGGGTGGGCCGTCGGTGGAATTGCCACTGCGGTTGGAGCTCAAGCTTATTGCTGACGTGGGCTTGGTGGGCAAACCCAACGCGGGCAAGAGCACGTTGCTGTCGGCGGTGAGTTCGGCGCGGCCTAAAATTGCGGATTATCCCTTTACCACGTTGGTGCCCCAGCCGGGCATTGCCGAGTTGGGTGCGGGCTCCAATGGCACGCCGCGACGGTTGGTGATTGCCGACTTGCCGGGCTTGATTGAAGAGGCCAGCGCCGGAGCAGGGTTGGGCGCTCGTTTTTTACGACACATTGAACGCACGCGGTTGATTATTCACGTGTTGGAACCCGAGCCTGCCGACGGCAGTGATGCGGCAGACAATTACAGGGTGATTCGTCGTGAACTCGAAGCGCATTCGCCCGAGTTGGCGGCCAAGACTGAGATTGTTGCCGTGAGCAAGATGGATTTGATGGGCGGCCCGGAAGATCATGAGGTGGCCAAGCAAATGCTCGAAGAGCAATTGGGCAAGCCTGTACTTGTGTTTAGCTCGGCCACCCGCACGGGCCTGACCGAACTTTTGGAAGCGGCATGGGCCACGCTGCACGGCGGTGAAAACCCCATTCCCGCGTGGGGCGCAGCGGATATGTAGGGCAGGCAAGGGAGTGCGGGGCAAGACACAAAAGGCGGCGTGTGGTCTTGTGTGTTGTGTGCGGCACTTGTTTTGTGTGTTCTTGGGCTCTAAGGCAAAGCCTTGAGTCTGGGCGTCTCGCCAGCCTTCTCGATGAGTTACCATTTCCGGCATGCTTAAAGTGAATTTGCTTGCGGTCAGTGTTGGCAATACCCGCACCCGGGTGGGGGCGTTTGTGGAAGGCGAGCTTGCCGAAACAGCCACCTTTGAAAATGCCAAGAAAGACAAAATTACCGAGGCGATCGACCTTGCTTTTGAGCCGTTGCGGGATCGGCCGGATGCTCAGGTGTTGTTGAGCTCGGTGAATCCAACGGTGGCGTCGCCCATTGAAGAAATGTTGGCAGGGCATTTGGGCCGTGCGGTGCGGCGGGTTGAACGTGATCTGGTCATTCCGGTGGGGCGACAGTTGGATCGCGAGGCGATGGTGGGGGAAGATCGTTTGTTGAATGCGGCGGCGGCGTTTGATGTGTTGAAACAGGCGTGTGTGGTGGTGGATGCGGGCACGGCGATCACCGTTGATTTTGTGGATGGGGCGGGCACGTTTCATGGTGGAGCCATTGCGCCCGGGGCACAGTTGATGCTTGATGCGCTGAATCAGCGCACGGCGCAGCTTCCCGATGTGGATTTTGAGCGACCCAGTGAAATCATTGGACATAACACCACCGAGGCGATGCGTGCGGGTGTGTTTTTTGCGTTGCGGGGTTTGGTGCAGCAACTTGTCGAGCAAATCGCCGAGAAAAATGGCCAGTATCCGATGGTGATTGCCACGGGAGGCAACGGCAATTTGCTGTTTCGTGATTTTGAGTTGGTGGATCGTGTGGTGCCCGACTTAACGTTGCGGGGCATTGAAGTGACGCTTCGGCGGGCGTTGGAAGATTCAGAAAAGGGCGGGGCGTGAGTGTGTTGGCGTCACGCGCAGAGCGAAAACGATTGACCCTTGTGTTGCGTTTGATTTGGGCGGTGATGCTGGGCGGGCAGGCTGTTTTGGCTGTGGTGTTGATGAACGTGCGGCCAGCGGCGGGGCAGGGGGCAGGTGTATCGCCTGGGCTTGCGTGGGTTCCCTTTGGCCTGCTTTTGGTGGGGGTGCCAGTGGCTTATTTTATTCGTAATCAAAGTTACAAGCGGGCGTGGCGTGGGCATGCGGTAACACCTGCGGGTTATCAGGCGGGCAATGTTGCGGTGTTCGCGGTGTTGGAGGTGGCGATGGTGGCGGGGTTGGTGCTGGGGGTGCTTTTGCGGGCGGGCACGCCTGCGTTGGCGGCCGTGGCGGCGGCGTTTGTGTTGATGTTGTTTAACTTCCCCAGTGGTCGGCCCATGGAGCCCACCACCCCGCAGTTGGGCGAGCGGTCTGAGCGGAGCGCTGCGGGTGAGCATTGATGTGTTGAAAGACGAGTTGAAAGAAGGAGGGTGCTTTACGTTGCTTACGGCGCGGCAGCCTGGGGCGGTGGCGGTGTTGCAGGTGGTGGCCGATGCCGATGATTTGTGTGAAATATTGACTGCTTTTTGTGGTGCGTGCGATTGGCCTGTGGGGCGGCTGCGATTGGTTTCATTTGCGGGCATTGATACGGGGTTGGCCGGGCGGGTGTCGGCGACGGTGGCGCAGTTGATGCCCCATGGCGGCCCGCGTGTGGTGCAGCGCATGGAGGCTTGGTTGGTGGAGCATGGCGTGGTGCGCGGCGGGCTGTGTGACGGGCGGTATGACGGGCTGTGTGACGGGCTATCTGACGAAGACTCTGACGCTGCGGTTCTTTACCCTGAAGCCGCGTCACCCATGGAGGCCGACGTGCTGCATGCCGTGGCGATGGCGTCGAGCCCCGCGGCGGTGGATCGGTTGGCGGCTCAGCCGAGGCTTTGGCGTGAGGCGTGTTTGGAAAAGAGTGTGGTGGGTGGCTTGGATTCATCGCTTGACGTGAAAACGAAATCGCCGCTGGATCATTTGTTGTATTTGCCTTCGGTGGTGGTGGTGGGGCGGCCCAACGCAGGCAAGAGCACGCTGTTGAATCGTTTGATGGGACGCGCGGCCAGTTTGGTGTCAGATGTGCCGGGCACCACGCGCGATTGGGTGGGCGGGCGGGTGGAGTTGATGCCTGTGGGCGGTGATCCGCGATGCGACGGGGTGTTGGTGAATTGGTTGGACACACCCGGTTTGCGATTGGCGGGGGCCAACGCGGTGGAACGTCAAGCAATTGAGCTGGCGGCTCACGGCGTGGCGCAGGCGGATGTGTTGGTGGAGCTTGGCGCGCCCGATGTGCCGTGGCCCGATGCAACCGACTTGCCTCGGCCAGCCGATTTGCGGGTGATGAACAAGGCTGATGCCGAACTTGAGGCGACTTGTGCTGATGTGGCTGTGGGGCAGGGCGAGGTGTTGCGTATCAGTGCGCGAGAGGATCTCGGGATCGACGCGTTGGCGGCTGCGGTGCTTAAATGTTTGGGCTTGGGCGCCGCCGCGCCGCCGCGCAATGCGCTGTGGGCTTTTTCGCCCACGTTGCGGCGATGGGTGGCGGGGGAGTTGTCAGAGGATCTGATGCGGGCGTATTTGGGGCAGTGAATTTGTTTTGTTGAAGGGCAGCGGTGTCATCTCCGGGGCCGCCTCCCCCCGTCATCCCCGGGGGCCCGCCTCCCTCGTCATCCCCGCGCAGGCGGGGATCCAGCGTGCGAGTCTAGATTTCCGCCTGCGCGTACAACTTTGAGGTCCCGCCTTCGCGGGAATGACGGAGGGGGGCGTCGGCCATGACGGGTAAAAATTCGTGAACGGTGACAAAAGGGAATGTTATTTCAGGACTGTTCCTTAGGCGCCCTGCGGGGGCTTGCCAATGCTGTCACGCATGCTGGTGTCGGCTTGGATGTTTTTCATTTTGTAATAATCCATGATGCCCAAGTTGCCGTTGCGGAAGGCTTCGGCCATGGCTTTGGGCACTTCGGCTTCGGCGAGCACCACTTGGGCACGGTTGGCTTCAATGAGGGCTTTCTTTTCTTGCACTTCGGCCACGGCCATGGCGCGGCGTTGCTCGGCTTCGGCTTGGAAGCGACGTTTGTCGGATTCGGCTTGGTCGGCTTGCAGTTTGGCGCCGATGTTGTCGCCCACGTCGATGTCGGCGATGTCGATGGAGATGATCATGAAGGCGGTGCCGGCATCGAGGCCTTTGGACAACACTGTTTTGGAAATGGAGTCGGGGTTTTCGAGCACGGCTTTGTGGCTGAGTGCCGAGCCAATGGTGGTGACGATGCCTTCGCCCACACGGGCGATGATGGTTTCTTCGGTGGCACCGCCGATGAGTCGGGCCAAGTTGGCCCGCACGGTGACGCGGGCACGGGCCCGCAGTTGAATGCCGTCTTGGGCCACGGCGTCGATGGTGCGACGGCCGCTGTCGGCGCTGGGGCAATCGATGACTTTGGGGTTCACTGAGGTGCGGACAGCTTCAAGAATGTCGCGGCCGGCAAGGTCGATCGCGCAGGCGGTGTTCCAGTCCAATTCAATTTTGGCACGGTCGGCGGCGATAAGGGCATTGACCACGCGTGGCACATCACCACGGGCCAGGTAGTGGGTTTCGAGCTCGTTGGTGGACACATCGATGCCCGCTTTGCCAGCTTGAATGCGACTGAGCACGATGGTGCGCGGGTTGACCTTTCGAAGCCACATGCCCACCAAAGCGCCAAGGGAAACCCGGGCATTCGAAACAGCGGCCTGAATATAAAGCCCGATGAATCGCGACAAGAAAACCAAGACCGCGAGGATGGCAAGCCCTGCGATGACGATGGCGATCCAGAGGACCTGTTGGCCGTTGATGAAAGAAGATTGGGCAAGGGAGAGGGGCATGGTGATGTACCTGATGGGGGCGGTGGAAGCGGCCTCGCGAAGAGCGGGGGTGGGTCCTTAGTTTACGTCGGAGTTTACGCCGGTGGCGAGGGGCTTATACTTTTAGGTTGTAACGGCCGATGTTATTGAGGCCCATAAAAACAGATTAAAGGAAGACTATGCGAGCGATTGTGACCGGGCAGGTGGGGATGGACAAAAAGAGCTATCTGCAAGGGGTGGTGGATTTGGCCGGGCGGCGTGGCGAAACGATTGAGCTTTATAACGTGGGCGATGCGATGTATTCCGAGGCGCCCGACGTTAAGAAAGGCCGTATTTTGGACCTTCAGCTGGGCCGATTGGATGCGTTGCGACGCAGTGCGTTTAAGGACATCATTCGCGACAGCGAGAGCAAGAAAAATATTTTGGTCAACACCCACGCCACGTTTCGCTGGCGACATGGGTTGTTTAGTGCTTTTGATTTTGATCAGGTTCGGGCGCTGAATCCCGACACGCTGATTTGTTTGGTGGACAACATTGAAGTGGTTCATGCACGGCTGCACCGCGACCATGTGGTGGACGCGACACTCAAAGACTTGATGGTGTGGCGCGAAGAAGAAATTATGGCCACTGAGATGATGGCTCAGGCGCTGGGGCTTGGGAATCGTTTTTTTGTGGTGAGTCGTGGGCGGCATGAAGACACGCTGGAAACGTGTTTTCGATTGGTGTGTCGGCCGCAAATGAAAACGGTGTACCCCAGCTTTCCGATGACGCACGTGGAGAAGATGCCCGAGGTACTCAAGGTGATTGATGGGTTTCGGGCAAAATTGACCGAGAAATTCATCGCATTTGATCCGGGCGATGTGGACGAAAAGATTTTGCTGGACCGCGCATTGGAAGCCGCGCGTCAGGGCGAAGATTTTGTGGAGGTGGAGCCGGGCTCATTTATGGGAGGTCGCGAGAAAATGCGCGTGAGCGTGAAGCAGGTGCTGGACATTGCTGGCGACATTGATGGGCAGATTTACAGCCGCGATTTTAAAATGGTGCGGCAAAGCGACATGATTGTGAGTTTGGTGCCCAAATTGCCCGACGGCGCGCCGGGGCTAAGCAGCGGGGTGGAACGCGAACTGCATCATGCGTTTGAACATGGACGCGAGGTGTATGTGGTGTGGCATCCTGAGAAAAACCCCAGCCCGTTCATCACCGAAACCAGCACGAAATGTTTTCGAAGCGTGGAAGAGGCGTTGGCCTATTTTGAAGAGGAAGGCATGTTTGTGCCCACCAATTTATTTGGACATTAAGGGGGGAGGCGGCTTTGCCTCCGGGTGTGGGGTGTGGGTTTAGGGTGTGGGAGTTAGGCCCACTTCTGAATGGCCTTTTTCCTTCAGTCCCTTAACCCCTCCGTCTCTTTGGCATCAAAGCGTGGAAAAGTCGATGTCCAGATCGTCGAAGGTTGAGTCGCGTGGGGCGTCCCAAGGCTCTTCTTCGTTGACTTGTTTTGTGGGGGCTTGAGGTTGGGCCGCTTCGCTTTCGACGGATTCAACTTTGGGTGTTTCGTTGGCGTTGGTTGGATTGAGACTGCCGCCCTTGACGACAATTTCAGCGAGAGCGGGCTGAAC
>JAZGFZ010000065.1:0-15659 GCA_036480015.1 Algisphaera sp. | reverse complement strand
GCCCGATGCCGCACGCCAAGTGATTCACCAAATCGCCGCCGCGTTGGACCGCGATGGCGCCGCCGCATTGGTTGCTGAAGTCGGTGGACAAGCCAATCCACTTTGGACCGGTTTGGGATTGGTCAATCTGGATTTGGCCGAGTTGGACTACGCGTCCGCACTTGAACGCCTGACACCCCTCAAACCACTGGTCGCAACCGAGCCTGGACTTGCCGACCGCGTCGTAGGCCTCGAAGCCCTGTGCCTGCTTCAAACAGGAAAAACCCAAGAAGCCAAGGCTGCCTATGAAGGCGTCCTTGCCTCGCAACCCAACAACGTCCAAGCCCTCAACAACCTCTCCTATATGTTGCTGACCACCCTTAACGACCCTGAAGCAGCGCTTCCATTGGCCGAACGCGCGGCCCAACTGTCCGCCCAAAACCCTGACATTTTAGACACCTACGGCATGGCCCTGCATCGGGTCGGTCGCTTAGAAGAGGCTCGACTACAACTCGAAACAAGCGTTGGCCGAAAAGCCAAGCCAAGCAGCCTGCTTCACCTCGGGCAACTTTACGCCGATCTCAACTTCATCGGCCGAGCCCGCACCCGACTCGAAGAGGCCATCGATCAAGCCCAAGCCACCAACGATGAAGAAACCGCGCTTTTGGCCCGCCGCGCTCTCGAGCAAATCGAAGAACGCTAACCCTCCTTTCCCAATCACCCTACAATCAACCAATTGCGTCATATCAACGCCCTAACCACCCGGTAGATCCGCCATGACCGCCAATCCCCTCTCAACGATCCCACCCATCGGCCCCACAACCGGGATGACCCCCGCAACGGCTCCTAGCCGGTTCAAGCCCATTGACCCGGTCATCCTGCTGCGACGGCACTTTAAGATCCTGCTGTCCATTGCCATTCTGTCAGCCGCATTGGGCGGTGCACTCTGGTACTTCCTCCTGAAAGAAGCCCCCCAATACACCTCCAAAGCGCAAATTTTGGTGGAAAACACGCGCGTCACCAATGGGTACAGCGTCGTCACCCAAGGCGGTGGAAACGGCGAAGACATCACCAACATGATCAACAATGAAGTGAACTTCATCATGTCTGAAGAAGTCATTCGTGAGGCTTTGGGCCGCCCAGAAATTCAAAACACCACGTGGTACAGAAGCTTCAAAGGCAACACCAGCAAAGCCCGCGAAGCCATGCAAACCGACCTCATGCAGGCCAGCATGATTCGCGGCACCACCCTGCTCAACCTCACCATGAATGCCAAGGTTAAAAAAGAAGCCTCCACCTTGCTCGAAGGGGTTCTTGCGACGTATTTGAATATGAAACAAATTCAATACCAAACCGCAAACTCTGGGTTGCGCAAAGTATTCATCGACGCCCGAGACCGCGCCGAAGACGAACAGATCAACATTCAACGGGCCCGTAAACGTTTCGTCGAAGAAAACAACCTCAACAGCCTGCAAGTCGCCCACTCCGACGAACAGCGGTCTTACAACACCTTGCTCGACCAACATTTGGCCCTGCAATTGCAGCTCGACGCTGCCCGCGGCAGTCACAACACGCTCTTGGCCTCGGCCGACGCGCCCGACATGACCGACGAAGAAAATTTTTACATCAATCAAATGCCGCAAGTTTCGCAACGCCAAGAAATTTTGCGACAGCTCAGTGAAGGCCGTCGGCAATTACTCGCCAGCGGCAAAGGCGAACGGCACGCCCAGGTCGTTCAACTCGACCACCAACGCGACGCCGTGCAAATCGAACTCGACATGGAGGTTGAAAAACAACTCTCTGAATACCGCGCCCTTCAACTTCAGATGGCATCACGATCCTCAGAAGGCTTGTTGGGGCAAATCGAAGCCCTACGCCCCAAAGT
The DNA here is from genome assembly GCA_036480015.1 of Algisphaera sp. Classification (GTDB taxonomy): domain Bacteria; phylum Planctomycetota; class Phycisphaerae; order Phycisphaerales; family Phycisphaeraceae; genus Algisphaera. Next base: position 13,795 of record JAZGFZ010000065.1, on the reverse strand, counting down.
TGAGCAGTCACAAGCCAGCCTGCAAGACCTCAACCGCAAGCTCTCCGAATACGAAACGCTTAATGATCGCCTTGAAAATGCTCAAGTCAACGTCAACCAAGCTCGTGAGGCCCTCAACCAGCAAACTCTGCTCAACGCCCGTCCCGACTCCACCCGCGTGAAACGTCAGGTAAGCCCCACCGAAGCCGAACTCACCTTTCCCAAGTTATTGGTCGTCGTGCCTGGCGTCACCTTCTTGCTCACCGGCTTGTCCGGCGGCCTTTTGGTTCTTCGCGAAATGCTCGACCAAAAAATCCGCAGCCCCCAAGACCTCAAGCTTTTACCTGATGCCAACCTGCTGGGCTTGGTGCCCCACGCCAAAGAAGACGCCGCTTCAGGCGGCTCTGCCGAGCGGGCCGTTGAACGGGCCCCCACCGGGCTACTTGCCGAAAGCTACCGTCAAATCCGAACCGCCCTGCTCTCCAAAATGGATCGACGTGGCTACAAAACCTTGGTGTGCACCTCGGCCCAACCCGCGTCGGGCACCTCCACCGTGGTGCAAAACTTGGGCATGAGCCTAGCCTTTAACGGCCGCAGCGTGCTCATCATCGACGCCAACTTCCGTCGACCGGGACAACACAAACTACTCAACGTGTCCAACGACCTTGGCCTTGTTGATGTACTTAAAGAACAAGCAGAGCTCAGCGACGTCATCATCGACCACCCCGACACATCGCTGTCTGTCCTGCCGACCGGCCGGTCGGCGGATGCCCCGCCCGAACTTCTCGAGGGCACCATTTTCCGTGGCACACTCAGCCAACTCGAAACCCAGTACGACATCATTTTGATCGACGCCCCACCCGCCCTTCTCACCAGCGACAGCCAATTGCTCTCCAAGCATGTTGACGCCATCGCTGTGATTATCAAAGCAGGCAACGACAAACGTGGCATGCTGGGCCGCGTGCTAGGCCAGCTCGATGGCCAACGGGCCGATGTACTGGGCATTATCCTCAGCGGCGTACAAGCCTCTGTGGGCGGTTACTTCCGCAAATCCTACGAAGACTTCTACCGCTACCGCGAAAGTGCGGCGTCCACCTCGCCGGCCAAAACCAAGGCCGATCGCAAATCGCGTAAACGATCAAAGAGAGATTCCCTCAGAGACGACGATCAAGCTTCGCCGCCCACCCTCAAAAACGACGACACGCTTATCCATGCAGGACCAAACGATGACTCCGCAGTCGACCTGCTTGAAGACAACAACGACATCTTCGACGACATTTCCCTCGAAGAAACAAAAGACTAAACACGCATTAAACACGCCGAGTACCCCTTTCCCGCAGCAACATTGAATGCTACGGCCCCCTAGGTCAAGGAACACCCTGTTGGAGGCAACCACCCTGATTACTGGCGGCGCGGGCTTCATCGGCTCGCATCTTGCCCAGCGCCTGCTCAAAGACGGTCGCCGTCTGCTTCTGGTCGACAACCTTTCGACCGGCCGACGCGAAAACGTGGCCCACTTGCTAGGTGAACGCTGCCAATTGGTGGAAGTCGACGCCATCGACGCTTCGCATGACGACACCCTGTGGCAGGGCGTCAACCGTGTTTTTCATTTGGCGGCCTCGGTGGGCGTTCAACGTGTTATCGACGACCCCGCCGCCATGATGCGCAACAACATTCTCACCACCGACGCAGTGCTCCACGCTGCAGGTCGGCACAACGCATCCATCCTCATTGCCTCTTCCAGCGAGGTGTATGGCACATGCCCCGTGCTTCCGCTCTGCGAAGACGCCGCACTGGTCTACGGCCCCACCTCGGCATCGCGCTGGAGCTACGGCATGGCCAAAGCCCTTGATGAGCACTTGGCCCTAGACCTCGCCCGACGCACCGGTTTACAAGCCGTGGTGGTGCGGCTGTTCAACACCATCGGCCCACGCCAAATCGGCCACTACGGCATGGTGGTGCCCCGCTTTGTTGAGCAAGCCGTGGCAGGGCGTCCTCTCACCGTTTATGGCGACGGACAACAAACCCGAGCGTTCTGCGACGTGCGCGATGTCACCGACGCGCTCGCTCGCCTGCTCGAAGTGCCCGCTGCGTCGGGACACGTTTTCAATGTCGGCTCCACCCATACCGTCACCATTAAACAGCTTGCCGAGCGCATACTCGCCGCCGCAGGATGCCCTGTCACACAACTCGAAACCATTGCGTATCAAACCGTCTACGGAGACAACTTCGAAGACCCGCCCCACCGCCTGCCCTCTGTTGAAAAACTCAACACGGCGATTGGTGGTTTCCAGCCGCAATGGAGTCTTGACGCAACACTTAACGAGCTGATTGAAACCGCGAAATCCGACATCGCGCCCCGTGGAGATGCCGCATGACTCTCCTGAACGCGACCGTCCTGAACACGACAACCCTAACTTCGGTTCCAATCGAAACGTCATGGATTACGGCCTACGCCGTGGTGTTTGCCACCGCATTTATGGTGGCCCTTGCCACCACCCCCGTCGTGCGATTCATTGCCCGGAAATACGACGTCGTCGATCACCCCGATCTTGTCCGCAAGCACCACAAAAAACCCGTGGCCTATCTTGGCGGACTGGCTATTTTCATCGGCTGGTTCGCAGGCATCGCCGCCTCTTACCTCACGGGGCTCGACCTCGCAGGCGACCACGCATTCCCCCTCATGCTGGTCATTGGCGCTGGCGTCATCACCTTCACAGGCTTGGTGGACGATGTCATTCCCGGGGTGCAAGCCCGCCAAAAAATTGGTGGCCAGCTCTTCGCCGCCGCCGCACTCACCTCGCAACGCGTCGGCTTCGATCTCACCGAAACCCTCTATGGGCTGGTTCACCTCTATCCCAATGAAACCGTCATTTACTGCTCAGCCACCTGTTTGGTCGCCATCATCGTGCTGGGCGGCTGCAACGCGGTGAATCTCATCGACGGCCTCGACGGCCTGTCTTCGGGCGTTGTGGCCATTGCGATGGCCAGCTTTTTGGCCATCGCCGTCGTGGCCGCAGACCAACCCGAAGGATTCGAACTTCTCGCCGATCACCCCAACCGCGTGGTGCTGGCCTTGGCCACCCTTGGAGCCCTTGCGGGCTTCCTTCCCTTTAACTGGAACCCCGCCTCCATTTTCATGGGTGACGCCGGTTCACTTTTACTTGGCTTTCTTTCGGTGTCCGCCATCTTGCTCATGGGCGACGTGGGCAACTACTCACTCAAACTGGTGACCGCCTCACTGGTGGTCTTTGCCGTGCCCATCACCGACACGTCGCTGGCCATTATTAGGCGAAAACTCCGCGGCCAGCCCATTTTCTCCCCCGATAGCCAGCACCTGCACCACCTGCTGCGACGGTCGGGGCTCTCGGTCAAACAATCGGTTTTGACCATGTACGCCGGCGGACTGCTCTTTGGAGCCATTGGCATTGCCATGATCGCCTTTCGGCTCCGTTGGCGAACCAGCATCGGCATTGTGGCAATCGTCTACGCCATCATCATGCTTGTGGCCTTTCGTTATGGCGCCCATTGCTTGGGCCAAGACCAAGCAATGGCCCAAGCCGAGCCCGAAATCAAGCCCGAGCCCGAATCCACGCCCAGCACCGAAACACCTTCGCCCACAAACGCCCCTCCCACGGGATAAGCAAAGCCTCCTTGCAGCCCACCGGGGCTCCGCTATACTCATCGATTCCGACAAAACCCATCCACAGTCTGTGGAATGGTTCTTTTTTGTCTTTTTCGAAACATCCTCGCCCAACGTTTCGCCTTCCCAGCCTCTTGCTGGCCTCGCAACACGTTTAAGCCAGGACTTTTGCCCCCTTGGGCTGCTCCACATAAGCAAGCGCCCACCCAGGAAACCCCATGTCCACACTTGTTAAAGACCTCGTTGAAGCTGGCATCCACTTTGGCCACCGTTCCACTCACTGGAACCCCAAAATGGCCCCCTACATCTTCGGCAAGCGCAACCGCATTCACATTCTCGACGTTAAAGAGACCGTCAAAGGCCTCCTGATCGCTCGCAAATACATCACCCAAACCGTCGCCTCGGGCAAAGACATTCTCTTTGTGGGCACCAAGCGTCAAGCCCGCAACATCATCGAAAAACACGTTACCGACTGCGGCATGCACTACTGCACCGAGCGTTGGCTCGGCGGCACCCTCACCAACTTCACCACCATTCGCGCCCGCCTCAAGCGACTCGAAGAGCTGGAACGCATCGAAGAATCAGGCGAGCTCAAAAGCTACTCCAAAAAAATGGAAAGCCAGCTCAACCGTGAAAAAGCCAAAATCACGCGGAACCTCTCAGGCATCCGCAACATGAAGAAGCTTCCTGGCGCCATGGTCATCATCGACGTCGGCGCCGAAACCAACGCCGTTAAAGAAGCCCGCAAATTGGGCATCCCCACCGTGTGCCTCATCGACACCGACAGCGACCCCGACTACGCCGACATCCCCATCCCCGGCAACGACGACGCCATGCGAGCCATCGAAATCATCGTCGATCAACTCTGCCGCGCCGTGAATGAAGGCAAACAAGCACGCACCGCCGCACCCGGCGTTGACAAGCCCGGCGCCGATGGTGAACAGCCACGTAAACGCAGCAGCCGTGCTCAGTTTTCCGCCGGCACGCCCGCCCCAGAAGCCCAAGACGGCGACAAGACCGCCGCCGATGCACCCGCCAAAGGCTAAATCCAAGCCCACAGGCAAAACCATCTCAATTCCCCTTTGGCCCATCCGGCCTAAGCCTCACCCCAAAGAGGCCTAGGCCGGTTGCAAGGCCATTCCCACGCGACGCCTTACCTGTTAAAAAGCGCCGCCCCAAACTCATTCAAAAATGGAGCCCCCCATGGCAATCACCGCCAAAGACGTTAAAGACCTGCGCCATTCCACCGGCATGGGCATGATGGAATGCAAAAAAGCCCTCAGCGAAGCCGATGGCGACGCCGCCAAAGCCACCGAACTCCTCCGCGAGTGGGCCGGCGGCAAAATGGACACCCGCGAAGCCGAAGCCGGTGAAGGCGCCCTCGCCGTCGCCACCAGCGGCAGCGCCATCGCCATGGTCAAAATCATGTCCGAAACCGACTTCGCCGCCCGCAACGAAGACTTCCTCGCCAAAGCTCAATCCATCGCTGACGAAGCCTTGGGCATGGACACCACCGGCGAAATCACCCCCAACGATGCGATGAACAAAGCCATCGAAGACCTTCGCGTCACCATCAAAGAAAAAATCGCCTTTGGTGGCGGCTCCCGACTCACCGGCGCCAAAGTCGCCAACTATGTCCACACCAACAACAAATCCGGCGCCATCATCGCCGTCGAAGGCGACTTCAGCGACGACCTGCTTCGCGGCCTGTGCATGCACATCACCGCCGCCGCCCCCCCCATGTGCCCCACGCCCTTGGCCCTCAACGAAGCCAGCTTGCCCGAAGCCGCCAAGGCCCAGGCGTTGGCCCAATTCGTTCAAGAAGCCAAAGACACCGGCAAACCTGCTGAAATCGCCGAAAAAATCGCAGGCGGCAAAATGAACAAATGGGTGAGCGATCACACCCTGCTTGGCCAAATTTACATCAAAGAAATGGACGCCAAAAAACCCATCCAGCACTACATCCCCAAAGGCGGAACCATCCTCGCTTACGAGCGATTCGCGGTGTAATCCCACAAAAACATCCGCCACGTTACGAGATCACAACATCAAACACCTCCTGCTTTTGCAGGAGGTGTTTTTTTAGCCACTCACCATTTTGCCCGGCCCTATAAACCGAAACAAAACCCTCGTCTTCGCGGGAATGACAAAAAATCCTTTCCAATCTCTGCGTGTCATTCTCGCACGCATACCAACACATAAAAAAAAGTTTCCACTCTGCCTTTTCGCCTTCCTTGGCGTCTTGGCGTCTTGGCGTCTTGGCGTCTTGGCGTCTTGGCGTCTTGGCGTCTTGGCGTAAAATCTCTTACTCCAAGCACCGCCCGTACAATCCCTCCTGTAACACCTTCAGGAAACCCACCGTGCCCGCCAATCAACCCACCAACGCCGACGACCCCTTAGCCGCCTACGCCGACCGCCACGTCTGGATCGACGGCACCTTTGTGCCCGCCCGCGACGCCACCGTCTCGGTGTTCGACCACGGCCTGCTTTACGGCGATGGCGTCTTCGAAGGCATTCGCATCTACAACGGGCGCATCCTCAAACTGCAAACCCACCTGCGCCGACTCAACGAATCTGCCCGCGCCATTCGCCTGACGATGCCCTACACCCAAGACCAACTTGCGGCTGCTTGCCGCGACACGGTTAAAACCAACGACCTTGCCAATGGCTACATTCGCCTGGTCGTCACCCGCGGCGCAGGCAGCCTTGGCATCGACCCTGTTCCCTGCCCCAGCCCACGGGTCATCATCATTGCCGCCACCATTCAGCTTTACCCCCAAAGCTATTACGACCAAGGCCTCAAGGTCATCAGTTCCTCGGTGGTGCGCAATCACCCCCAAGCGTTAAGCCCACGCATCAAAAGCCTGAACTACCTCAACAACATTCTTGCCAAAATTGAAGCCCTCGACGCAGGTGTGCTTGAAGCCGTGATGTACAACGTCGCAGGCAACGTTGCCGAAGCCAGCGCCGACAACCTCTTTATCGTTCGCCCCGATGCCACCACCGGCAAACCCACCGTGTGGACCCCCCCACTCTCGGCCGGATGCCTCGAAGGCGTCACTCGAAACCTCGTCATTGGCTTGGCCCACGACGCAGGCTATGTCGTGCGCGAAGAAGACATCACCCGCCACGACCTTTTTGTTGCCGACGAATTTTTCCTCACCGGCAGCGGCGCCGAAGTGGTCCCCGTGGTTAACATCGACGACCGCCCTGTGGGCAACGGCAAGCCCGGCCCCGTCACCCAACAACTCATCGCCGCCTTTCGCGAAATGGTGAAGAATGCCCCCGAAGACTAACCCCGCCCCACTGGCCTACCTCACGCCCGATCTCCCCGGCGTGGGCGGCGTGCTCAAACAAAACCCCGAAGATTTTCTCGTTGAAGAGCAGCCGCTTTACGAACCCTGCGGCGAAGGCGAGCACCTCTACCTCTACATCGAAAAAAAAAGCGCCACCACCCACGACCTCATTCGCCGTGTGGCCAAGGCCTTTCGCGTCAAACGCGGCAGTGTGGGCCACGCCGGACTCAAAGACAAACACGCCGTCACCCGCCAACACCTTTCGATTCATCTGCCCGGCACCACCAAAGCCCAAGACGCCGAAGCTCTTGAGCGTCTCGCAAGCTATCCCTACGCGCAAGTGCTTTGGGTCGATCGCCACACCAACAAACTTAGACCTGGCCACCACGGTGGCAACCGTTTTGTATTGATCGTTCGCGACGTCTCACCCACTGCCGTCATCCACGCCAAGCCCATACTCGACCGCCTTGCCAGCCAAGGCTTTCCCAACTATTACGGCGAACAGCGCTTTGGCTATCGCCAAAACGCACACCTCTTGGGCGCCCACCTGCTTCACGGAAAACACCAAGATTTTCTTGATGCCATGCTTGGCGACCCGCGCCACGACGAATCTGAAAATGCCCACACCGCCCGCGCAGCCTATGAATGCGGCGACCTGCACACCGCCCTTGAACACATGCCCAAAAGCCTGCGCTACGACCGCCAAGCCCTCGACGCACTGCGCCAAGGCAAAAACCCCAAGAACGCTGTCGCAGGCATCGACGCCACACAACGCGACTTCTTGGTGTCCGCCACCCAATCCGCCGTTTTCAACGCGGCCCTCGACGCCCGCGTGCGTGCCGGCACACTCGCCACCCTTCTTTCAGGCGACTTGGCGTGGAAACACGACAACCGCTCGGTTTTTTCCGTCGACACTCAAACCGCCCAAATTGAAAACGCCCTCGATGGCCGCGTCGCATCACAAGATGTTTCTCCCTCGGGCCCGCTTTGGGGCCACACCATGTCCCGCCCCGAAGGTCAGCCGCTTGCCGCCGAACTTAATGCATTGGCCAGCCAAAACCTCACCGAAGCCGACTTTAGCCCCGCACCCGCCCCCGCTTCAAGATCAAAACGCCGCCCACTCGCCGTCGGCCAGCGACGCTCCTTTCGCGAGCGCCTTGCCCACCCCGAACTTTCCGGCGGCGTTGACGACCACGGCGCCTATCTCAAAGTCGCCTTCACCCTCTCACGCGGCAGTTTTGCCACCATGGTCATGCGCGAGATCATGAAACCGCTCTAATCCATCCCATCGTTTATGCTGAGTCGCATCTGCAACAGGCTCAAAACCTTTTCCTTCAACCTTTACAAAGCCAAAACGCCATGAAAGCCAACGACATCAAGCCCGGCCAAGTCCTCACCCTCGACGGCCAGCTCTTTCTCGTGACCAAAACCGATACCGTCAAACCCGGTAAGGGCGGCGCGTTTGTTCAAACCAAACTCAAGAGCATCAAACACAACAACATCACCGAAAAACGCTTCCGCAGTGTCGATGAAGTGGAATCCACCAGCCTCGACCGCCGCGACGTTGAATATCTCTACTCCGACGGCAGCGGCGCCATTTTCATGGACACCGAAACCTTCGACCAGTTCACCATTCCCCAAGAGGTCTTGGGCAAAACACTGCTCTACATTCGAGCCAACGAAACCGTCAAAGGTGCCTTTTACGAAGGCACCTGCCTCACCGTCGAACTCCCACTGTCCGTCACACTCACCATTGCCGAAACCGAACCCGGCATTAAAAACGCCACCGCCACCAACGTTTTGAAAGAAGCCGTGTGCGACACCGGTCTTAAAATTCGCGTCCCACCTTTCATCAAAGAAGGCGAAGACGTCAAAATCAACACCGAAACCAACGACTATCTTTCCCGGGCCTAATCAGGCCAATATTGCACGCGGTTCCAACGACGGCGTCATCACGCCGCCCGTCCCTGACCGACCTGTATTTCTTTTCAGAAAGCAATAGCGCCAACCACATTTTCCGGCATGGCTATCGCTCACAGATTTTCAAGCAAATATCTGTAAAACACGGGAATCTTCCTCCCCATCACCGCAAAGCCCCCCTTGCCTTTCTTGACGTCTTGGCGTCTTGGCGTCTTGGCGTAAATTATCTCTCAACACAAAAACCCCATGCCCGAACCCCGCCTCTACACCGATCTCGCCTGGCTTTGGCCCCACCTCTCACCGCCTGAGCACTACACCGCCGAAGCCGCGCACCTTGACGCCTTGCTCAAAGAACATCTCGGGCCAGAACCGCAACGCATTCTCGAAATGGGCGCAGGTGGCGGCCACACGCTGTTTCATCTCGACCAGCGCACCGGCGGGCGACACCACACCACCGCCGCCGACCTGTCTGAGCCCATGCTCGCCCACTGCCGCCAGTTAATACCCGGCATTGCAACCCACGCCGGCGACATGCGCACCATGCGGCTCGACCAAACCTTCGATGCCGTGTTCATCCACGACGCCATCGACTATCTACTCACCGAAGACGACCTCACCCGCACCTTCGAAACCGCCAAAGCCCACCTGCGTCCCGGCGGGCTTTTGTTCGTGGCCCCCACCTATCTCACCGAAACCTTCGAAGACGGCGACGTCGCCGACGATGGCACCCAAATCGACGACGACCAGCTCACCTACTTCAGCTACGTCCACGACCCCAACCCCGACGACACCACCTTCGAAATGATTCTGCTGTATCTCATTCGAAAAAGCAGCCCCCCCAACACCCCACGATCCGTCCAAGTCATCGAAGACCGCCACACCTGCGGCCTCTTCCCCATCGAAACCTGGCAACGCCGCATCGTCAACGCCGGATTCACCCTCGAACCCGTCGAAGACGCCGAAGACGCTGCGTGGGAACTGTTTCTCGGCCGGGCGTGATTAAAACCGCCGACTCTTCAATTTATTTTTGCCCATCGCAAGTCAAGATCCAACACCACAAAAACTACTCAAAATAGTCGTTGTAGCTTGCAAGCATTTTTTCAATCTCAGAGGCTCGCGATTCGCCAACGCTGCGTTCCGTCGCATGCGTCAAAGAGTCAACCGCAGGCATAAACTTTTCTAAAAACAAATGAAGCTGGTTGTGCGCAGGGCCAACCAGCGTACAGCCCTTGATGAGCTCTTGAATACGCACATTGAGCTGTTGCCCAGTGGCTCGCAAACTTTGAGCAGAAGAACGACCGGCCACCGAAAACTCGGACTGCATCTTCGAAAACGTACGACGTGTGTGATCGTCCACCCTCCATTTACGACCCTCATTCAACACCAATTTCGGCATGGCCAGAGATTGGTGAATGACCCCACTTTGATGATGGTCGCCATGCGTTTGCACGCGAGGACCATCAACCGCCTGGCCTCTTTGAGTTAAAACCTGCGTTTCATGGGCATGAGCACACCCCAAATCAGCCCCTGAACGGCTCGCCGCACAACCCCCCGCTGTCCACAGCAAAGCCACACAAGAAATACCCGCGACAAATCGTAAAAAGTGCTTCATAACCCTCCCACAATACCTTCGATCCAGCGTAAACACGAAACAACGCTGCACGGGGACGCCCTTCGCCCCTTCAATTCAACCCATAAAAAAACCCGGCCCGAGACACGTCCTTGTGTCTCGGGCCGGGTTGCCCTCCCATCCCTGAGCGGGCAAAAATCTGCGAATCGCCTCCGGATCCGTCCATCAGCAGCGTCGCAGAAGCGGCGACATCCTTGTCACCACCCGCACACAATAGCAACGATTCTGAACATTGCAAGCCTTTTGACTATTTTTTATCAAAAAATCCGATAACTCAATCCAAAAGATGAACATTTTTCAGCCAAACCGTCCGATACACCCCGTAATCCAGTCAATATTCAGGCAAAATACCATTAGATATTGATTTTTCTCGCCCAACACGCCATTATTTAGCCATGACGCTCACGCCGCCCCCCACAACCGAAACCCCCGACCTGCGCACCCTCCGAGGCGCCGCCCTGCGGGCCGCTCGCAATGCAGCCGCCCTTTCTGCCCGCGACTTGGCCGACCGCATCAACCTGCGCACCTCCGGCAGCGACATCACCCAGCACGCCATCTATGCCTACGAAAGCGGCAAAGTCTTGCTCTCGCGCGAAATGGGCGTGCGCGTGGCCCAAGCCCTCAGCCTTCACCCCGGCGAACTGCTCGCTGGCGAACCCGACTTCAAACAACCCACAAGCCCCGCAAACGCCTCGCAAGCCCACAGCCCCGAAGCCGCCCGCTGGCTCAAACTCGCCCAAGCCTCTTTGCCCGTGGCCAACGTTGCCGCCCGCCTGCTCGGCACCCGCATGCTGGGCGACAGCCGCATCGACGGCTTCCTTCAAGTCTTCCACCTCTTGCTCACCGACCTAACCGCAGCCACCACAAGCCCCCTCACCACCGTCCTTGATGGCCCCACCGGCCGCGACCAAGCCAACGACGCCGCCACCGCCGTGCTCACCGCATGCCGCGACCTCAACGCCGCCACCGAAAGCGCCCTCGAAAACCTCGTGCAGCCCAACCCCTCACCCGTGGCAGCCCACAAAGCCTGCAGCGCCGCAGCCAACGCCCTGCGCTCCGCCGCCGACCAACTTGCCGAATGCTTAATCGTCGCCAACAAGGCCTACGGCGTCGCCGAATAATTCGCAACCGCTCACGGCTTTTTTCGCCCCCCCATTCCCACACACAAAAGCTGCCTTCCTCTTGCTAACTGCTAATCGCTAATCGCTAACTGCTAATTCCCACCCCCCCGCCTTACGCCAAACTCCCCGTACAACTACTCCCCGCCCCCGCCGTGCAGCCATAACAATGGTCGCCGGTTGCAATCGTCCGATCGCCAAGCTCTTTGGCCGTGGTCTCCCACAACATCTTGCCCTCATATCCCGGCGTGCGCATGTCCAAGGCGTGATTGAAATCGCAATCACTCAGCCGCCCCTGCGCATCAATGTGAATTTGATGCCGACACATCAACCCCTCCACCGTGGCGAGGTTGTAAGCCGCCACCAGCGTGTCCATGTACGCCTCAAGCGTGCCCGATTTTTCCAAATCGCGACGCATCCGCTTAATGGGCATGTTCGTAATCGTCCACAACTGCGTAAACACAATGCCAAACCGCTCGTGCAACTCACGCTTGTAATCTTGCTCCAACGCCGCTTGCGGCGGCGGCAAATGGGGGCCGCCGGGGTTGTAAACCAAATTCAATTCAAGCTCTTTTTGCTTGCCATACCCCACGTCGTTTAACAAAAGAAGCCCCTCCACACTCGCGTCATAACTGCCGCGTCCACGCTGGGCATCCACATTATCCGCCGTGTAACACGGTAGCGACGCCGTCACAATCACCTCATGCTCGGCCAAAAACGCGGGCACCCAACGATAATCACCACCACCCAATTTCTGGGTTTCCGTAAACGTCAAAATCGTTGGGTTGCACCGGTCAATCACCGCCATTCCCAGCCCCCGGGCATGTTTCACCAAGGCCTTAAAATTCGAATTCATCTCCGGCGACCCCCCCGTCAAATCCACCGTTTGAATCGTGGGATTGTCCGTCAGCCACTGCATCACCTTCTCGGCCGTGGCCTGGGTCATGTTCTCCCCCGGGGCCACCCGCGCCGGCGACGAATCCACATGACAGTGCGTGCAGGCCAAATTGCAGCGCAAGCCAATGTTGATCTGAAGCGTGGTCACCACCGCCTCCGACCGAAGATCCGTCTCAAAATGACGAAAAAACGCTTTTTCATCCACCACAGGCAAAGGCAACGTGTTCATACAAGGCTCAACAAACGATTTTTAGAAATAATTTCACGGGCCTGAGCTTTTCGCCTTGACCAGGATATAATTTAGAGACCTTTCCACCGCTTCGCATTTCTGCCTTCTTCATTTTCTTCTTGTCCTCACAGGCACACCGCCATGCACACGCCCCACGCCACGCCACGCCGCCAAGCCTTCACCCTCATCGAACTGCTGGTGGTCATCAGCATCATCGCCCTGTTGGTGGGCATCCTTCTACCGGTTTTGGGCAGTGCACGCGAAACCGCCAGGCAGATTAAGTGCGCCTCGACCATGCACCAATACATGCTTGCAACCAGTGCGTATCAAGCGGACTTCCGCTATGCACTCCCCACTGCAGCCGAATATTCTCAGCGAGCTGCCGCAGGCAACCCGTATACAGACATCGCCCCTCTGACCTATCCAGTTGTTTTACGCAAAGGTCATTATTTTGCTGCAGACAGCCCTACAGATCTTGTTTGCCCAACCTATCTCAGCCTTGCGGGCTTTGACTCTTGGGGTTGGGATGACGCCAACTGGGGAATTCGAGTCGCACGCAGTTATTCGATGGTGACTCTTTATGCCCACCAAGATGGAACGATTCCGGGAGCGGCGCCGGGATCTAAACACAAAACCTCTTTTATGATGTACAACGCGGATCTCGTTAAACGCCCTTCCGACATGCCGCTGATCTCTGACCACTGCAATTACGCAGGCGGCACACCGGTTGAGCCCGAACAAACTCCTGCACTCACCATTGCCCCTAACGGAATTTATAACAGCATTCGATATCACAGCGTCAACCAAGACAACCCCACCGCTCCGTTTCTGTGGGCATGGGGTGGCGGCGGAACCCATTTCGAAAAATCCAATTGGCTGATGTACGACGGATCGGTAGGCATTCGTGATTTCTTCACCGAAGTTTATATTCACAGCGCCAACGGCAAACACTGGGACGGCACCAAGTAACCCTTGCCCCACCCAAGCCCCCTCAAGCCCCGCCCACAAGCGGGGCTTTTTGCATCCCCCCCTTCTTCCCCCCGCCCCAAACCCTTAAACTCTACGATCCCCGCCTCGCACACC
>JAZGFZ010000064.1:0-10400 GCA_036480015.1 Algisphaera sp. | reverse complement strand
GATGTTGTCTGCATTGGTGGGGGCGGGGGCGGTGCCCAAGGGAGCGAGCGGGCCGCCGGGGCCAGGGGTGATGCGTTGAAGCTTCATGCCGTCTAATCCATTTCCGCCACGTTTTTTGGACCGCTTGGCGGCTCGCACGGGGACAGGACAAAGAATGCCAGCAACCAAGAGAAGTTGAAGGCTTATCACAGGCAATCGAGCGGCTTCGCCGGTGACTGTGAGGCAGCTGACAAGCAAGGTGAGGCCCAGTGAGAGGGGCAGGGCGACTTCGTAAATGCGGCGGCGCCACATTAAGGCCACTGATCCCATGATCGTGGCGGCGAGCAGTAGGAAGTTGCTTCCGACCCATGCATTGACGACGGAGGTGGTGGAAGAGGGGTCTTCGCTTTGAGGTAGTTTGCTATCGAGCCAGCGGGCTACGCCACCCTGAGGGGCGGTGTAGTCCAGTTTCAACCGAGCAAAGGTGTGGTCGACAGAGTGATCGATCAAGCGGCGAAGGGCGAGGTCGCGTCCCAGTTGGAAGTAGGCGTTGCCTTGTTCGCGAATACGCCAGTGGGTTTCTGTGCGGATTTGATCGAGTAGTGTGATGCCGTTTTTGGTTTCGTCGGAAGACAATTTGGGCAAAGAGGCAAGCATGGCCTCGTCACGCACGTTGGGCGTGGCATGGGGAGCTTCGAGTTGGCCAAGCACCCCGAGGTATTTTTCTAAATCGGCATTGCAGGCCAAGGTTGGGCCGAATCCTGCTTGGGCATTGCGGTAAATCCATAGGCCCGAAGGCACGGCGGAGCCAAAAAGAAGGGCGGCGGTGACCAGTGTGGCATTGACGTTTCGCCCGCTGATGAGTAACCATGCGCCGACGACTGGGGCTGCCCAGAATAGTGTGGGATTGAACAGGGCGGCGATTCCGAATGCAAGACCGCCTGCGCAAGCGATAAGGGGGTTTGACGTATTGCGCCTCGCCACAGCCCAAAGGCCTAGTAGTAGAAGTGCCAAGGCGATGACGCCGCCACTGAGGGCTGCCGGGGCGATGACCAATGCGGGGTGCACGGCGGTGAGGCTTGCGGCCAGCAATGCCGGAGCTTTGCGGCCGATGAGATTTAGCACGATGCGGTACATCACCAGTGTTGAACCTGCGGCGATGAGGCATTGGGTCAACAGGAGCCAGCGCAGGTGGAGTTCTAGTTTTTGGAAGAGTGCCAAGACGCTGGCGTAGCCAGGAACGTGGTAGGCGTCGGGGTACAGGGTTGAGTTTTCAAATGGTTTTCGCTCGCCCCGGGCCTCGCGGGCGGCTTCGATGAGGGAAAAGCGACTTCCTTGGGGGTATTCGGCCACGCCAAAGCTCTGTGACTGGACAAGGTTGTCTGCAAGTTGCATCTCAATGGCGGTGTCGGGGGTGTAGGCGGCTTCGATGCCGGTGCCCGATCCCAAGCCGACCACCAAAAGGCGAAGAATGAGTGCGACGGTGGTGACGAGCCCGAGAAACAGTGCGAATGAGTCGGTGTCTTCAGGTTGACCGGGAACACCGGTGAGTGCTGGAGGGGGAGAGGGGCGGTCTCCGGGTTGTCCTGTGCTTGATTTCCACTGGACTCCGGGCACACCTCCGGTGAAGTTTTGTTGAGGTTCAGGTGTTGAAAATAGTTTTTGCACGGCGAGCAGTCTCCACAACGGGGCCGATTCACACGGATTGCGAATAGGCGGATGAGTTTTCTGGAATCGCATCGGCAGATGTTGGCGTGAGCTTAAGCAGTAAATAGGCTGTTTAGGTGTCTAATAGGGGCGATAACGAGCTAATGAAAGAGCAGCCTTGGTTGTAAAGGGTTAATTTGGAGGGACTTTGCGGGATGTAGGGAGAAGGTGGGAGGCATCCTGTTTGGGGTGATGTAATGGTGTGTCCTCATTAAATGTGTGGACTATTCTTCAGCGGGGAGGCCGTTTATAAAGAGCGGAGTTTGTGATTTATGGAGATTCAAGATCGGCAAGTACCTGCGGGAGGGCGTGTTCTCACGTTGATGTTGGTGGTCACAGGCATTGGCCTTGGCATGCGCTTATGGCGTTTGACTGAGGGGGGGCTGGATTATCACGAGTTGATTTTGGCTCGGTTGACCACGGGTGATGTGGATGAGCTTTGGCGTCAAATTTTGGTGGGGCGGCCGCCGCTTTATCCTGCGTTGACTTGGTTGTTGGCGCAGATGTTCGGAACATCTTTGTGGGCGTTGCGTTTGCCCTCGGCGTTATTTAGTGCCGCCGCAGTGCCGTTTGTTTTTTTAGCGGGACGCAGATTGTTTGATGGGCGTGTTGGAATGTTGGCGGCGGTCATGATGGCCATTTCGCCGTTTCAATTGCAATTTGCTCAATCGCATCGGTATTACGGATTGATGGTGTTTTTGGGGGTGGTCAGTGTTTGGTTGTTATTGCGGGCTTTGGGGGTGGGCCAAGGGGGGCGCGCAGGGGGGGACCGCCGTGATTGGGCGAGTTACATTGCGGTGTCCACGTTGTTGTTTTACACCCAGCCCATGGCCATGTTCACGGTGGCGGCGGTGGCGGTGGTGATGGGTGTGATGACGGTGCGTGGGGGGTTGTGTTCACGCCAGCAGGCTCGGTTTTGGGGGGCTCAAATTGCGATTGTGGCATTGGCGCTGCCGTGGCTGGTGATGCCGATACTGGAGGTGATTCGAAACACGCCGCAGCATGTGCTTGAAGAAGGGCGTGTGCCTTGGTTGGCTGTTCCGACGTGGTATACACCGGTGCGAGCACCGATCAACTTTTTGGTGTTGTGGGTAGGGCATCTCAAGCCGGTTTCGGTGGTGGCAGGGTCGGCATTGTTGGCTGCAGGGGCATTGGGAGCGGTGTTGCGGGGCCGCTCACGGGGGCGTGGACGCGGCGGGTTTGCCAATCTTTGGGGATTGCGTCGTTGGGTGGGAAGCCTAGGCCAGAGCGTGATGACGGGGTGGTGGGAGCGAGAGCGATCTTGGGGATTTGTGGGGAGCTGGGCATTGGGGCCACTGCTGCTGGGGTTGGCGGTGTCGTGGACGATGAAACCGGTTTATCAAGATCACTATTTTATTCCGGCATCACCAGGTTTTTACATTGCATTGGCTGCATTGTTGGTGATTGCGCGAAAGGCAGTTCCGTTGCGAGCGAGCTTTTCTGCGTTGGGGGTGGTCATGGTGGGGGCGGCAATAAGCTATTACGAGGCCCCCGACCGAAATGCGTGGGCAGACGCTCAGGCGTGGGTGGCGGCTCACCGTGGCCATGACGAACGCATTGCATTTGCCTCAGAGCGGGGCGTGGCGGGCGAAGCGGATCACCTGCGATTGAATTGGCTTTGGTATGGGCGAGACGCAGATTCGCTGGTGGCGGCTTCGGATCCGCTGGTGTCGCTGGAGGATGGAGCGCCTCTTTTGGGCGTTCGGCTTAGAGCTGTTTGTGGTAAACACGCAGGACTGTGGCTGCTGGTTCGCCGTGCGGAAGACGGCGGCGAGCGGGCATGGTTCCCAAAGATCCTTGATGGCCCTCAAGGAGGGGTTGTGGTGACGGATCACGTTGTTTTTGGGGATCTGGTCATTTTGCGGGCCCAGCCGGTAAAATGATCAGATTGCGATTGGGATGCTTTAATTTAGTTGACGCCCTCTCCATGTCGGCTACCTTTGGGGGGGCGAAAGGTCTTTGAATCGCGTTCCGGCGTAGGAGCGCATCGGTCAACAAGCGACATTCGCGTGATTTTTTATTCTTTGTGCTGGGATCAATACGGTGAGGGAAGACTTGAACGTTCAAAACATGGCTCCAGTGATGTATCAACCTGGGATGCCCCAGCCAGGGGTTCCTTTGGCTCCACAGCCTCAACCTCTTTCATTGATTGAGTTGGCGGCCAAGCACAAGAAATTGTTGTTGTCGTGCCTTGGGATTGCGTTGGCGCTGGGCATTTTGGCACAGCTGCTCATTCCTCCCACGTACGAGAGTCGCGCGCAAATTTATGTTCAAAAGAGCACCAGCGATGCGTCGTTGTCGCCATTGTTGGGGCCAGGGCTTTCCGCAGGTTTGCCGTCGACCCATGCTGATTTGCTTAAAACCACGCCTGTGTTGAAAGCCGCATTGGCGAGTGACACGGTTCGTGAGTTGGCGTCGATTACCCGTTTGGGCGAGAAAAAACTAGATCATCTTCGCAAGAAGTTGCGGGTTTCTTTTGCCCGCGAAGGTGAAACGGTGACTGCGACGTACCGTTCGAGGTCAGCTGAAGATTCTGCGATGGTGTTGAAGGCCGTGGTGGATGCCTATTTGAATGTGCAGCGGGCCGACGGTGCAATGGTTCAAAACGAGGAGTTGCCGGGTGTTCCTCGCGGTCTTCTTGCAGAGCAAATGGCCGCCACGCGGTTGAGTGAGTTGGCTCAGCGCCAAGCGTTGGCTGAGGTGGAGGCCCAGCAAGCGGCGATGCTTTTGACCGAAGCAGAGGCCCATTCGGATGATGTGGTAAAGCTCGCATCGTTGGTGGATCGCAGTGGAGCAGACAGCCAACGGTTGGGAACGGCCGAGCTTTCATACCTCACCACTGAACTTAAAAAACTTGATCAACAATTGGAAAGCATGCCCGATGGTTGGGGTCCTGAACACGCCATTCGAGGTCCAATTCAAAGGCAAGCCGATGCGATGCGGTACGAAGTAAAAACGCTTCGTGAACAAGTGGCCAAGGCCATGTTCAACTTAATTCGTACGAATCAAACGGCGACAGAGCACCGAATTCGTGAGCTTGCCAGTGATGTGGCAAATCAGCAAACAGCCGCTGCTCGGGTTGCAAAATTACCTGTTTCGGTGATTCAGTGGCCTGAAGTGCCTCGCAAAAAAGTAAGCCCCAAAGCGGCCCAAACATTGGGCATTGCCCTGTTTGCCGGGATGGGACTTGGTTTGATGTTGATGCTTCGTCGTGAATTACGCGACAAGCCTGAGGATGTGATGACCACACCTGCTTATGCAGCGATGCAACCTGCCGCGCCGATGGGTTATCTGCCGACGGAACAGCAGCAGCAAGCATTGGCGATGATGTCTCCCACTGCGCCGCTTCGATTGGTGGCCAGCGAAGACATGGACGCCTCGACACCTGAGGACACGCCACTGTTGGGTCAGATGCCTGAGATTCCCACCGCTGGTGGAATTCATACCACTGATTTCAACGACCCTGCTGCATCCATTCATCAGATTCGTGCGGTGTTGCAGGTGCAGGCCACGGCCACAGGCGCTCGGGCGTATGCCTTTACCAGTCCCAATCGCGGCTCTGGGAAAACCAGTGTGGCGTTGGGCGTTGCTTCGTCGCTGGCGCTTTCAGGTACCAAAACGCTGGTGGTGGATTGCGACTTGGCTGGGCGTATGGCCAAGTCAGAGTCGGGTTCGGCTTCTGTTCCAGAAGATTCTGATTTTGTGAGTGATGTGGTCGGGTCTCCCTTTTTAGAGATGGGGCTTGCGGATCTTGAATTGGACAGAATAGAGAAGGAATTAAACAAAGAAGAAAACGCGGGGCGCGATGGCGACCGCGGTTTGATCACCGCGGCCGACGCGGGAGCTGCCTTGGGCATCACCGGCATGATTGATGGAGCGATCTTGTCTGATTGCGTGATCGAATCCAGCACGCCTGGGCTGTGGCTGCTTCCTGCCATTGCCCCTCGGGCGTCTCACATCAGCAAACTTTCAGACGCATTTATTCGCAAGATTATTGACGACGCCCGCGGTGTCTACGACTTGGTTCTTTTTGACACGGGCCCCATTCCCGGAAGCGTTGAAGCGCTTTTGATTTCGAGTCAGGTGGATGGTGTGGTGGTGGTGGTTAAGCAGGGCGAATCGCGTAAGGCACTTGATCGCACCATGTCGTATCTGAAAGTGGTTGGATCGAAGATTACAGGAACGGTGTTTAACCGTGTGGGGTCGGATGAAGGTGAGTCCGCCAATGCATCCCAAAAGGGAGACGGCGCGACATTGGGATCGGGTATTTTAGCTGCGGCGGTCTTTTCGGATGCCGAATCCGATTTTGCCAGCGATGATTTTGAGTTAAAAGAAACCAGCTCAACGGAAGACGGCGCGGCTGATGTTTTTGGATCGATGAATGGCACCTCGCATTCGCACGAAGACTCCAGTGATCGCAAGGACACCTGAGAGGCCTTTGACTGAGAAGCAAGTTGCAGTAAATGTATTAAACAACAAGCCCCCGCCTCTAAACGGCGGGGGTTTTGCGTTGCATGGGCTGTTTTTTAGGTGAGGGCCCAAAGAGTCTTTTCGTTAATGCGGTTACCCTTCGATGCATGGTTCATTTGATTGCTCAAGTGTCGGTGTTCGCTGGATACTTTTCGCCTCTCGATTGGGCGGTGGTGGCGGCTTACTTTGTGTCGGTGTCGGTGTTGGGCGTGAAGCTTGCCGGGCCTCAGCGTGGGATCGATGATTTTTTTCGGGGCGGGGGCAGGCTTCCGTGGTATGCGGTGGCGGGATCGATGGTGGCCACCATTGTGTCGGCGGTGACGTTTGTGGCGGTGCCGGCGGTGGTGTATCGCGATGGGGGGGATTTTACGTATCTTCAACTGGGATTGATTGCGGGGCTTTTGTCTCGCATTGTGGTGGCGGTGTGGTTGATCCCGGCTTATTACCGTCACCAAGTGTTAAGCCCTTACGACTTTATTGGGCAGCGGCGTGGGGAGGCGGCGCGGTTGGTGACAACACTTCTTTTCACGGCGATGGGGGTGATGGCTCAAGCGGCGCGGGTGTATCTCACGGCAATGGTTTTGACGTTGGTGTTGGCTCAGCCATTGGGCGCATTGGCTGAGGTGACGGGTGTGTCGCCGTTGGCGTGGGCGGTGTTTTTAATCGCGGTAATTGCGGCGGCATGGACGATGGTGGGGGGGATTGCCACGGTGGTGTGGACTGACGCGCTGTTGCTTTTGGTGTTTGTGGTGGGTGGTGTTGCCGCTCTTGGGGTGATTGTGGTGCAGCTTCCTGGGGGATGGGGTGAATTGGTTTCGGAAGGTGCTGCGGCGGGAAAATTTCGCTTGTTTGACTTGACCTACGCCCCAGATTTCACACGGCCTTACACCCTGTGGGCGGCGGTGTTTGCCGTCACGCTGGGGAACGTGGGGCAGTACGGCACGGATCAACTTTTGGCCCAACGGCTTTTTTGTTGCCGCAGTGCCAACGGTGCGCGGGCTGCGATTTTGACCAGTTGGCTGGGTGAGGCGATTGTGGCGTTGATGTTGTTGGTGGGGGTGGGGTTGTGGGTGTTTTATGAACGGGCGTTCCCGCTGCGACTTGCGGGCGAGGCGGCGGCGTTGGTTGGTCAAGATGCGGACAATGTGTTTCCTGTGTTTATTTTGACTGAAGTGCCCATGGGGTTGCGTGGTTTGATTGTGGCAGGCATTTTGGCGGCCGCGGTGTCGTCGCTCACCTCGATTTTGGCGGCGCTGGCGCAAACCACCTTGTCGGCGACGGTGGTGCCTTGGCGAGCA
Source organism: Algisphaera sp. (assembly GCA_036480015.1). Lineage (GTDB taxonomy): Bacteria > Planctomycetota > Phycisphaerae > Phycisphaerales > Phycisphaeraceae > Algisphaera. Next base: position 2,925 of record JAZGFZ010000064.1, on the reverse strand, counting down.
CGGCACGGCAACGAGGGGCAGAGTGGATTGCTCGCGTGGTCGCGCGGGTTGATTTTGTTTTGGGCGTTGTGTTTGGCGGGCGCGGCGCTGGGGCTTGATGTGTATGTTCGTTATCAAGCAGGGTTGGGACGTGATGTGCCTTTGCTAGATTTGGCTTTGGGTTTGTCGGGTTACATCGTGGGAGCTCTTTTTGGAGCGTTTGTGCTTGCGTGGCTTCCGTTAAAGATCAATGCGCGGGGTATTGTGTTTGCTGCTCCGTTGTCGGTGTTGGCCGTGGTGGCGATGCGGTTTCATGGGCAAGCGGTGCCGCAAGTGATGCTGGGGATGGGGGGCGTGATACTGGTGGTGTGGATTGCCACTGCGTGGACATCGCGTCTCCGTTTGGTGCGCAGTGTGTGGTTGGTGCTTGCGACGCTTGTTCTTTTTGCCATGGCCCGCTGGGGAACATTTTCGCCGCTTGAAGCAGGCGGTTTGGATCGCACAGTGGCGTGGCCGTGGTATGCCCCGATTGGGGCGATGATGATGCTGGTCTTTGGTTATTTGTTGGCGGATCGTTTGGAGACACATGCGGCCGAGGCTTAACGGATGCCTGCTGCGCTCATGACGTTGCGGCCACCAGTGCGCCGGCAAGCCTTCTGAGCAAATGGCGCGGGCACCGCCCGCGCCGGGCTGGATCCGCAAGCGAACTCAACGCGCTACCCTAAAAATCAGGCTTGATGCTGCACCAGGCCGTGGTTGGTTAGGGCTTGAGGCCCGGCATTTGAACTTTGGATGCGTTGGGCAAGTGCGCCCAAGACACGGTCAAGGCGTTTCCAATCGCGGTCGTTTTCAAATTCCCACGAGTGGCCCCACAGATGAAAACAGCCATTGCGGGCTTCGGCGCGATCGAGCAGCCGCAGGGCGTGGTCGGTCCAGTTGCCGGTGAGGCCACAACGCAAGAAACGCCAAGCGTTGCCCAAGGCTTTTCGTTTGGCAAGGTTGCGGGCGGTGTCGGGTAGGCCGTAGGTGCGGGCGTGGATCGAGGTGGGCAGTTCCTGCAACCCGTGGGATGCGGTGTTTCGCGGGAGATCGTGTGACCACAGCTCCACGGTGCGAAAGGCGTCGAATCCTGCATCGGCAATCATCGCGACGTGTTGTTTATGAAACCAACCGCAAGGTGGGCAAAACAGGTGGCAGGGTTTTCCGGTGACATCCTCAACCCATTTGCGGCTTTCGACGATTTGACGCTGAGCCTCACGGTCATCCACGGTGGTTAAGGGCGTGTGGTCGAGGGTGTGGGCGCCAATTTCAAAGCCGCGATTGCTGAGGGCTCGAATTTGGTCTTCGGTGACCACGGGGCGACCGTTGAGTTTGTCATTGCGGGGAATGTAAAACGTCGCGGGCACCGCGTGCTTTTCGAGTGCGTCGGCCAGCTGTAAATCCAGGGGGTGTCCGTCGTCCCAGCTGGTGGTGATAAAAGTGTTGGGTGAGTCGGGCACGTGGGAGGTTCTTGGGGCGAGTGGTTTTTAAAAGGGGGCACGAACGCGATTGGCGTTTTACTCGGAAATGGCAAACTCGGGGCCGCGTAGCAAATGGGGGTGTGTTTCGTATAGGCGGGCGGCGGCCATGCCCACGCCGATCACCGACCAAATCCACAGCCCGCCCATGGGCCCTTCAAAATACACGTCAAAGGCGGCGTTGAACATGAGTCCCGCCCAATAGGCAAAAAGGAAGATGAAAAACATGGCCCATGCGCCGTCGTTTTTCTGTCGAGCTCGGTAGTAGCCGTTGGCAATGGCATACAGCCAAACCACTTGTACTGCGATCCACAGGGCAAACCCAGGCACGCCCATGCGGGCAAGGTAAGTCAGGTGTCCGTTGTGCGGAGAACGCAGGCCGTCGTTTTCTAGCTCCACTTGGAAGCCATCGGAGTTGGCCAAGTTAATGCCAAAGCCTTTGCCTTGCCAGAAATACTCACCAAAGAAGGTGTAGTCGACAATGGATTTCCACCACTGAAGTCGCCATTCTTTGGTGTCGTCTAGGTCGCCCGCGGTGGCGTCGTCGCTTACCACCGAAACCAAGTTGGTCACAATTTGCTGGGCCGAAAAACTGCGTTCGCGGCCAGGGACTTTGATTTCGAGATTGGACAATGCGGCCAATGAAATAAGCGTGAAAACAATGATAATCAATCGCCCGGCCCAGTGGCTGCGGGGTCGCGCCCAAAAAGCAATGCTAAACATAAGCAGAAAGGCCACCAGTCCGCCGCGTGAGATGGCGCCTGAAACGGCGACCAAAACGCACAGCAACACGGTGAAGTACCACGCTTTGAGGCGTGAAAGCCCCAGCACGGTGAGGGCCGCGATGGCGCCCAAGTGAACGGGCATGTCGCCAGGTTTAAGTTCGACGATGCTGACGTCGCTTGCCCAAGGGAGTTTGGGCAGCGCGTCGCCGCCGACCATGCCTGTGAGCCAAACAAAGGGCATGACACACAAGAAAATTTTGGCGAAGGTGCGAAAACGCCGCAGCAGTGCGGGCAAGAGTTCGGGTTGGCCCAGCAACACGGCGGCCAAAACAATGGCCACCACGCCGTAGCCCGCCAGCACGCTGTCGCGTACGGCATCAAGCTGATATTCGCCCAAGTAGGGCAAGGTGCGAATGGCGGCAAGCCCAAGCAGAGCCAAAATGAGCAGTGAGGTGGGGCGGGTTAATGCGGCGGTGGCGCCAGGCAGTAGCAAGAACACGCCTAAGCCAATCAGCACGCAAAGTTCGCTGATGAACAACGGCGGAAGGCCCATGTAGGCAAAGGTGCGTCCACTGATGGCCAACCCCGCCAGCACGAAACACAAAAGTTTAAACCAGCGTGAGCCTGCTGTGATGGCCACTTGGGGCGGGGCGGTGTGTGGCAGCACCGTCGCAACGACAGGGGCGTGCGATTCGGCCAAGGGT
>JAZGFZ010000063.1:0-4978 GCA_036480015.1 Algisphaera sp. | reverse complement strand
AATCTTCAAGTTAAGCGCTTTGGGCAAACGGTGCGGGCTCCGCCGCGGCAGGCTGGATCCGGCAAGCGAACTCAACGCCTTACCCTAAAAATAAGACTTGACGCTGCACCAGTGTTCTGTCGCCTCACTTTCCAAAACCTTCTTCCACCAAAAAAGCCTCCGCCCACCCCCGAATCTCATCGCGCACCCGCCGAAACGTCGGCAACATCTCTTCTTCACGCAACAAACCCGTTTTGTCATCCGGGTCATCAAACGGCCGATGCAACATACGTCGCGCTCCGGGAAACACAGGGCAGTTTTCTGAAGCCTTGCCACACACCGTCACCACCACATCAAACGGCTCGTCAAGATAATCCGTCAAAACATCCGACGTGTGTCCCGAAAGATCCACCCCCGCCTCAGCCATCACCGCAACAGAAAGCCGGTGCACCCCGCCAGGCTTCGTGCCTGCCGACTTCACCACCACCGCATCGCCGCCCAAGTGCTGCAACCATCCATGCGCCATTTGCGAACGACAACGGTTGGCCGTGCAAAGAACCAAATATCGCTTTGAAAAATCGCTCATGGGTTTCTTTCTGAAACGTTTGCGTTTCCGTCAACCACCGGCACCTCAGGCAAAGCTGCAATAAATTGACGGCCATAAAACTTCGTCACAATGCGCGGATCCAACACCACCACCTCGCCGCGATCGCGCTTGCTGCGTACCAACCGTCCAAAACCCTGTTTAAACTTCAACACCGCTTCAGGTAACGAATAGTCTTTAAATGGATTGCCCCCACGCTCCTTAATCCGCTCACTGCGTGCCTCCACCATCGGTCGGTCGGGCACCACAAACGGAAGGCGCGTGATAATCACTTTTCGCAACGCATCACCGCGCACATCCACACCCTGCCAAAAACTGTCGGTGCCCAAAAGCACGCTTCGGTGATCTTGTTTAAAACGCTCCAACATCGCACTGCGCCCCTCACCCGCGCCATGCACCAACATGGGCATGTTACGCCGCACCAATCGCGGCCTCAGCCATTCGGCCGTGCGCTGCAACATCGCATAACTCGTAAACAAAACAAAAGCACCACCATCGCTGTCGTCTAAATGCTGCAAAAGCACCGGCGTCATCGCATCAAAATGCGCGGGGTCACCCGGGGCCGGCAAATGGGCGTGCGTCACCACCGTCACCTGATCGCGGTAGTTAAACGGCGACCCCAGCCGCAACGTGTGCGCGTCCGGACATCCCAAACGCTCTTTGAGATGAACAAACCCCGCCTGATCCGCTGTGCCATGACCTGTTTCAACCAACTCACCCCCCCCGCCGCCCGTGGCCAATGTCGCCGAGGTCATCACCACCGGCAACCGCTTGCCGTCCCCCGCCTTGGCTTCAAAAAGGCGCGTGTGCATCAACGCCCCCACCTCCACCGGCGCACTATTAAGTTTCACACGCGCATAAGGGCCGTTGCGTTTCACATCCACCCAATACACACTGTCGGGCACCGTTTGGCCCACCAGCGCCTTCACCGTTTGCCCCATCACCTGCGCCCGATCGGCATAACTTTGGATTTCAAGCCGGTCATCATCACGGTCCACCGCTCCCTTGACCCGTTTAAGAATAAGCGACAACTCCGCCAACGGATCGCTCAACGAATCCTCCACCACATTGGCCTCGCGCACACGACCATTTCCGCGCCCATGGCCCTCAAACCACACCTCCCAATCATCAAAAAAACCTTGCCCTGCAAGAAACACCTTTTCAATCGCCACCACAGCCAGATTAAACAACCCCGCGTCAATCTTTCGCTGCAAGGTTGCCATCAATCCTTTGTTTCGCTTGGCGTGATACAACCGCGACACCAAATACGTCACCTGAAATCGGCTTAACGACTGCCCAAAATAATCACTTGCCACATCCTCAATCGTATGAGCCTCGTCCAAAATCGCCGCGTCATAAGGCGGCAGCACCCCATAAGCCCCACCCGAATTGTTTTTCAAAGCCAAATCCGCAAAAAAAAGAGCGTGATTCACAATCAGCAAATCTGCATTCAACATGCGTCGTCGAGCACTTTGATAAAAACATTTGTCATACGACGGACACCGCTTGCCCAAGCAGTCTTCACTGTCACTCTGCACCTCATTCCACACATGAGGCGCCTCCAATTGCGGAAGTGAGGCCTTTGAGCCATCGGCATGATCATCATTGACCCATTCCAGCAATTGCCGCATCGAGCGTTCTTCAGCCGAGTCATCAAACAACGACGCCTTGCGTTCCCACGCCCGCGCCATGCGCCGTCGCGACACATAATTGCCCCGCCCCTTGACCAACACCGCCGAAAATTCATCGCCCCCCGCCCCTGGCAACACCGCCTGAAGCAATGGAATGTCCTTGTTGCAAATTTGCTCCTGCAACGCAATGGTATGCGTGCTCACCACCACCCGCCGCCGTTTATCTGCCTCAGAACCATGCACCGACGGTCGCATCGCCGGCATGTGAACCCCATCATCCGCCGGATCATTTTCTGCGTTTAAAAGGTCAGCCCGTGGCTGCCCCAACACCTGAGCCACCGCAGGCAACAAATAGCTAAACGACTTGCCCACCCCCGTGCCCGCCTCCACCATCAAGGCATGCCGCCCCTCCAACGCCGTTTGCACCGCATGAATCATCGCCTTTTGCTGCGGCCGCTCTTCATACGCGTCCCCCAACCGCCGGGCAATGGGCCCGTCAGGGCCAATGATGTCAACAGGATTAAACGTCACAGCGACAAGTGTACGGGAGGCCAGAGTCTCGTGAAAAGTACAATTTTGTACCCAAAAAATACCCCACTATTATTTTTTTGACACACAAATAGGGCCCCGCATCCTCTCCCGCCCACTGAATACTGTTCCTTGGAAACCGCGCGTTTATCGGACTTTTTTTTTGGTATAAAATAGGGTTCCTATTGGTCCGCTTGTTTTGCGTCTCATATCAGACGCAACCATGCATCACCGCATGACTTGTTGTAATAAAGCGAGGACCCCTCCCCTCCATTCCGATCGAAGAGAAAGAACTTCCATGCCGCGCAATCGCAAATCTCGTCGTCTCCGTTCGCACGCCTCCATCACCCCCGTTGTTTTCGAAGCCCTCGAAACCCGCCAACTGCTCTCTGCAGCCCTTAGCCTCGACGCCAATGCCGATGCTTACGAAAACAACGACACCTTCAATACCGCCTACGCCCTGCCCACCCATTCTGGAGCTCTAAGCGATACAGATGGACTCGCCACCGCCAACGACAACGACTTCTACCGCGTCCACTCAGGCGCAGGAACATTCACCGCAGAGCTTCGCTCCACCCTCAGCCACGGCGAACTCAACATTGAGCTCTACGACACAGCAGGCAACAAACTCGCAGGCAATTACAACCGCGAAGACAACTCCACCGTCACCGCCAATGTCAACGAAGGCGACGTACTCATCTACGTCTACGGCAAAGGAGACCACCGCAACAGCGTTTACAACATCACATGGAACGCACCCGAAACAACGCCAACAACTCCGACTACGCCCACCACACCCACAACCCCAACAACGCCAACCGGTGAAGACGCCTACGAAGACAACGATTCACGTCCCACCGCTTACACGCTCACCACGCCATCTGGAGCCTTGAGTGATGCGGCTGGACTCGCCACCGCAACCGACAACGACTTCTATCGTGTTCAATCGGGCGCAGGAACATTCCGTGCAACACTCGAAACGCAATCCACACAAGACACCCTAAGCATCCAACTCTTCGATGCCGCAGGCAACCTCTTGGACGGCCAATACAACGTTGATGGAAGCTCAGAAGTCTCCACAACCTTCACGCAAAACACCGATGTTTTCATCTACGTCTACGGGCGCAACGGCTACCACGGAAGCGCCTACAACATCACGTGGAACGCGCCTGGAACTACGCCAACAACACCAACCACTCCAACAACACCCACCGGCGAAGACGCCTACGAAGACAACGACACCTTCAACACTCCATTCGAACTCAACACATCTTCCGGATCACTTCGCGACCTCGGCGGACTTGCCACGGCAACCGACAACGATTTCTATCGTGTTCCATCGGGCACAGGCGCCTTCCGTGCAACACTCGAAACGCAATCCACACAAGATAACCTGAGCATCCAACTATTTGATGCCGCAGGCAACCTCTTGGACGGCAAATACAACGTCAACGGAAGTGCGGAAGTCGCAGCCAACGTCGCCTTCACCAACGCAGACCCCGACGTTTACGTCTTCGTCTATGGCCGCAACGGCTACCACGGAAGCCCCTACAACATCACATGGGACGCACCCACAACCCCAACAACACCGACTACACCCACCACACCAACAACGCCAACCGGTGAAGACGCCTACGAAGACAACGATTCTCGTCCCACCGCTTACACGCTCACCACGCCATCCGGAGCCTTGAGTGACGTAGATGGACTCGCCACCGCAACCGACAACGACTTCTATCGTGTTCAATCGGGCGCAGGAACATTCCGTGCAACACTCGAAACGCAATCCACACAAGACACCCTGAGCATCCAACTATTCGATGCCGCAGGCAACCTCTTGGATGGCCAATACAACGTCAACGGAAGCTCGCAAGTCACCACAACCCTCACCCAAGAATCCGATGTTTACGTCTTCGTCTACGGCCGTAATGGCTACCACGGAAGCGACTACAACATCACATGGAACGCGCCTGGAACAACAACCCCCACGACGCCGACAACGCCAACAACGCCAACAACGCCAACCGGTGAAGACGCCTACGAAGACAACGATTCTCGTCCCGCTGCTTACACGCTCACCACGCCATCCGGAGCCTTGAGCGACGTAGATGGACTCGCCACCGCAACCGACAACGACTTCTATCGCGTTTCGTCGGGCGCAGGAACATTCCGCGCAACACTCGAAAGCCAATCCTCCCAGGACACCCTGAGTATCCAACTATTCGATGCCGCAGGC
>JAZGFZ010000062.1:0-6834 GCA_036480015.1 Algisphaera sp. | reverse complement strand
AAGCCAAAGCGAATTGCGAAGCTCTACCGGATAACCCACCCCCCGCGCAATAAACATGGGCAGCACCCGCCGCGAAATCACCAACGTCAACCCCACCAACATGTACAGGCCCCCATACACCGCCACGCGTCCGCCATCGGCCCACCCGCCTATGGCATGCACATAAAAAATCACTTGCCCCGCCCCCAAAAACACCAACTTGGTAAGCACGCCCATGTGTTTCCACGATCGCGATCGAACAATCGGCCCTGCGAGTACCGCGATCAAACCCAAAACAAACAGGCCATCAAACACGGCCGCCACCGTGATCCATTGCGTTCCAAAAAGAAGCACGCCGCGCGGCACCGCCCACAACCCCGCCAACACCCCAAGCACCGGGCCACGCAATCTTGGTTCCCCGGTCCACCTTTCAATGGCGGTTAATAAAAACCCCGCCACCACGGCCAAGGCATAACCATAAACCATGGCTTGTGCATGCCAATGAAACAACGACACGCCCTCAAGCGGCACCACCACACCGGCGGCATACACCAAGGCCCATGCCAGCACCGCCAGCACGCTGTAGGCCGCTGCACCTAAAAAAAACACCCGAAAGCCCGCATCCCAAAGCGGCCACGGCGCATGCTTGGGCTCGTTTAATTCATGCCCCTCGAAGGTGAGAGAAACCACAGGAAATATCCTAAAAAAAATCAGTCGCTTGGCCGGTCATCCACATACGGGAAGGCGTCGTCGTGGCGGTAAAGCCGCACGGCAAGATCCACATACAACTGATTAATCCCGCTTTTGTGAGGCAGCAATGTTTGCCCGCCTTTCAAGTTTGAAAAGTCGCGCACCAAGTAATGGTCGCCCGCCCCCCGCACAATCGGAAACCCCTCAATCGTCGCATGAGCCGGATTGCGATCCACCGTTAGCGCTTCAGAACGGCGACCGTTGAAATACGTAAAGGGGTACCAGTAATTCGTGGTGCGACCACCATATGTTGTTGGCGTGTCCACGGGCATGATCGGCACCCCCGTCACGTTGTCGGCCGACGCGATGCGATAGGTCACAGCAAAGTCTGCTTGGGGGTAACCCAGAACCGGGTCGGGGCAATGCAGCTTGTCTATTTGCGGAACCCAATAACGCATAACAGCCACCCACCCATGAGGATGAGCCACCGTGTCGCGTGGGTCGGCATCCCAATTGCGTACCGGAAGCCCCCCCACGTTCTCAAACAACGCCGAATCCACATACGGAAAATGGTCTTTGTGATCGGCGATGTAACTGGCCAACCCAATGCCCACCTGTCGCAAATTGCTGGCGCATGCAACCGCACGCGCTTCATTGCGGGCCTTGCCCAATGCAGGCATCAACAGGCTAATCAGCAAACCAATGATGCCAAGCACCACCAGCAATTCGATGAGGGTGAATCCGGATCGACGGGTTTTCATGGTGCAGGCTAGTGAAAAGGATTGGGCAAAGAGGTTGGGCAAAGGGTGCGTTACAACAACACCCTTTCAAACACAGGGTTTAAAAAAACCATTCACCGGCGACGACGAAGCAGTGCCAATCCACCCGCGGCCAACAGCATTGAAGCGGTGGCAGGCTCTGGCACCACGTCCAGCACCAATTGCGGATGAAACGCCGCATTTGCGTAAGAGCCCGAAGCCGCAATCAAACCCGCTGCGTTTTGACCATTCCAATCGGCCGTGTTGCTCACCAATGCAAAACCTGCAGTGGTTTGTGCATTGGCCAACGCGGCTTGCACCGCAGCGGTCACGTCCAACGTAAACCAAGCACCTGTGGCATTCACAGTCACCGTGTCAACGGCGGCCCCCAAGTTAGAAGGATTCAAACCTGCATCTCGGGTGTAAGGCGACACCGCCCACGTGGCGGTTTCATCATCAAAACCTGCACCCGACAAGGCGTACGCACTCACATCCACCGGTCGCGTGGCATTGGCAGCGCCAATGGGAAAGGGCACAAAGTCGGGCAAGTTGTAAACCCGAAGCTGAGCGCCTTGCACCGCTTGTCCATCTGTGGGCAATTCAAATGACAACAATGATTGAATTTCGTGCCCCGGAAGCCCCGTGCCGGCGGTTTTCGTTGCACTTAAAAGTCCTTCAAATGCGCCGCCAAAAGCAGCACCATTCAAATTACTTGCAGGAAACCCTTGATACAGCGACACATCATTGGATGCGGCGCCATGCGGCTGAAGCACCACGTCTTCCGCCATGGCCACGCCCGAGGTGGTGAGCAAGGTCAAAGATCCAAGGGTCGTCAAAACAAAAGGCTTCATATTCATCACAAACTCTTCCAAATACAAACAGGTTTCAATACAAACAGGCACAAAAAGGTTTCGCGATGTTTCGCGATGTTTCGCTAAAGAGCGAGGCCGCGGGTAAGCGACGCCGCCCGTGGGTAAGGGTCACTTCTTAAAAGCTGTACACCGCCGACAATGTCCAGCGATAGCCAAACAGGTCGTCATTGTTGGTTAGCGGCATTTCGTAGGCAGCCCGCAGGGCCACATCGTCAATCACCCGCAGTTCGCCACCCAAGCCGATGGTGATGACATCTTCGCCATCGCCACCGCCTAGGTTGGCCACATCCACACCCGAAAAGGGCAACGGGCGGGTGTCGCCTTCGCTCAGCACATGGTAGCCGTTTAGCTCCACCACGGGGCTAAACCACTCACATGCGTAATAGTCGGCCCGGGCGTGCCAATGCAGGCGATCGGCGTCGCCCACGGCGTCTTCACCATCCACGGCAAGCAGCAAGTTGGCGGTGGCTCCCACGTGAAGCTTGCCAAACCCCTTGTCCACCGATCCCCAAAGACGCACTTCATCATCTTGTTGAAGCACTTTGTCTTGCCCAATGCCAATCTCATAGCCCAAGCCCACCGAAGCGTGCAAGTCGTTGTCCCAGTCTTGTAAAAAGTTCCATTTCAGGCCTGCGGCCACATCATTCCAGCCCTTGTCGTTCACAGCGCCTGAATTCATGTCTAAATAGCCGTCTTTGTAAGCCACCAATTGCAGTGTGTCGGTGATGGCCGCACGAATTTGCACGGCATACACCTTGGCATTTCCGCCGCCAATGGCCGAGCCCTGGGGGAAATCGTGGTAAAGAAACCACGCCCGCACATCGGTGGTCACAAATGAATCTTCATGGGTGTAAGGCGAGGTGATGGGATGCACATGCTTGCGTTCGGTGGGTAATTCCAACCCGGCCAAAACGGGGTCGCCATTGAGCACCCATCCCGCGTGCTGAGCCGATGCCGCAGGCCCCGTCAGCATCGAACCCACGCAGGCTGAAACAGCCATCGTCAACGCTGAAAACGAGGTAAAAGAAGAGGCCAAAGAGGAGGAGAGTGAAGAAGTGATGCGCGTCATAAGTGCAAACCTTCGATTCTTGAGGGGAAAGGCGGGTTTTCGAACATTCGAAAACTTTATGCTATATCTGGATAAGGATACCCAGTTTTAACAAACACTACGCCTCAGCGTTCCGCTCGTCAACCAGATAAATGACCCCCGTGATCTTTTTCGGCGGCGCCCCACCGTAACCGTCCACAAGTTTTTGGCCGCCATGGCCAACACGCCCCTTCTGTCTTTCATTCAACCCCTGAGCCCCTCAATCCCTCAGCCCCTTCACTTCTCCGTGTTTCCCTTGGGTGTTTAAAACGGTGAACGGCTACGATTTCTGCTTGTGTCTTGCTAACTGCTATTTGCGAACCCCTAACTGCCATCCCCCCCTCCCTCTATCCTGCCAGATTAGCGATTACCCGATACACTTGTCCGATTAGTAAAATTGGTGTTCCTGACATCTTTTTCTTTTGAGCCCACCCCATGCAAATGTCCAGCACAATTGAATACGCCCTGCGGGCGGTGGTGTGGCTGGCAGACCATGACGAACGGCCCCAAACCACTGCCAAAATTGCCGATGGCACCAAAATGCCCCCCAGCTATTTGTCAAAAGTGCTGCAAGGCCTCTCACGTAACGGCTTGGTTAAAAGCCAGCGCGGTTTGCATGGCGGCTTTAGTTTGGCCGTTGACGCCAACACACTCACCGTGCTGGATGTGGTGAACGCCATTGAGCCCATGCAGCGCATCCTGACCTGCCCGCTGGGCCTTTCCACCCACGGCAAAAAACTTTGCGCCCTGCACCAGTCGCTTGATGACATCATGGCCGACACCGAAAAAGCCTTTGCGGCTCAGACCATTGGCGCCCTGCTTGATCGCCCCGGCAAATCCAAGCCCCTGTGCAACGTGACGGTCAAAGGCAAAACAACCCAAGCCAAAAAGTAACTGCTAAAATACATCAATTTCTATCGCTCCCTAATTCAACCCCACGCCGAGCCCCGCTCCACCAAGGATCCCCCCCGCGATGACGAGCACCGTCAACCCTTCTTCCACCCCCGACCCCGGCTCCTCTGCAACCTCCCCCGCAAAAGAGTCGCTGCCCGCCACACTTAACACCGGACAACTCGATCGCTTTAGCTATGACGATGCGATTTGCCGCAAGTTTTTGGTGGCCATGCTGGTTTGGGGCATCGTGTCGTTTTTGGTGGGCTTGTTACTTGCGGTGCAACTTCCATTTCCGGCACTCAATGGCAACATTGAGTGGATCACCTTCGGTCGCATTCGCCCACTGCACACCAATGCTGCCATTTTTGCCTTTGCGGGCAATGCCATTTTTGCCGCGGTGTATTACAGCACCCAGCGTTTGTGCAAGACGCGTATGTGGAGCGACCTGCTCAGCAACCTGCACTTTTGGGGCTGGCAACTCATCATTGTGAGTGCCGCACTCACCTTGCCTTTTGGCATCACCCAATCCAAAGAATACGCCGAGCTCGAATGGCCCATCGACATTGCCATTGCGGTGGTGTGGGTCGGTTTCTTTGGCGTCAACTTTCTCATGACGCTCGTCAACCGTCGCGAACGACACCTCTATGTCGCGATATGGTTTTACATTGCCACCATTGTTACCGTGGCCATGCTGCATGTGTTTAACAACCTTGTGGTGCCCATGAATCTCTTCAAGAGCTACCCCATTTACGCAGGCGTGCAAGACGCCATGATGCAATGGTGGTACGGCCACAACGCCGTGGCGTTTTTCCTCACCACGCCCTTTTTGGGCATGATGTATTACTTTTTGCCCAAAGCTGCCAACCGCCCGGTGTTTAGCTATCGGTTAAGCATTTTGCACTTTTGGTCGCTCACCTTCATCTACATTTGGGCCGGGCCCCACCACCTGCACTACACCGCGCTGCCCGAATGGGCCAGCACCCTGGGCATGGCCTTCTCACTCATGCTGTGGATGCCCAGTTGGGGCGGCATGATCAACGGCCTGCTGACCCTACGCGGCGCATGGCACAAGGTCACCACCGATCCCGTGCTCAAGTTCTTTGTGGTGGCCATCACCTTCTATGGCATGTCCACCTTTGAGGGCCCCATGCTCTCGATTAAAGCGGTGAACGCGCTAAGCCACTACAACGACTGGGGCATTGCCCACGTGCACGCTGGCGCCCTAGGCTGGAACGGCTTCATGGCCTTTGGCATGATGTATTGGATGGCCCCGCGGCTGTTCCAAACCAAGCTTTACAGTGTTAAAGCCGCCAACCTGCACTTTTGGTTGGCCACCACCGGCATTTTGCTTTACATCATCTCCATTTACATTGCGGGCCTTACCCAAGGCCTCATGTGGCGAGCCATGAATGAAGACGGCTCGCTGGTTTACCCCAGCTTTGTCGAAACCACCCAACGAATCATCCCCTTCTATTGGATTCGCGCCGTGGGCGGCCTTTGCTTCCTTGCGGGTGCTTTCGTGGGGGCCTACAACCTTTTCCGCACGTGGCAAAATCGCCCTGCGGTGTACGACGAACCCATCATTGAAGCCGCCCCGCTCACCAACGATTTTGAGCGTGAAGTGGCCCCTGTATCACAACTTGAAGGCGTGGTCGAAACCGCCAAGAAAATCGATGTGTGGTCCACCATGTGGTGGCACCGTGTGTGGGAACGCATGCCCGTTAAATTCACCGTTTTGGTCACCTTGGCCGTGGTCGTGGCCTCGCTGTTTGAGCTCATCCCCACCTTTGTCATTCGCTCCAACGTGCCCACCATTGCCACCGTCACGCCTTACTCCCCGCTCGAACTCGCGGGCCGCGACATTTATGTTGCCGAAGGTTGCTACAACTGCCACTCACAAATGATTCGGCCGATTTTGTCCGACACCAAACGGTATGGCGAATACAGCAAACCCGGCGAGTCGGTGTATGACCACCCTTTCCAATGGGGCAGCCGCCGCATTGGTCCCGACCTGGCCCGCGAAGGCGGCCTACGCAGCGAACACTGGCACGCACTGCACTTCATGAACCCACGGCAAGTGACGCCCGGGTCGATCATGCCCGAGTACACGTTCCTTCTTAAAAAGGAACTGGACTTCAAGTCCATCCCCCTTCGCATTGCCACCATGCAGCGTTTGGGTGTGCCGTATCCTCAGTATGAAGGGCCTGACCGCGACCAATCCAAGGCCGATGCCGAAACACAAGCCAAGGATATTTTGGCCAAAATTGAAGACGCCAACGCAGGCCCCTTTGCCTTGGCCAGCAAACCGTTGCTAGACGATGCGGGCGACCCCGTGCTCAACGACTTTAACCAGCCCATCATGGTGCCCACCAAGGTGCTTGAATATGACGCACGGGCCATTGCGGTGATTGCTTACCTGCAACGCTTGGGCACCGACCTGTTTAAAGATCCTGCTGAAAGCGTAAGCATCACCCCACCCGCCAACCCCCACGCCACCACCGTGGCACAAGGAGGCGAATGACATGTTTAAAGATGTTTTACGCCATGCCAACCT
>JAZGFZ010000061.1:0-2686 GCA_036480015.1 Algisphaera sp. | reverse complement strand
TTCAGCCCCTTCTGCCCCCCCTCTCCCCGTCGCGCCGCGCGATTTTTACTTCTGCACGCCGCGGGGCCAAATTCTGCTGGCCATCCTCATGTTGATTTTGGCCGGAGCCACCTCCGCCGCCACGGTGATTGTTCTCCGCGAATCGGTGTTCACTGACAGCACCCAAGAAATCATCGCCCGGTACGCAGCCTTTGGCGTTTCAACTGTTTTCCTCATGATCAGCCTCATGATGATGCTGGTGGGATCCATCCGCTGGGCCCTGTTTGGTCCCCATTCGCCAGCCGAAGCCCGTTTGGATGGCGAAGGTCTAAAGCAAGACCTCGCGCTCATTCATGAACGTCTTCTGCTCAGTGAAACCGCCAAAAAAGTTGCGTTTCGCCGTGAAGACGTGGCCCTTTTACACGACACCATTCGTCAAGACATTGCCGACCACGACTACAACTCGGCCATGGTGTTGGTTGAAAGCTTGGGCGGTATCTACGGCCAACTGCATGAGGCCGAAAGCTTCCGTTCTGAAATCGCTCAAATTCGCACCGCGGATCAAGAAGCCAAAGTGGAGGCGGGTGTGTTGGAAATGGATCGTTTGCTCACGGCCTACAACTTTGGAGCCGCCCGCCGTGAGGCCGCGCGACTCGTTCGTTTGTATCCTGACGCCCCCAGCGTAGACGGTTTGACCGACTGGGTGAATCGATCCAAAGCCCAATACAAAACCAAATTGAAAGAAGAGTTTTTTCAAGCCAAAGAACGCAACGAAATCGATAAAGCCGTTGTTTTAATGACCCAATTGGACAAAGTGCTCACCCCCACCGAAGCCGAACCCTTCCAAGACGCGGCTCGCGAAGTGTTTGCGAAAAAACGAGACAACTTGGGCTTGCAATTTAAGTTGGCCGTGCATGACAAAGAGTGGGTCACCGCCGTGAATGTGGGCGAAGAAATCATTCGCGATTTCCCCAACAGCCGCATGGCCGACGAAGTACGCGAGCGTTTGAGTGTGTTGCAGTCACATGCGTCCGCAAGTTCTGAAACGCCCCCCAAGCCCATTCAACTTCCCGAAACAACTTGATTCCCACGGCGGTCACTTTTCGCGGTTTTACAATCCCAAGACAATCCCAAGGCAAACACGAAGCCGCGAAGGTTCAAGGGCACGAAGGAAAAACCCTTTTTGTTTTGAGATCAATTCATCTGTTTTTAGGGTGTTTTTGTTTTTAAAATTCAAGGCGCCGTTTCATTTCACCTCAGAGTCATCGCAGGCGCAAAGAAAAACCGTAAACGATTGTCCGCCCTTCGTCATTTTTACGGGGCCTGCAATCGTTTGATGCACCCCACGTCCAGCACCCCGCCGTCTGGCAACGAAACGTCCACATTAAGGTGGTCGGCATCGATGAACGTCAGCGTGAGACACAGTAAACCGCAGTGTTGGACGAAACGAAGGTCATCCTCGCCAGGCCCCGCATAGTCGGCATGGTCATGGCGCTGGGCATGAAAATGATAGTGGGCAAGACCGCGTCGGTAGAGCGCCGCCAGCAAATCATCCGACGTGACATAAGTATGATCTCCCGCAGAACGAGCGGGGGAAAAGGGCACTGCCACAGGGGGCCTCTCAGGGTGGCCGCTGGGCCACAGCAATCCACCGCCATGTTCAGACCGTAAATCGCGTTGGTCCGCATCGGCTTGATCAAAAAAGGCGGCGATGACAGGGGGTTCGTCCAGCGCCGCCAAAACCGCATCAAGCAAAAAAAGATCAGCCTTCAAAAGCCCCTCTAAATTCACCTGCAACCCCGCCTGCGAGTCCTTTGCCCGCGTCTCGCCTTCGACACGACGCGGCACATGATCGCCCGCATGAAGACGACGACGCAATGTTAATCGCCATGATTTTGAGTCGCGAAAAACAGCGGGTGCTAATCGGTCGCGCGACAACGCCGGCAAATGACGAAGGGCCAGTGAAGCACCCGTGGCGTCTTTGATCTCTCGAACCCTCTGCCAACCTTCTGGGTTCGCCAAAGTCCAAGCCGTCAAACCACGCACTTGATCGGCACCAAAAGGCAGCGTCGCAAACATGTTTGCCGCATTCACCAATGCCCGCCCCGCAGCACTGGCGGGTGCAGAGCCAGAACGTTTCGCCCATTGCTTTGCATCAAAGCCCGGCACCACGGTTTGAAGAAGTGACCACGCCGCCGCCGCCGTTTCATCTGAATGCGTTTGCTGCAACACATTCGTGAGCGATGTCTTGCGATTCACGTTCGTCAGGTGATCCACCGATTGAGCCTCGGGCCGAACAGTTGAGCCCGGTCCAAACGCTGGATGTCCCAGTGGGCGAGCCCACCGCCGAATCAACGTTTCAACGGTGTCCACGCGATGATCCGATGCCGCACGGCGACACACCGCCGCAACGATTTCAGGGTCGTCAACCCCCACGAAGTAACGTGTCGCCGAAGACCAAAGCGCCTCGGGGGCATGAATGGCCAGTGCATCCAGTGCTGCAAATCGAAGTGGTCTTGGCTCTCGGTCCGACCATAGCAATGCAAGTAAATTAAGGGTCTGGGCTGGATCTTTTTGAACCCGCCAGCGACGAATCATTTCACGTCGTGCATCAAGAGACGTTTTTTTTGCATCATGCGTCCCGAGGGGCTTGGTTTCCGTCACGCACGCGACCAGCCCCCCCCATAAACCCATTGCCAAAGCAACA
>JAZGFZ010000060.1:0-2432 GCA_036480015.1 Algisphaera sp. | reverse complement strand
GGGCGGGTGGAATAGACGGGGGAGAAGGGCTCACGCAAGCAGTTTATGGGCAAAGTGAAGCGGGGGTGACGAAGGAGTGAGGTGTCGTGCTATCTTGGCGGGGCTTTTGGCTGAACCTTACATTCTTTTTTGAAGGCTTTTTCGTGACCCAATCTGCCCCTGTTCCTGCTGCTTCTTTTACGGTTTCGATGATTGGTTATGGCACCGTGGGGCGCGGTGTGGCGACGTTGTTGCGCGACCACGCCGATTTGTACACCGCTCGCACGGGGCGTGCGGTGCGGCTGGGCCGGGTGTTGGTGCGTGATGTGGCGAAGGCTCGGGCTGCGGCTCAAGAAGCGGGTGATCCGGATGCAGCGTCACGCTTTACCGATGATGCGGCGGTGTTTTTGGAGGCTTCTGCCGATGCTGTGATTGAGGTGGCGGGCGGGTTGGATCCGGTGGACGGTTTGATGCGTGAGGCGCTTTCGGCGGGGCGCCATGTGGTGACTGCGAACAAGGCGTTGTTGGCGGCTCGCGGCCCAGCTTTGTTTGCGCTGGCGCGTGAGCAAGGGGTGTCGATTGCTTTTGAGGCGTCTTGTGGGGGCGGTATTCCGTGTGTGACAGCGCTGACAGCAGGGTTGATGGCCAATGATGTGACGGCGCTTTATGGCATTTTAAATGGCACGTGCAATTACATTTTGACGGAGATGACCCAACGCGGAAAAAGTTATGCCCAAGCGCTGGCCGAAGCCAAAGAAAAGGGCTATGCCGAGGCGGACGAAACACTGGATGTGTCGGGTGCGGACGCGGGGCAAAAATTGGCCATCCTGGCGTCACTGGCTTTTGGCCGACAAATCAATGGCGACGATGTGCCTTGCCGTGGCATTGACACGTTGGATCAAATGGATGTCGCCTTTGGCGCAGAAATGGGTTACGACGTGAAGTTGATTGCCGCGGCGGAGCGATGGCAGGGGCACGAAGAAATTGGTTTGAGTGTGGCGCCTTGTTTTATTGCCAAAGATCAGCCGTTGGCTCAAATTCATGGATCGCTTAATGCTTTGGCGGTGGAGGGTGATGCGGTGGGCCCCACGCTTTTTGTGGGAGCCGGTGCAGGGCAGTTGCCTACAGCTTCGGCGGTGGTGGGCGATTTGTTGAACATGGTGAATGGAAGCTACCCCGCTTATTTTGCGGCCATGCGATTGACGCCGGACTTGCATCCGTCTGCTGTGCGGGTGAAAGAGGATGATTTGGAAGGCCGTTGGTATGTGCGTTTGGCGGCTGAAGACAAGCCGGGTGTGATGGCCAAGGTGACTGATGCGTTTGGGCGTCGCGAAATTAGTCTTTCGGCCTTGTTGCAACACGATGCCCGCGAAGGGGAGTCGACGGTGCCGGTGGTGGTGACCACCCACCGTGCGACGCGCGGCGATGTGCAGGCGGCGGCAAATGAAATTAAGGCGCTGGATGCGATTGCGGGTGAGCCGGTGTTGATGCGGGTGCTTTAGCGCTGGGCCTCTTTCATTTTGTAAAGGTACGATGAGAAGATGCGAATACGTCTTACCTTTGGGCTTTTTGTGTTTTGTTTGTCGTCGGTTTTGGTGGCGGCGCCGGCTTGGGGGCAAAGTGCGCGTTGGTTTGATCGGCGGGCCGAGCAACGGGAAAATCGTCAAGCATTGGTTGGGCAAGCTCAGGCCGACAAGCAGGTGCGGGTACAGCAGGCGCAAGAGGCGGTGGGCACGCTGATTGAACAGGTTGAAAACAATGAGTTGGTGGCCGATTTTGAAGATTTGGCGCAATTGTTGGCGGGGCTAGGACGTTTGGATGAGGGGGCGTTGGGGAATTTGCTTGATCGTCTTGTGGCGTTAACCCCAGACCAAGCCCCTGTCGAAATGTCGAATGAGAACCAAACCGTTTGGGACGAGGCGGTGGGATCGACGCGTGAGGTGGTGACGGCGCGCCCGTTGGATTTGATGCGTCGCGCGGCCGATGCGGGTGAGGTGTCGCTGGCGGTGGAGTTGATGTGGGAAGTGTTGTGGTTTGATCCAGACCATCCGGTGATTCGCAAGGCATTGGGGATGCGGCGTATCAGCGCCAAGTTGCAAGAGCGGGTGATGCTGGCGTTTGCCACGCCACGCGATGCGGTTAGCGAAAAGGCGATTGACTATGACCGCTTTGATCCCAATCGCAATTGGTACACACGGTTTGCGGCCGAGCGACTGCAAGATGGTTTGGTGTGGGACACAGGCTTGGGGTGGGTGAATCCCAAGCATAAAAAACGCTATGCCCGTGGCGGGGTGTATGACTTACAGCGTCGTGGCTGGTTTACGCTAGATGAAGCCAATGCGTTTCATGCCCAGGTGGGGAAGCAGTGGGAAATTCGAACAGAGCATTTGCTGATTCGTGGCACGGCAGAGCTTTCGATTTTGGCCGATGCGGCCACGCAACTTGAGGCGTTT
>JAZGFZ010000059.1:0-2397 GCA_036480015.1 Algisphaera sp. | reverse complement strand
CCATGAATTCAGGGGTTAACACAGTGGGATTAGCAGACATGGTGGAAATCACAAAAACAAACACGAAGGCACTTCCCTCTAGGCCCTAAACACCAATTCCCCCTCCGCATCTTGCTAACTGCTATTTGCTAACTGCTAACTGCTAACTGCTACTTGCTACTTGCTACCTACGAATCCCCAACCGCTATCAATCAGTTAATCCACACTGCAAAACCCGGAAAGTTTTCGCCAAATTCACGGTTTAGACGATTCCAAAAATCACCCTCCGTGCGTGGACCTTCTTCGAGGTAGGGCGCGGCCGCACTGCCTTGAATCCACAAAAACAAATCAAACCGTGTGGGTTCCATGAACACCCGCTTCACGTTCACACCCAACGTTGGGTGCATCATCCCCACCTCAACATCATTCATGTCTTCACGCCATTCGCCCTCTTCATCCAGCAACGCGGCGCCGCCGCCACGCCAAAAGGGAATCAAAAGTTCACCCTTTAAAAGCTTCTCGGCTTCATCCAAAAACCCCAACCACGCTTCAACCTGTTCATCGCCAATGTTAATGCCCAGCACCCCAGTTTGCCCAGGCCCCGGCAACCACTCGTTGGCGTCATCGGTTTCTGCACGCACGGCCGCCCAATTAAGCCGACTCAACCGCACCACCTCAAGCAAGTGAGCGTGCGCATCGGCCATGCGACCCGCATCACGCACCTCCAAGTTCAATAAGTGCAGCATGGCGACCCAATCCATCACTGCTTCAGCCGAAAACCATTCGCCTTGATCGCCATAAAGCGCCAGCCATGAATAAGGTGTTTTCACATGGTCAAACAACAAGTGCCCCACCCGTTCAAACAGCTCTTTGTGGTCATGCGCCAGCAGCACATCACCCACCGCGCCAAACACATTGCAATAACCACGCAACCAATACGCATCGGCCGTGTCTAAACCCAACACAAACGTTTGGGCCTCCTCTGGCATTTCAGACTCATTTTCTTCGTCTCCACCCCATCCGTTTCGCGGGTTTATCACCGCCTCGTAAAGCCGCCACAGCCCCTCGTCGTCGGCTAACTTTCCATCGCCATTCAAGTCCATCTTCACCGTACCAACACGCAGGTCAAAATGAGCTTCGGCATCGCCAATCGGCTCTAAAATGGCATCCACCTCGGCCATGGCCTCTTCCATGCGTTCAAGCATCGTCATCACATCATCCACCGAAGTTTTAAGCGGTTCAGGGTTAAACCGCACCGGCAGCATGGCCGAAGGGCCAAAGATCATGCCAAACTCTCCGCCCACATCATCGCGCAATCCGTGGGCATACATCGTTTGAACAAACTCTTCCACGCCGCCTAAAAACGTGGTCACGCCCAAGGCCAAGCGGGCATCGGCATCGTCGGGAGACTCGGCCAACACCGCCTTCAACTGAACTTTGGCTCCGGCAAAATCGCCTGCATCCAACAAAGGCTGAACATCCAACGACGACGCCCAAGGCGCCACGATCAAAGAGAGCGCCAAAAACGATTTAGGTATCACAACGTTAAACATCACAAGATTTCCATTAAGGGTTTCTAAAAAAACAAGCCGCCAACCAACGCCCACTTCAAAATTTAAGCTTTCGCTGCAACCTCCACCGGCAGATTGTCCACGATATCGTTAACGATCATATCCGGCGTCATGCCTTCGGCCGTTCCTTCAAAATTCAGCAGCACACGATGCCGCAACACCGACGGCATCATGTCGCTGATGTCTTGCACCGCCACATGAACACGCCCATCGAGCAAGGCCCGCACCTTGGCCCCCAGCACCAACGCTTGAGCGGCCCGTGGGCTGCCGCCAAACCGCAGGTATTGATTGGCAAGCGCCGTGGCAAACGGCCCGCCAGGATGCGTGGCCAACACCGCCCGCACTGCATAATCTTGCACATGCGGAGCAATCATCACCTCACGCACCAACTGCTGATACCGCACGATCTTTTCGCCGTCCAACACAGGCTGAATATCCGGCGCCACACCCATGGTGGTGCGGTTCAAAATTTCCATCATCTGCTCACGCGAGCTGTAGCCCACATCCAACTTCACCATAAAACGGTCGAGCTGGGCTTCGGGCAGCGGGTAGGTGCCTTCTTGCTCGATGGGGTTTTGCGTGGCCAACACAAAAAAGGGCCTTTCCATTTCATAAGTCGTCCCACCCACCGTCACCGATTTCTCCTGCATGGCTTCCAGCATGGCGCTTTGCGTTTTGGGTGTTGCCCGATTGATTTCGTCGGCCAAAATAATTTGGGCAAACAGCGGGCCACGCCTAAATTGAAAGTCCCGTCCCACCGTGCCATCGGGCCGCTGGCTTTCCACCACAATGGTGGTGCCCGTGATGTCGGCGGGCATTAAGTCGGGCGTGAATTGAATACGCGAAA
>JAZGFZ010000058.1:0-2923 GCA_036480015.1 Algisphaera sp. | reverse complement strand
CGTGGTACATGAAGTTGGGCAGCAGCCGTGGTGTGATGCCCGACACGCACATGAGCAAAATAGCCAAGCCGCGCAGGGCATCGAGTGCGAGTGATCGATTGCTTTTGGGGGTGATGGCGGGAGCGTCAGCGGACGCGGCGTTTTCGAGATTGGGCATGATGGGAAAGAATCCTTGCGATGGATCTGCTTCTCGGCAAGTGTTTGAGAATTACTGGCGGGCAGAACACCTAAAGCAGAAGCATGAATTCGGGGGGACTAAACGACGTTGGCGGTGGGCTTGGCGTGCATGAGTTGGGCTATTTTTTGGGTTGAGTCTTTGAGCCCGCCGGGTCGGCTTCGCTGCGACCAAAGGTCGTGGTATTCGGTGACAAGGGCGTCAAATG
Organism: Algisphaera sp.; assembly: GCA_036480015.1. Lineage (GTDB taxonomy): Bacteria > Planctomycetota > Phycisphaerae > Phycisphaerales > Phycisphaeraceae > Algisphaera. Next base: position 2,540 of record JAZGFZ010000058.1, on the reverse strand, counting down.
CGGCCTTGGTTTCGGCGCTGGCGTTGACGCCCCAATCTTCAGGTTTGAAGGCGGTGATTCGCATGTCGGCTTGGGCTTGCTCGCACACCCAGCGTGTGATCCATATCAGCCATTGGATTTCGCGCATGGACAACGCCGCGTCGTTGCATGTGGGGTTGGCTTGGCTAAGGCGTTGTTCGATTTTGGCGAGTTGATCCAAGACATGGGCTGCGTTGTCGGAGGTGATGGTCAACCATTTGCCTTCTGAAAAGGTTCTTTGGGTGTGGCGGAGAAAGTCAAACCACCACGTGGAAATGCTGTCGTTTTCGAGCATTTCAGGGACTTGGTGTTGGTAGAGGTTGCCCAGCTGCGAAAGGGCGTTGCCGAAGTGGCCGGTTTCGTCTTGAAAAACGTGTGCGTTTAGCCAGTTGGCGGGGTTGGTGTTCGCAGCATTGGTGTCATAGGACCATGACACCGCGGCGCCGTAGGCCATGGCTGGCCATGACGTGAGAAATGGGTGCCAGTGCCCATAGTCGCCCCAGTCGGTGTTGAGGAACCCTTCGGCTTGGTATTTCAAGCCGGCTTCGGCGGCGGAGCGGATGTTTTCAATCGCGTTGTCCATTCGCCCGGTCAAGCTTGTCCAGCTTGAGGTTCCGGGGCAAACGTATTGTCGCACGCCTGCTTCGTGAAACTGTTTGGATTGTTTCATGAAGGGGTGGCTGGCTTCGTAACCCCAGTTCAGAAGCACGGCATCTTTGGGGATGCGGTCGATGAGTTCGGGGTGATGCAAAACAATGTCGCCCCAGAACATGGGCGTTTTGCCGTGACGTTGAACTTCGGCGCAGATTTTATTGAGAAAATCGAGGTACACCGATGCTCGGCCTTGTTCTTCGCAAAGGGCTTTGGTTTTACCTTGGCCAATATCCAGTGTTTCGTCGCAGCCGATGTTAAACAGCATTGAGTCGCAGCATGGGGCGAGTTGATCCACCAAGTCGCGGACAAGCTCCAGAGACTCGGGGTTGCTGGGGTCTAGCGAAAACGGCAAGGGGTCACGGTAACCCCAAGGGGTTTCCCAGCCGTCGGGGCATTCGGCGAGATGTTTGTAGCCGTCTACGGTGAGCCAGTGGTGCAGGTGCCCAAAAAGATTTTGGCAAGGCACGAAGTCGATGTGCCGTGCTTGGCAATAGGTGTCGAGCTGTTTGATTTCTTCGAAGGTAAGTGGTGAGCTGTTTTTCCAAACGGCTTTGTGGCCGTGGTAGGCGATGGTGTGTTCGATGTAAAGCTGCACGTGGTTGATCTTCCACGACGCAAGGCGGTCAATGCGTGCAAAAAGCTCACTCATTTTTGGCACGCGGTCGCGGCTGATGTCGAGCATGACCCCACGCACTTTGAAGTCGGGCCAGTCTTCAAGGGTGACGGCGCAAAGCGAATCGCCTGCAAGGTTGGCCATTTGCTTGAGGGTTTGTTCGCCGTAGAACAAGCCCGCTTGGTCATGGCCGATGATTTCGACACCCGAGGTTGTGATGCGTAGCTGATAGCCCTGTTCGTGGGGCATGGCTTGGGGGTCGATGCGTTGTTGAACGCGGTCGAACACAGAGAGGGCAAGGGGCTCTTGGGTCCATTCACAGGTTCTGGGCTGAGGCAGCAAGGGAATCTTCATCGACAAACAATCGGGCATGCGGTTTTTATGGGTTTTGTGGCAATGAAAAGTGTCGGGCGATGTAAGTGGGTTAGGTTGGCATGGGGTTAGGGTTTGTCGGGGAGGACGTTGCGGCGGGTGAGGCTATCTTCAGACTCGGCGGAGGAGTGCCCGTCGAGAAAGCCGAAGGATGCGGTGGTTTCGCCACCATGTCGGAAGCGGATGTCGCCTGCACTGAGCCAAGGGTTGACACTGTCTACATCGACGTTGGGAGAGAATGTGGGGGGATCATGGGCCGTTGAATTATTGGGTAGATAGCGAGCGACGGATAGATCCGACGCGTTCCAACCATCCACCTGATCGCCTGTTAAAACAGGGACCTGGCCCTTTACGGCCCAACCATTGTCTTGGAGCAATTGTGGCGAATCAAAAATCAATGCCAATTCGGTCAGTCGGCTTTGGCTGTCAATTTTCAGAGAACGCGCATACTTCTCATCCGCTGGAAGAACGGCTGGAGTCAAAGGAGTTCCCACCAAGCCTGTATTGGCAACATAATGCAGCCAGCCGCCTTCCACGGGAGCCGAAGGACATAGGAAGACGGGGCTAAGTTGGGTTTGCCCGTTGACGTTGCCGTAAGCTCCGCCTTCTTGGCGAATATAATCGTCTATCAGAAGCGCCCAGTTGGTTTCGGCGAGGCCAGGCATTCCATACACACTTCCCATCGGTAGCGTGCCGTTGTATTCCGCGAGGTAGCCGAATACCCCAATCATCATTTGCTTGCTGTTGGACAAGCATTTCATGTCGCGGGCGGCGCTGCGGGCAGATCCCAAGGCGGGAAGCAGGATGCCAATGAGCAGGGCGATGATAGAGATGACGACCAAGAGTTCGATGAGGGTGAAAGCGTTTTTAGAAAAGCGTTTCA
>JAZGFZ010000057.1:0-2855 GCA_036480015.1 Algisphaera sp. | reverse complement strand
GCAAAGGTGCGGCGGGCTTGCGGGCTGCGCAGCCCCAAGTGTGGGCCGATGGCCCATGCGGCAAGCCCGGCAAGTGCGATGCCCAAGGCGGTGGTGCCAAAGCCTATGAGCGGCGGGAGCCAGAGGTTGGTGGTTGTTTGCAGGGCGTCACTGTCGAGGATGTTGTCGAAAATGATGCAGGGCATCAAAACCCAAACGACAAGTTTGAGGAGCGAGGTGTCGGCTTGTGGGCTTAGCAGTCGGGTGTGACGCAGGATGGCTCCGACAGCAACAACAGTGAAAACAGCAAGCGTGGCGGTGAGAACGGGTGACATAAAAACAACGGATGCGTTGCGAGGGTTGGGGATTTGAAACCGTTCGCAGGTTTCAGGAAAATGTTTGCGTTGACACGAATGGGCGGGAAGAAGATTGAACCGCCAAGGGAGGCAAGTGCGGGAGCCAAGGAAGGCGGGGACTGTAGAGCTAAAGCGACGCTTTCTGAAGAGCGTTTTTCAATCGCCTTGACTTGTTTTTCGTACGCACGCCAAGGTGAAAAAGGGCGTTTTTTAATTTTCTTTTTTGCCTTTCTTGGCTTTCTCACTTGCCTCCCTTGGCGGTTAATTTTCCTTCGCGTTACCCCACACCCTAAACCCCACACCCTACACCCCACGCCCCATCAGCGATTCATCATCTGCGTGGCGACTTGCTCAAAGAAGGTGTGTAAAAGTGTGGTGTCGGCTTCGGAGAGATTCGCCTCGGTCAAAGCTTCATCCATGAGTTTGACCCAGCGGTTGCGGGCGGCAAGGTCGATGGGGAAGGGGGCGTGGCGCATGCGCAGGCGCGGGTGGCCACGCTCTTGGGAGTAGGTGTCGGGGCCGCCGCAACGTTGGATGAGAAAGCCGCGTAGGCGGGCTTGAGCGCCTTCCCAGTCGTTGTTGGGGTACATCGGGCTGAGTAGGTCGTCGGTGCGTACGCGTGTGTAGAAAGCGGCGACAAGTTGGGTGAAGGGGGCATCACCCAAACGTGGGTGCAGATCGGAGAGGGGGTCGGCAAGGTTCATGGACTTTAGGTTAGCGGAGTGACGTGATGGGGTGGTCAGTTATGATGCCGAGCATGTTTGAGCCACCTGTTTTGAAGACGCCGGGTTTGTTTGTGACGGGCACCGGAACCGACGTGGGGAAGACGACGGTGTCTTGCGCAATTTTGACGGCGTGGCGTGAACAGCAGCGGCGGGTGCGTTTGGGGGTGTGCAAGCCGTTTTCAAGTGGTTGCAAGCGTGATCGTGAGGGGTTGGAAAGTGCCGATGTGCGGGCACTGGCCGGAGCGTCGGGCTGCATGGCGCCGCGCGATGTGATGAGCCCGGTGTGTTATGAGGCGCCCTTGGCACCTGCGGTGGCGGCTGAGGCTCAAGGCACGCGGCCTGATTGGGATGCCGTGGGGCGGGCGTTGTCGTCGCTTGATGCAGACCATGACGCAGTGTTGATTGAAGGCGTGGGGGGGGTGCGGGTGCCGCTGGACCCTTCGTATCCACGGTTTATGGTGGGTGAGTTTGCCAAGGCGTTGGCGTACCCGGTGTTGGTGGTGGCTCAAGCGGGGTTGGGGACGCTTAATCACACGCTGCTTACGCTGGAAACATTGATGACGTTGCAGTGCCGGGTGGTGGGCTTGGTGCTAAATGACACCCAGCCTGTGGAGGGGGCCGCTGATCCTTCACGCGAAAGCAACGCCCGTTGGTTGGAGCGATTGACGGGCGTGAAGGTGTTGGCGCAGGTGCCCGCAGGGCGCGGTGTTGATGCCGCAGGACGGGTGGATCCACGGTTGGTGGCGGCCGTGTCGGGGGTGGATTGGTCGGAAGTGGTGCGCCCGCCGGGGAAGTGAGGCGGCGGGGCGGCTTTATTTTTCTTTTTCGCCAACAGGGCTAAAAAGCGTATCGAGACTTTTACGGATGCCGCGAAGGGCGGTGACTTGGGTGGTGGGGTGGCTGAGGGTGCCGCGCACTTTGATGGCGATGAGTTCGTCTTTGAACATGCGGGCCAGATCGCTGAGCGGGCCCAGACGGGGGCCTTGGGTGGCGCGAGAGACCATGAGCAGTCGCAGGTTGTTGTTGGGCAGGGTCATGGTTCCGGCACCGGCGATGGAGAGCCCGGGGCCGGAGAGGGAGAGTTCGTCGAAGCGAACGGTGTTGCCGTGAATGAGGTAGCGGGCTTGGGCGCTGTCGAGCGGTGAGCCAGAGGGCAGCGAAAAGTTGGTGGCTCGTAAAACGGCGGTGCTGATGGGGCGATCAAAAAGTTGCCCATCGCGAATGTCGAGAACGCCGCGACCTCGGCGGTCGGCAGGGCGGTCGAAGGGGGCTTCGAGGCTGAGCGAGGCAGAAAGCAGGCCCGAGCTGCGGTCGCGTTTGTGCTGGGTGAAGGCTTGTGGGGGTGGGGCGTTCGGGGTGTTCGGAGTATTGTCGTCGGAGGTGGTTTGAAGGAAAGGATCGACGGCGACATCGGAGAGATTGAGGTTGATGCGATAAGACCCGTTGGGCGACAGGGGAACGGACCCTTGGCCCACGATCACACCGCCATAAAGCGACCCGAGCAGGCGGTCGAAGGTGAGTGTGTCGGCCCAGCGGTCATTGGCGAGCCGCACATTGAGGGGGCTGATGAATCGGTCAGAAACATAAAGTTGTTGGGCGGTGAGATCGAAACTGAGTTCGGGCTGGGCTAGGTTGGGGTTGCTGCGAACGTGGGTGAGCAGGCTTCCACGCAGGCCGGTGATGGGCAGGCCCAGAGAAAGGGTGGTGTCGTGAAGTTCAACGCGGCCATCAAATTCAATTTGATCTTGCGCTGTTTTTGGCGGGCGAGGCGGGAGGTTGTCGGTGGAGTGAGCGG
>JAZGFZ010000056.1:0-7483 GCA_036480015.1 Algisphaera sp. | reverse complement strand
GCCTCGGTGGAGAATATTCAACTGGGAATGTATGGCAGCAAGCGGTTCAATAACCGTTGGAGCGCCAACGGCACGGTGTCGGCAAGTTATTTGAGCTACGAGACCGAACGTGGGACGGGGTCGGGGCGTGCCCAAGGCGATGCCGATGGCTTTGGCTTGCATGGTTCGGCCGAGGTGTTGTACGACATCGCGCTCAATGAAAAAGCAACATGGTCGCCCTTTGGCGGCATTGAGGTGAGTTACATTGATCGCGAGGGATACACCGAGAGCGGCGCGGGCGCTCTGAATCTCACCGTGCAAAGTGCCCGCAATGAGTTTTTGGCCTCGGTGATGGGGGTGCAGATTGCCGGAGATTTCAGCACCGATGGCGGCATGCGGGTGATGGGCGCCGCACGCGTGGGCTGGGCACACCAGTTTTTAGACGATTCGGCAACGACAAGCTCGGCGTTTAGCAGTTCGCCTTCGGTTGTGTTTGAGTCGAACAGCCCAGAACGCGACCGCGACAGTTTGCGGCTGGGGCTAGAAGTTGAAGTGGGCGGAAACCGAGACCGCAATTGGTCGCTGTTTGCCCGATACACCGGAGATATCACCGCCAATGCAGTGGAACACATCGTGCGAGCTGGGGTGACTTGGTCGTTCTGATTTGACGCTTGCACGCCCGCCCGGGCAATTCGTTTTACGCGTTGCCCGTGTGCCCAAACCCGCCGCTCCCCCGAGCCGTGGGGGGCAAGGTGTCCACTTCATTCCATGCCACACGCGGCACGGGCAAAATGAGCATTTGTGCAATGCGCATGCCCGGCTCCACGGTGAACGCGGCATCGCCATGGTTAATCAAAGGCACCATGACCTCGCCCCGGTAATCGGCGTCAATGGTGCCTGGTGCGTTGGGCATGCTGATGCGGTGCTTGGTTGACAAGCCTGAGCGCGGCCGAATCTGGGCTTCATAACTTTCGGGCACCGCCAACGAAAACCCGCAAGGGATCAATCGAACCTCTCCTGCTGGAACCACAATCGGCGCGCCGTCGGTTGGGGCGGCGTGCAAATCCATGCCCGCCGCATATTCAGATTGATAGGCAGGCAAAGGGGTGTTTTTGCCATGGGGCAAACGCTGGATGGAAACATGGAGCATGCCGCTCACGTTAGCGTGAGCGGGGCGCAAACGCCAAAATCCCTATTCCCACAAAAAGGCTCCTGACCCCTTTTTGTGAAAATAGGGGGGGTTACCACGTTCCGTTGAGTATTTGTTCAATCGCGTGCGCCACGCCATCTTGGGCGCAAGGATGGGTGGTGCGGTTTGCCGCAGCCATGACCGCCTCGGAGGCGCCGCCCATGGCCACGCCTAAGGCCGCACCTTTGAGCATGGCCAAATCGTTCACTTCATCCCCCATGGCTGCAACACGGTGGGGCGCAATGTCAAGGTGTTGGGCCAACCAATACAAACCACGCCACTTGTTGACACCTGCATTAAAAATTTCGAGCAAATAAAGCTGCTCGCCATTCGCGCCAACCGTTGCGGCAATGCCTGTTAATGAATGAGCATTGACGCGGCCTTCAAACTGTTCGTTCACCGCACGCTCCGCCGTGTCGATGATTTTCGAAGGAGCCACAATGCCCACACGCAGCGTGTGAGCCAAATCGTCAATACTAGGACTGGGAATGGTGTCAACAGCCAGATCATTGCGCTCAAACCAAGCGTACGTGCTGTCCGGCAGGACGCCGCGCCCTGCGATTAAAAAATCCCGACCGGTTTGCTGGGCATTTTGAAAAACCAACACAGGGCAAGGCCATTGAGACAAAAGCTCCACCACGTCGTGGACCAAATCAAGCGCGAAGGATGCGGTGTCAAGCACCTTGCCTGTGCGAAAGTCGGCAACCACTGAGCCCGAACTAAAAACACCCACATCAAGGCCGGAAACCCCTTTTAACACCGCAGCGGCCTCCTTCCAAGCACGCCCGGTACAAGGCACCACGCGCACACCCGCAGCCTGCGCCGCAGAAATGGCGTCGTGCGAGGCCTCGCTAATGCGCTCACCTGGAGCAACCAGCGTGCCGTCAAGGTCAAGGGCAATTAAGTCGTATTGAATAGAAGATTGGATCATGGTGTGTCTTTTTTTACGTTGTCACGAGCGCAGCGCCCCGGCAATCGATGCGACCAATCCATCGCACAACAGCCCCAAATGAACATTTGAAGCCAGTCGTTTTTCGGCAATGGCCACATGGTCAATCACGTTCAACCACGGAGCCAGTTTCAATTCGGACGCGTCCGGATCCGCCGGGTCGCACGCTGCCGAAGCCCGAGACAATTGTTGGCGTGCATGGGTGGTCACCAGACTAAACATCAGGCCCGCCGCTTGTTTGTTGGCGGCTTCTTTGGAGCCTTGCTTGTGAACTTTGACCCAATTTTTGGCAAATGCGTCAATACGCTCAGCCATGGCCGGGCCCAACTCCCCCTCGCCGCGTCCTGCGGCCAAACCCTCTAAGCCACTTAAAATCGTTTGTGCCCATTCCGTTAAACCATGGTCGAGGACAAGCTTCGCCCGCCCCAAACTTCCACTCGCAAAATCCACAAGCCAGCTTCGCTCGCGCGGGCTTAAATCGACAGCCTGCTCATCCAAATAATGTTCTATTTGCTCGTCGGGCAAGGGCACAAACGCCGTGCGCTGACAACGGCTTCGAATGGTCGGCAACAGCGCATCTTCGCGCGGCGTAATCAGCAAAATAGTGGTGCCGCCGCCGCCACTGGGGGGTTCTTCCAACACTTTTAAGAGAGCGTTTTGCCCACTGGCCGCCAGCAAGTGGGCTTCATCAACCACAAACACCTTGCCGTGGTTTAACTGCGGCGCCAAAAATGCAGGCTTAATCAACGACTCGCGAATCACACCCACGGGGATGGTGGTTTGCTTGCGATCGCGTGTTTGCTTGTCGTCACTAAACGCCGCAAGCTCTTTGTTAATGAGATGCAAGTCGGGATGGCCGCTTTCATCTTGATTTTCTTCGCCGTCAGTGGCCTTCAACAAAACACACGAAGCGCAACCCCCACAAGCCGACTTTTGGCCCGCCAAGTCGGCCTCGGGCGTGTGACACAACAACACTTTGGCAAATGCCACCGCCGTGGTGAACTTGCCCACCCCCAAAGGCCCAAAAAACAATTGCGCATGATGCACACGCCCCGAGGCCAACTGGGCCCGAAGCTGATCAATGGCGTGTGGTTGGCCAAGAATGGTGTCCATGCGACGCCATCTTAGAACGTGCATGAGAATCCTGTCTGGCTTCGCCCGTCCAGCGAACCCGCTGAGCGACGTCGGTCTGCATCGTCGGCCCGCAGCGAGGCCGACTTGCTTCGACCTCCTTGTCAGTCGGTCCGCTGAATCGGGCTCGGGCCGACGACAGACGTCTCATACACGTTCTTAGACACTGTCTAAAAACCCGCGCGAGCGTAGACTGATCCACGATGACCCGCCACAAACACATTCGCCGAATTTACCCCAAAGGTCTCTTTTCGCTTGTTTTCACTCTCGCCATGCTCGCCCCCGGCTGCGATGGCCCCAGCAACCTCGAAACACCTGCCAAACCACTGGCGGAAACAGCTCCATCGCCCACGGCGGCTGCACCCATAGCCCTCAAGGCCACCCCAGAAACCGTTTTTCCCAAAGCCGCCTCGCAGCCCACCGCAACAACGGCTCCTCCCCCGACAACGACGCCCTCTGTTCCACTCGCCAAGACAGACGCAGAAGCAGCGATCGACACAGAACTGGCCACGCCAACCCCGACCCCAGCCCTCGCCCCAACTGCCACCCAAGAAATCCCTTGGATCGCCTCCGCCGGGCGCAATCCTTTTGGCGGCCAAGGCGAAGCATGGCCCGTGCCCGCGCTTCGCTTGCCCGACGCCCAAGAAGCCGCCCGCGATCCCGACGCCTCTGCCGTGCCTTGGCACTTGGCCCACCAACGCGTGGGGCAACGCATCACCATCGAAGGCAAAGTGGTCAACACCCACACCAGTCGGCAGCGTGTGGTGTTTTTAAACTTCGACAAAAACTGGCAAGGCACTTTTTACATCCCCCTGTTTCGAAACGCCTTCGAAGCCTTGCCCGAATCGGCCGAGCATTATTTTTTAAATAAAACAGTGCGGGTCACCGGCACCGTGACTTTGTACAAAGGCACGCCCAATATTGAAGTGCATCACCTGCGGCAAATCAAAGTCGTGGACGCCACAAAAGGACTCCCCCATGCCCGTTGATCCACACAATGCCACTTTTGTCGAACGCATCAACTGCCACGAAGACCTCGCTCTTTTTCGCGTGGCTTACAACGATCAAGACGTTCCCGATTTTGAACCCGGCCAGTTCGCCACCTTGGGCTTGCCCGACCCCACCCAACCCAACCCCGACGCGCCCACACGCCCAGGCCGCGGGCCCAAGCTCATTCGCCGGGCTTACTCCATCGCATCACCCAACGGCGTGCGCGACGCCCTTGAGTTTTATGTGGTGCGTGTGGGTCAAGGCCGCCTCACACCTTCATTGTGGAACATGAACGTGGGCGACGAACTGTTTATGAACCCTAAAATCACAGGCCACTTCACCCTTGAAGGCGTGCCCGAAAATCGCACCTTGGTCATGGTGGGCACCGGCACAGGCCTGGCGCCCTTTCGCTCGATGTGCCTGACCTATCGCAATCAAAATCGCTGGAACAAGTTTGTCTTGCTTGATGGCTGCCGCGAAGCCCGCGACTTGGGCTACTTTGACCAGCTCACCGCATTGGCCGCCGAAGATCCTACGTTTGTGTATTTACCCACCGTCACCCGCGAGCCCAGCTATTCCAATTGGCCTGGCCATCGCGGCCGCGTTGACACCTTGCTTGAACCCGCCGCCTTCGAAAAAGCAGTGGGCACGCCACTAAGCCCTGAAACATGCAGCGTGTTTCTTTGCGGCAACCCCGCCATGATCGACCAAACCGAAGCCGACTTACTCGAACGCGGTTTCACCGTACGCAGCCGCAAAAACCCCGAAGGCAACTTGGTGTTTGAGCGGTATTGGTAAAACCATCGCCGTTCACGCGGTTTGGCCGCCATGTCAACGCTCGCCTTCCGTCATTCCCGCGAAGGCGGGAACCCAGATTTGAACGCGAAGGCGAGAATCCAGCCCCACACGCTAGATTCCCGCCTTTGCGGGAATGACGGAGGGCGGAATCCACGCCGTTTGCCCAGAAAACTTGCCCTCCCAAGAGCATCTGGACGGTGCCTTTAGTGCAAAAACAATCGCACGCCCGTGTGGCACATGACCATGTTGTGCTGGTTGGCCGCATCGGTCACGCCTTGATCACGGGCCGATCCGCCCGCTTGGGCAATCGCGTACACACCTGACACCGCAGCACGGTCGAGGTTGTCGCGAAAGGGAATGAAAGCGTCGCTGCTAAGCACCACGCCTTGGCGCGAGGCAAGCCACTCGGCTCGTTCCAAATCGGTGATGGCGATCCAGCCCGGAACAAGAGCCTTTTCAAGTTCACTTTTTTCGCCATCGTTAAGTTCATGAAAACGAACAAAGTTATCTAAAGCGTTTACTTTTTCGGCCCGGGCTTGTCCGTCGACGAATTGAATCGCCAAGGCTTTGGGGTGGGTTTTCAAAAGAAAACGATCGGCCTTGTCGCACGCAATGCGCGTGCATGCAATACGCGATTGTTGGCCCGCGCCAATGCCAACGGCTTGGCCTGCATAGGCCACGGCAATGGAATTACTTTGGGTGTGTTTAAGGGTCACCGTGGCCACCAAAAGACTTTCGAGCACATCGGCCGACAAGTCGGTTTGAGAGGTCACACGGTTGACAAAGGTGTCGGCGGTGATGGCCAAATTGTTGTGGGTTTGCTCAAGGGTGAGGCCAAACTCGGTGCGCGATTCGATGGCCGGTGGGGCGTAGTCGGTGTCCATGGCAAGCATGACATACTTGCCGCCTTTTTTGGATCGCAACAAATCAAATGCAGCGGGTTCATAACTCGGGGCAATGATGCCGTCGGACACTTCGGGCTTAATCAAGCGGGCGAGTGTTTCATCCACCGGCTCACTCACGGCAATAAAATCGCCAAAGCTGGCCACGCGGTCGCTGCTGCGGGCCCGGGCATAAGCGGTGGCGATGGGGCTGTAATCGCCCTCGGCATACAAAAAAGCCCTGCGGAAATCAGCCGAAAGATCACCCGCCACCGCCGCACCCGCAGGACTCACATGCTTAAAAGACGCCGCTGCCGCTTTGCCCGTGGCCGCTTTAAGATCACGCACCAATTGCCACGCTCGCAAACCATCGAGCGCATTGATGTATGACGGCGCCCCATTGACCACCGTGAGCGGCCCATCTTGCGTGGCCCCCGTGCCCGGGGTGGTGATTTTGGCATGAGGCTGGTTGGGATTGCAGCCGTATTTAAGTGAGATGTCGGGCATGGCGTTTGGCGAGGTGTGGATAAGGGAGGACAAGAAAAATCAGTGGCGTCATTTTACCTTGGTTGCATGGACAACCTGTGTTTGTCCATGCCAAAGGCGCCACCAAGAGGCCGCATGCAAACGCGAGAGGGCAACCCTTCAAAAGACAGGAATCGCGTTAGGGTTTTGATTGTATGATGGCGCCGCGCTGTGTTCTCATTCGGCGCCAGTGACGCCCAACCTTCAACTTCGAAAACAACCATGATCGCTCGCCTCACCGGAACCTTAACGGCACTTGAAAAAGACCGGGCTTTTGTTGATCCCGGGCATGGCCTTGTTTATGAAGTGATGCTGCCCAGCATTGCCGCCACACGGTTGGCGGTGTCCACCGGACAGTCGATCACCTTGCACACATTCCAATTCATCGAAGCCACCGCGCAAGGCTCGACGATGTTTCCACGGCTGGCGGGGTTTCTCACCGCGACGGATCTGCGGTTTTTCCTATTGTTTGTCACGTGCAAGGGCATTGGCCACAAGCGGGCACTGCGGGCCATGGTGCTCGACACCGCAACGCTGGCGGGCGCCATTGCCGACCGCGACGCCAAGCTCATTCAAACCATGCCTGAAGTGGGCAAAAAATTGGCCGAAACCATTGTGGTGACACTACGCGACAAGGTGGATGGTTTTGTGAGTCAGGCAGCCTACCCCGAGGCCAAGAACGCCCAAAATGGCGCTGGCCCCGTGGGCGGCACGTTGGCACGCGATGCATTGGAAGTGCTTATGCAACTGGGCGAAAACCGCGCCCAAGCCGTGCAATGGATCGACCGAGCACTCAATACAGAAGAACCCCCAGCCGATGTTCAAGAATTGGTGGCCCAGGTGTATCGCCTGCGGGCAGGGGAATAAAACAACATGCCCGTTCACAGTTTTTGTTGCTGTGTATGTGGCACGACGCGTAACAGTTCAAGGCAAAACACGACGTCGCGAAGAAAAGCCGTAAACGATTGCTTACCCTCCGTCATTCCCGCGCAGGCGGGAATCTAGCGTGTGGGGCTGGATTCCCGCCTGCGCGGGAATGAC
>JAZGFZ010000055.1:0-6102 GCA_036480015.1 Algisphaera sp. | reverse complement strand
CCCGAACCTGCCCAAGAGCCCGTGGTGGAACCTGTGGTCGTAGCGCAGCCCGAGCCTGCCGAAGAAACACCTGCTCCCACCCCCGCTCCCACCCCAACCCCCGTCGTCGGATCAAACTTCGACGCCGTGGGCGTGCTCACCGTGTCCACCGTGCACACGGGCCAAAACCAACCCGAATTGCTACGCCTGCTCGACCCCAGCGGCCAACGCACCATCGCCTACCTTGAACCCACCGACACCATCGACACGGTTCGCATGCTCGGCCAACTGGTGGGCATCACCGGCTCATCGTCCTATGACCCCTCGCTCAAATTGCGGCTCATCAAGCCCGACAACATCGTTGTGCTTGGCGCGGTGAACTAATCGCGGTGAACTAATCACAACGCCAAGCCGCCAAACAACTTTTTTTCATCTAAGCCCCAGACTCTAAAACCCCAGCGACCCCTCCCATGAAAAACACTCCCCTCGCCCTCTTGCTCATCATCGCCGCCACCCTTTCCACCGCCTGCTCCACTGGCCGTGGCAACACCGTCGATGCCGTATCCAACGCTGCCACCGGCCCCGAAGTGGCCCTCACCGTTCGCGCTGCTTCGTTCGAGCCCATCGACAACTGGCGAATGATCGAAGCCCCCAACACGCCAGAGGGCGTGGTGTACGTCTCAGGCGATCCGATTCTCACCGAAACCGACATTGTTTCTGCCTCGGTCATCGACGACCCCCACGGCGAGCCTTCCCTGCGTCTCGATTTCCGCGACGAAGGCGCCCGCCGACTCTTCGACCACTCCAGCGCCAACCTCAACAAACCCGTGGCCTTTTTCATCGATCACGAACTCATCAGCGTGCCCACCATCACCGACCCCATGAGCCGAAGCGCGGTGGTTCACGGCTCACTCGAACCCTTCGAAGCCCAACGCATCGCCGATGCTCTCACACGCTAAGCCAAGCGGCTCGCTCTCCTCAAGAGGCCCCACGCTCGCGTGGGGCCTCTAAACGGGCATGACGACCGCTTCTTATTAAAGAAGAACGCAACCTTGGGTCTACTTAAAACCCCAAGACACTCGCGCAAAACCGCCCCACTTAAGCGGTCCATGTTTTTTTCACGATTCTCGGTCCGACGCGGCAACCTAATCCGTCTGTACGGCACAACCCCCGATTCGCGCCTCTTCAAAAAGCCCGCAAACTTATCTTCGGCCCTCCAGACGTCGATGGCTCAAGTGTCAACCGGTATAAAACCGCAGCCCAAAGGGGGCATGCAGGCCGGACCGACACAGGAGTTTGATGTGTCCCAATCCATCCGAATCGGCCAACTGCTTATTGAAAATCGCGTTCTCAGCGAGCAACAAGTCTTCGAAATCGTCGAAGCTCAAAAACGCCTACACATCCCTTTTGGTGTACTGGCCGAACGTATGTTCGATGTCACCATCGAATCCATCGAATCCGCTTGGATCGAGCAATATCACCGTTTCACCGGCACCATCGATCTCAACGACCGCACCATCGACACCCAAGCCCTGCGGCACATCAGCCGCCGCCAAGCATGGCAATTTGAAGTGCTCCCTTTAGGTTTTGAACCCACCGGCGAATTGCTGCTGGCCGCCAGCCACGAACGACTGGCCCGGGCCGTCACCTTTGCAACCAACCGCATCGACCACGCCGTGTTTTTTCGTGTGGCCGAAAGCAACCAACTTCGCAGCTTCTTGCGAGACCATTACCCCATGCCCGAAGTGTCGCAACACATTCTCGACCGCGCCCGCGATCTCACCGCGCCCGCCAGCCAAAGCGTGGGCCACCCCGACGATGACGCCATGATCGACGCCGATGTCGACCGGTTCCTCGAATCGGTTTGAGAGGGAGCGGAAGGAAACAGCCGTTAGGGTTTAGCAAATAGCCGTTAGCAAGACGCCGCCCCCTCCCCCAACCGCTTTAGTCCCGCGGCGCAATCGCGGCCATATGCAGCTCAAACGTTCTGCCGTCGGCAAGTTCTGCCATGCCGCGCCAGCCGCCGTGGCCGTCGGGCAACAAGTCCATCGCCCCATCAATCCGCTCTAACGGCAAGTCTTGCAATTCGTCCACGGGCAAGTTTTTCAAATCGCCTGGGCTCACCACACGAATCGCCAGCACATCGTTGGGCACACTGATTTCAGGCGTGCCGCCGCCCAGCCGCACCTTGCCGCCGTCGGCCACCAATTCCACCACGCCCAGCACCAAACGCTCTTCATGTGGAGCTTCGCCATCGGCTCCCGATGCCGAAGCCGCTTTAATCACTTCAGGGTCAGACCCAAGCACCGCATCTTTGGCCAAGCCGCCGCCCTCGGCCGCCACCGGCGCCAAGCCTTTTAGCGTGACCACCAACCGGTAAGGCCCTGCCGCAGCAGCCAACCGCGATGTGTAAATCGCCCGTCGCACATGCGCCCATTGCTGGGCAAAATCATCCGCACCCAAGACGCGGCGCTGCTCTTCCATCGCGGCAATCGCCCCCAATTGATGGGCGCCATCGGCCCCAGCCTTTGCCGCCAACCCCGCCACCGCGCCATGGGCCAAGCCGTCGTCATCTCCTGTTGCCCATTCATACAAAACCGTTTCTTCGCCTGCTGCCTGGGCCCACTGCTCGCTGGTGGGCAGCTTGTCTTGGGCCAATGCCGTGCCTAAAAATGCCGCCATGCGGCCCGACTCTTCGCGTAACAAACCTGTTACTGGCGCCAAGCTTCCCGTCAGACGGTCGTACAACCGTGTGCCAAAACGTGCCCGGGCATTCGCATCAAGCGTCTTCAATACCGCCGCCACATCGTATGCTCCGCCTAAAAGTGCCCGCGCCGCCCGACGCGATGCCCGCACATCGCCATGAGCCGTCACCCGAACCAGCGCCGCCGCAATGCGCGGGTCATTGAGTGGACTTGCCGGTTGTCGAGCTGACTGCCCCGCCGACTGTTTGACCGACTGTTTGACCGACTGTTTGACCAAGAAAGGCACCAGCGAGTCCGGCGTGTCCACCCGAGACAATGCCGCATCTAAAATCACCGTCAAAAGATCGTCCTCGGGCTTGTCTTTGGCCCCAGCTCCCTTCACGGGCAACGCAGGCAATTCAAAAAAGCGCATCGCCCGCCACCCGCGTTTTCGCAAATCGGCATCGCCTGAATTCAACAACCGAAACATCGCATGATTCGCCGAGTTCAACGGCAATCCGCCTGTCAAATAAACCCGTTCCGCCTGCGGCATGGCCGCCTCATTCGCCTCGCCGTCAACCACCGCCTGTGGGCGCAACACCCATTTACGCAGCCGCCGCGCCAATGCCCCCACCACCGGCGCCGGTTCCGAAACCGCCAAAGACGCGAGCAAATCCAACGTGCGTTCCACCTCTTGCCGATCTGCCGACCCCAATAGCTCGCGATTCAACCAACCCCCGGCCAACACCGGCCGCTCCCCCGCGCCTGCCAGCACCGCCGTCGCCGCACGATTAAATCGCGGCGCCGCCAAGCCCGAAAATTTCAACCCACCAATCAACGCCGCATCCACGTCACTCACCGCGCTGCCTCGTGCAGCCACAGTCGCATCCTCCGTGGCCGCCAAAAGTTCGCGTACCACCACCCCCGCATCCGGCCCATCGGGGTTTTGCAGCATTTGATTCGCCGCACCCACCACCCGGCCCGCCGCCGCCAAATCCATGGTTGCAACACCCCGTGCTGCGCCATTCACCCCGCCCGCGTCATCCACATCGCCGCGCCGCGCCGCCGCCAACCGCGCCCGCACCGCCGCGATATCCATTGCCACTTCACCCGCCGTGGCCGCGGCCTCTTCCAGCAACGCCGCGGCCCCAGGCGTCATCGGGTTCAACATGACCAATGCATACACCACCCGATTGCGAACCACCTTGTCGGGCGACGCCAACAACCGCCGCGCCACTTGGCCCACCAGGTCATCGTCGCCCAACCCCACCGCCGACAAATAACCCGAACGCGTCAACGCCGCCGCCGCCGCACGACCACTCCAAGGGTGCGCCGTCGCCGCCACACGATTCAGCGATGCCACATCTTTAACTTGCTCTGCGGTTAAACCCGCGTCCGCCCCAAGCACGCTCGCCCCACGAAGCGACTGACCACCCGCCAAGCGGACCAACACGTCAAAATCGGCTTTCGTCACCGACCACCGCCCCGCCGCATGCCCACGCAAAACCATTTCCGACGCCGACGCATTCGCCTCATAAACCGCCCACACCACCCCAGGTCGCTTTATTTCAAAACGCTCGGGCAGTTGCTCACGCACCAATTTTTGCAACGCGCGAAACGCACCGCTTTCTTCTTTAAACACGATATTTACCTCGCGCACACGCCGATCATGCGCCCGGCGGTCTTCTCCCGCCTCGCGTGCAGGTCGCTCGGGCCGCTCGGGCTTCAACGCCCGCAACTGCTCAGGCGCCAACTTCAACCGAAACGCATCCGCCGCCGTCGGCGGACTCGACACCGCCTGCACCTCTCCCGGCATCGATCGGCCTATATCCCACGCCAAACGTCCGCCCGAAGTCAACTCCAAAGCCCGAGCCATGCGCGGCGCGCCCTCAAGCACGTCATCCGCCTTGGGTTCTTCGCCCAACACCTCTCCACCTGCCACCGCATCCGCTCCGTCGAGCGCGACATCTTCTCCCGTCAACAAATTCGACAAATTCAAAAACGCCGCATCGCCCAATGCCACGTCAACATCCGCTGCGTCAGCCTCGGGCAACACCCACCCCAAAAACCGCGCCGACTGCACCGAAAATGCAGGAGCGTCCAACGTCACCCCTTCCACATCCATGTCCAATCCCACCGGCAACACCACCAACTCCCGGCCCGTCCCAGGCGTCAACGTCCACACCGGCCCTTCAATGTCAGTCGGCCGAACCCGAGCCGCATCCCCCAAAAGCAAATCCAACCGAAGCGACTGCGCCGCCTGAGCCGGTGTCACCTTCGCAACCACCTCTGCCACCGGAGCCTCCTGCGCCGACACCAGCCCGCCCCCAACACCAGCGCCAAGCACAACAACCGCCGCCACCCGCCACCCATTGCATCGATGCGTCTTCACAAGCAAGCTCCAAAAGATAGATTCTTCAAATTGAAACAATTTCAAAGAAAGGCAACCCGAAAGACTCACTGTAAAGCCCAGACCACATCATGTCGCCCCCAAAACCCCTTACGTCCGCGAATCACCCCGCTGCCACCCGCTCCACGCCCACTCACAAAAATTCAAGATCGCCTGCGCTTAAATTAGGCACCTTTCAAAGTGAAAATAAATTATGCCTTTTTTTTAAGCACGGCCGCCGGCCTTGCTATTTCCCCTTGAATAAAGTTCAATAATAAAAAACGCAAGAAAACATCGTTCACGGCTCGCCACCCCGCTTTACACGCAAACATCCCTCCGACCCCCCTTATTCCGTCACCCAAGCCGCATAACCGGCACGAACGTTGCAAATACAACTTAAAGCCAATGGCGCCACGCGGGGCACCTCCCGCCAACGCCGCCCTCATTTTTTGAGGAAAGGCCAAAACCCGAAGCAGGCTTCCCCCGCGTTGTTCGCGGGAGAGCAAATCGCGGGCGTCCTTGTCGGACGTCCGCTTTTTCAGACCAAACTGTCCGCATGCCTCACCTTCTTGGGGCACGCATTTTTCTTTTTCTCCTACTTAGGAATCTTTACCCATGGGAATGTTGGGCAAACGACGAATTCACTGGGTCCTCGCGCTAGCACTGCTGGCCGCGGCCTCAATCACACCAAACGGCATCGCTCAAGATGCCGCAGCCACCCTCGACAACGCGGTTGACACCGTTCAAACGGTTATCTCGCAAGAGGTCGCCCCAGTGGATGTGGCGGACCAAACCGTCCCCTCCGCTGAAGCTGAAGCGGCCCCCACCGCCGAAGAAGCCGAAGCCGCAAAAATGGCCGCTGAATTTGCAGCCGCCTATGAAAAAGCCGGTATTTCAGAAGAATTGTTCACCACCAACAACCTCTGGATCATGCTCGCGGGTTGCTTGGTGTTCATCATGCACCTGGGCTTTGCCTGTGTTGAAACGGGCCTCACCCGTGCCAAAAACACCGTCAACATCCTGTTTAAAAACGTCATGATCGTCATGCTC
>JAZGFZ010000054.1:0-14287 GCA_036480015.1 Algisphaera sp. | reverse complement strand
ACAAAACAAAACAAAACTCAGCGTAATTTCACCGTGGCCAGCGCCAAGGCGGCGAGCAACACGGAGATGAGCCAAAAGCGAATCACTGTTTGCTGTTCTGTCCAGCCGCCCAAGTGAAAATGGTGGTGGATGGGTGCGCAGCGAAAAATGCGTTTCCCTTTGGACAATTTAAAGTAGCCCACCTGAAGAAGCACACTCACCGCTTCCATCACAAACACCCCGCCGATGATGAAAAGCAAGAACTCTTGGCGAATGACCACGGCGATGTAGCCCAAAAGACCGCCCAGCGGCAAGCTGCCTGTGTCGCCCATGAACACCTGTGCGGGGCTGCAGTTAAACCACAAAAACCCCAGGCAACTGCCCATCATTGCGCCAGCAAGCACCGCCAATTCATCGCTTAAAGGAATGTGCGGCACCAGCAAATACTTGGCCATCACAAAATCTTCGTGGGTGTAACCGGCGATGATGCAAAGCACCAAAAAAGCAAAGCTGACAATGACGGTGATGCCGCCTGCCAAGCCGTCCATGCCGTCGGTGAGGTTTACCGCGTTGGATGACCCCACAATCACAATCACCGCCACCACCACAAACAGCGGTGTGCCCAGCACAATCAATTTGGGATTGGGTACAAAGGCGCCTGCTTCTTTGACCCAGGTTTTCACGCCCGGCAAATTCAACGAGTGGGCCATGTCGCTAAAGCTGTCGCCGGTGATGAATTTTCCTTCGGCGTATTTGCTAATAAACACGCCCAAGATGGCCGCAAAGGCCACCTGAAACAGCATTTTTTCCCACGAAAACAAGCCTTGGCGGCCGGTTTTACGGGCGGCACTGGTGAGCTTGAGCCAGTCATCCACCAAGCCCACAAAAAACAGGCAGGTCAGGCAGACCAATCCCATGACCACGTAATAGCTGCCCAAATTGGCCAGCAATAACGTGGTGATAAAAATAGACGCGGCAATGAGCACTCCGCCCATGGTGGGGGTGTTGCTTTTGGCCTTCATGAGTTCGTTGACATCGGCCCGGCCAAAATCGGCAACATCGCCAATTTTTTTGCGTTTCAGCCAGTCGATGGTTTGGGGGGCAGCGGCCACCACCAGCACAAAGCTAAGAATGACCGACAGCACCGCTCGAAATTCAATGTAGCGCAGCACCGCCAGTGGCCCCAGCAGATTGCTGGCGTTGATGGTGTCGCGAAAATAATCAACCAGTAAATAGAGCATGAGGGGGTTTGAGCGGGCAGCCACAGATCGTACCCGCGAGATTGAAACGGCGGCTCGTTGCGATGTCTACACTCGAAAAACCGGGCGTGGATTATGTTCACTGGCTGCTCGCACCTGTTCTAAACGCGCATGTGTTTTAAAAAGGCACATCGCTGAATTTCTCTTCCAATACGGGGATGAGACGCTCCAGAGCCATGCCTCGCGAGCCTTTGAGCAGCACGGTGTCGCCGGCTTGAATGTGGTCGGCCACGCCATCGGTGTTTACAAAGGCGTGTTCTGGGTTGGGCCACGACATCTCCGAATCGTCGCGAGCGGCTGTCATCAGAGGGCCGA
This sequence comes from Algisphaera sp., assembly GCA_036480015.1. Lineage (GTDB taxonomy): Bacteria > Planctomycetota > Phycisphaerae > Phycisphaerales > Phycisphaeraceae > Algisphaera. The sequence continues at coordinate 12,734 of JAZGFZ010000054.1, read as the reverse complement.
CCGCCAATCGGGCGCTGATCTCTAGCTCGCGTGCGTGTTGCAACACTTCGATATGGGCCGCCGGGCCCATGTCGCCCAGTTCTAGCATGTCACCCAACACCGCCACGGTGCGGCCTGGTTGGGCGGCAAGGGTTTCAATTGCGGCGCGAACTGAATCGGGGTTGGCGTTGTAAGCGTCGTGAATTAAATCGATGCCGCCAGCCTCGCGACCGCCGCCAATGGCAAGCGACTGCATGCGACCCGGTGGTAATGTGGCGGTCATAAGTGCGGCCACCGCATGGCTTGGGTTGACGTCAAGCCAGCGTGCCACGGCCAGCACCAATGCGCCATTCATGCGGTTGTGTTCCCCGGCCAATCGAAATCCTTTGGGCACATCTTCGTCGGAGGCAAGCGGCAGCAAAATGACATTTTCTTGAACGTTGTAAAACGGTGCCATCAATCGCGCCGCATCGGCAGGGGCCACCACCAAGCCGCCGGGACGCACAAAACGCATGACGGCCGCTTCTTCATGGGCCACGCCATCAAGGGTTTTAAAGAACGCCATGTGCTCACGGCCAATGCTGGTGATGATCGCGGCGTCGGGCCACACCATGCCCGACAGCGCTTCAATTTCGCCGGGGTGATTGGTGCCTATTTCACACGCTACAAAATCGTGGTCAGGATGGGCCGCCAAAAGTGTGAGTGGCACCCCCAAGTGATTGTTAAAGCTTTTGGGAGATTCGGTGCCCTTTAGCCCACACACACGCAGGGTGTGATGCAGCATGTGACGTGTGGAGGTTTTGCCATTGCTTCCGCAAATGGCAATCACTTTGCAACCGCCCGCCGCCAATGTGTCGCGGTAGGCGCTGGCCAACTCTTGCAGCGCAGCCACAGGGTCTTCCACTTTAAGCGTGGGCCCTGCGGCGGCTGGGCCCACGTCGCGGCTCACAATGGCCAGCGCTGCACCTTTGGCAAAGGCTTGGGCGACATAGTCGTGTCCATCAAAACGTTCACCCGGAACCGCCAAATAGACGTGCCCGGCATAAAGCGTGCGGGTGTCATGCTCCAAGCCTGTTGGTGCGGGGTCATTCGCATCAGGCTCACGAATCCACTCGCCGTCGGTGACACGCACGATGTGGTCGAAGCTCCAAAATTTCTTTTTCAAATCGCTAGGCATGGGACTCATTTTACGAAACACGGCCGTAATCGTTTACGGTTTTACAACCCAAAGGCAAACACGAAGCCGCGAAGGCTCAAAGGCACGAAGAAAAACGAGGGAAAGATGAGGTGGTCCATCCCCAACGGGCGCGGTCCGTCGTGTTCTGCCTTGAGGTTTTTGGCGCAAGCCTCCGCCTTAATCATGGCAAATAAAAAGCCGTGGACGGATTACACACGGCCCGCCCAAATCGCCAGCGCTGCGGCCGCTTGTTCGCGGTCATCAAAGTGGGTTTTGGTGGTGCCGACAATTTGGTAATCCTCGTGGCCTTTGCCTGCGATGAGCACGGTGTCGTGCGCGGTCGCCTCTGCCACGGCGGCGGCAATGGCTTTGGCCCGATCCATTTCGATGGTCAGTGCGGCGCGTCGATCTGCGGGCACTCCCGAAGCGGTGTCATTCAAAATCTGTTGCGGGTCTTCTGTTCGGGGGTTGTCGCTGGTTAAAAACAACACGTCGGCACCCTTGGCCGCGGCTTGAGCCATTTTGGGGCGCTTGGCCCGATCGCGATCGCCACCGCAACCAAATACGCAAATCAGTCGGCCCGTTGTCAGTGGGCGCAAGGTGGCCAATACATTTATCAATGCGTCGGGGGTGTGGGCATAATCCACCAACACCGCTGGCGTGTTTGTGTTGGCATCTCCCACGGCTTCTAATCGGCCTGGCACCGGGGGGCATGCGGCAAGGTGTGACGCCCAAGTTGTTTCGTTGCGCGGCGCGAGGGCATGTGCTGCGGCCACCGCTTGCAGGGTGTTCATTAAGTTGTGGCGTCCAATGAATGGGAGTGTGGTTTCAATGTTTCCCCAAGGGCCTTGCAGGCGAACATGGCTGGTGCGTGCGGTGAGCGTAAGCGGCTGGGCAAAGGCATCATCCTTCGACTCCAACGACGTGAACACGGTGGAAAAATCACCTTTGATGCGGGCCATTTGCAACGCTGCCGGATCGTCGATGTTTAAAACGGCTGTGCCGTGAGGCTCAAGGCGCTTAAACAATGTCGCTTTGGCCGCGGCATAAGCCACCATGGTTTTGTGGTAATCCAAGTGGTCTTGCGTGAGATTGGTGAACACGGCGGCTTTAAACGCCAGCCCTGCCACCCGACCTTGATCGAGTGCATGACTGCTGACCTCCATCACCGCTGCGGCGCAACCATTGGCAACCATGCGAGCAAACACGCGTTGCAATTCAATGGCTCCGGGCGTGGTGAGCTCGGCAGGCTGGGGGCCGTTTTTTCCTCCGTCGTCGATGGCCACGGTGCCCAGCAATCCACAAGGCACATCGGCCGCCTTCAACAAATGTTGAATCATCGTGGCCACGGTGGTTTTGCCATTGGTGCCGGTGATGCCAATCAATTTCAACTGCCGCGCAGGATGGTTGAAAAAACGAGCCGCCAGATCGGCCGCAAGTGATTGGTCGACAACGCGGCCCACCGCCAACGCGACACCCTCGGGCACGTCCACCTTGGCTGGGGCGATGATGGCCGCGGCTCCTGCAGCACACGCTTGGCTCACCCATTGACACCATGCATCAGACTCACGGGTCGCCCCGCCCGCCACCCCGCGGGCAATGAATAGCCCGCCCGCAACCACCTTTCGCGAGTCGTCGGTGAGGTCGGTTAGCGGCATTGCCCCAGCGCTGCTTTCGCGCTTTAAGGCAAGCCCGGCAATCAGTTCATCAAAGGTGGGGTTGGCATTCACCACCCCATCGTCGGCCCCTTGGGCGTTGGCGGCAAGCCAGCTTCTTCAAATCGTGCATAAAAAAACACCCACCCCATTTCAGAGGCCGGCGTCAGGATGGGAGGGCAAAATGAAAGCAGCGTTAGGCTGCGAGATCGGCCTGGTTGGTAATCGCCGGGGTGGATCCTTCTCGGACCCAACCGCTGTCAGGGCCGCGATGGCCTGCAATGGTGTTTAAACGGCGGGAATACCGATCCAGCGTGGATTCATCAAACATTTCAAGAAACACCTTGGCGGCCGTGGGGTTTTTCGCGTGGATCGCGTCAATTAATTCTTGCTTGTTCATGGCGGCGTCCGGGGTTCAAAGGGTTTAAGGAAGGGGATTCATTCCTGTTGCCAAGAGGTATCGACCGGCCGCCCTTTCCTCGCAGCGAAGATGTAACGCCTTGGGACGCAGCCGTTCACGGTTTTCAAGAGGATGCTTGTAGGGTAAACGCGAAGGAGTTTTAACCGCCAAGGGGGCAAGGAAGGGAGCCAAGGAAGGCAAAAAAGAAAATTTAAAACCGTCTTTTCGCCTTGGCATGCGTTCGGAAATCCAGTCAAGGCGATTGAAAAACGCCCCTCAAAAAACGCCTCACTCTCGTGTCTTCCGTGGCGTTCTTGGCTCCCTTGGCGGTTAAATCCTCTTCGCAGTCATCCCGCGGCCATCCCCCTGAAGCCTGTGAATGGCACCATTAGAACTTTGCGACCAAACCCTCTGTTTTGCCTTTACACTTCATTCATGACCCTCACCATCCACAGCCCGCATTCTGGCCACCCTGTCAAAATTCGCGAAGAAGACATCGGCCGAGCCGTGCGCGATGAGCAAAACCGCATTTTTTATGTGGTGCCGCGTGCCCATGGCGAAGGTCATTACGGCGCCATCACCCGCAAAGGGTCGCCCAAAGACGAAGAACGCTACGACCGACTGGCCGCCCACCCCGTGCAAGAGGCCCAGGCCCGCACGGCGGCCGCATCTGCCGTGGCCCACGATGCCACCGGTGGCCGAAAGCGGCGGCGGCCTTTACGCCGTGCGGTGTTCACCCTGATTGCATTGGGGGCATTGGCATTGGCCGGAGCCTACGCCTTGGACTACGCCGAGTTGCTGCCCGAGTCCATCGACCAATATCTGCCCGAGTTGCCGCTGGAACGTGCTGACGATTCGCCACGTACCCCAGCGGCCCCGGCGGTCCCAACGCCTTCCGACTGAGCCTTGGCAAACGGGTAACCCCCGCTCCGGCGGTAAACTTGCCGCATGCCCAAGTTTCTCATTGTCGTTTTCGCCTTTTTCGTCACCTGCTTTGCAGGCTGCGGCTTTGAAGCCCCGGCCCCCGAAGCTGAAAATGGCGGTGGCACGCTGCGGTTTATCAGCGGTGCCCCCATCGACACGCTCGACCCGCAAGGCACCAGTTGGCTGATCGATTTCCGCATGATCGAGTGTCTTTTTGAACCGCTCTTGCGTGTCGATCCCGCCACCCAACAACTTGAACCCGCCGTGGCCGATGCCCTGCCCACAGTGAGTGACGACGGCCTAACCTACACCTTTTCTTTGCGGCCCAACGCCCGTTGGTCCAATGGCGATGGGGTCAAATCCACCGATTTTATTTACGCCTGGCGCCGTGCCATGATGCCCGACATGGCTGCCGATTACAGCGGCTTATTTCAAGAAATTGACGGCGCCGAAGACTTTTTTGCGTGGCGCACGCAACAACTGGCAAACTTTGAAGCCTCGGGCGACTCCGCCCAAGATGCGTGGGACGAGGCAAAAACACACTTCGCCCAAACCGTGGGTCTTGCCGCCCCCAACGATGCGACGTTGGTGATTCGCTTGCGGCGCCCGGTGGCTTACTTCAATGAACTGGCCGCATTCGCCGCATTTATGCCATTGCACGAAGCCAGCGCCACGGCGTTCGAAGACATTGACCCTGCCAGCGGCAATGTCACCCTTCAAACCGCGTACTTCAGCTCGCCCGACACACTGGTGGGCAATGGTCCTTACCAACTCACAAAGTGGTCTTTCAAGCAACAAATGGTGGTGGACGCCAGCCCCCACTATTGGGCCAAGGCCCAAATGAAAAATCAGCGTGTGGTCATGCAGGTGGTTTCCGATCCCGTTAACGCACTCTTGCGATACCACAACCACGAAGCCGATTGGTATCCCGGTGTGCCCACCGCCATGCCCCAAGCCGCCGAACTGGTCGATTCCAATCGCTCCGACGTTCATTACGGCAGTGCCGCAGGAACTTATTTTTATCTGTTCAATTGTCAGCCCACGATCAACGGCCCGTCGGGTGAGCGCGACAATCCTTTGGCTGATTCGCGTGTGCGACGCGCCTTGTCCATGGCGGTGGATCGCAACTTGCTGGTGGAAAAAGTCACCCGCCTCAATCAACCCGTGGCCGCCACCTTCGTGCCGCCCAATGCCATTCCCGGCTACACCCCGCCTGTCGAGGCGGGTGTTGCTTTTGACCCCGCCGCCGCCAAAGCATTGCTCGCCCAAGCGGGCTACCCCGACGGCGCCGCCCTCACAGGACTCAGCATTTTGTGCAACAGCGAAGGCGGCCACGACAAACCCGCCCTGGCCATTGCCAACATGTGGCGCAAGCATTTGGGCGTGAGTGTTCAAGTTGAACTGGTCGAAAAAACCGCCTTTCGCGAGCGTCGCCGCAATCAAGGTTTCACCATCGCACGCGGCGGATGGTTTGGTGACTATCGCGACCCCACCACCTTTTTGGACATGCTGCGCCAATCCGATGGCAACAACGACGCGAAGTACGCCAACCCAACCTACGACGCCCTGCTTCAAACCGCAGCCGATCAACTTGTTTCCACCACCCGCGCCGCCCAACTCGCCCAAGCCGAAGCCCTCATGCTCGCCGACCAACCCCTTATGCCGTTGTATCACTACACCAACCTCGAATTGTTTGACCCTGAAAAAGTACAAGGCATCCATCCCAACCCATGGAACGTTCGCCGGTTTGAAGCGGTGTCGATAAAGATTAGGCGCTAGGCATGAGGCACTAGGCATTAGGATGCAAGCTCCGAGGTTGATGCTTTTTCGTTCATTTTAATCACTCACTATGCTTTCTCTTCTTCTTTCACGCCTGATTCAACTGCCGCTGATTCTTGCGATTGTTTTCAGCGTCACCTTTGGCCTTGTGTGGGTGCTGCCGGGTAGCCCGCTGTCGCGTAACGATGGGCGCCAACCCCCTGTTGAAGTTCAGCGTGCCATGGAGCGGCGCTACAACCTTGATTCGCCCACACGTTTTGTGGCCGGTTACTTAAACGGTGTGTTGCACGGCGATTTTGGCCCCAGCCTGCAATATCGCGGCCAAAGCGTTTCAGGCATTTTGAGCAAAGGTCTGCCTGTCAGCATGTCCTTGGGTGTTGCCGCGTTGGCGGTTGCGCTTTTCTTGGGCACGCTTGCGGGCATTGCAGGTGCCCTGAAACCCGGCAGCATGCTCGATGGCGGAAGCCTCACCCTCACGCTCATCGGTATTAGCCTGCCCAATTTTGTGACCGGCACAGTGCTTTTGGTTGTTTTCGCAGGTCTTTTAAAATGGGTTCCCATTGGCGGTTGGTCTGGCCCGCGCGACATGATTCTCCCCGCCATCACCTTGGGCCTGGCCCCGGCGGCTTACATCGCCCGCCTTGTTCGGTTGGGTTTGGCCGATGTCATGGGCAGTGATTATTTGCGTACCGCACGGGCCAAAGGCGCCAGCCACTCTCGCGCTTTGTTTCGCCACGCTCTTAAAGTGGCTTACCTGCCTGTGCTTTCTTTTTTAGGCCCTGCGGCTGCCAGCGTGATGACCGGAAGCTTTGTGGTGGAAAAGGTTTTTAACATTCCCGGCGTGGGTGAATATTTCGTTCAAAGCGTTTTAAACAAAGATCAGTTTTTGATTTTGGGCATCGTGTTGGTTTACGCCACCTTGCTCATTGTTTTCAACCTGCTGGTGGACCTCGCCTACGCTTGGATCGATCCGCGAATTAATCTTGACGACTAAGTGTGCCCCCAAGCTTTGTTTTGTAACCAATCGCCGCTTTAAAATCCCAAGGCAAACACGAAGGCCCGGAGGCGCAAAGGCACGAAGGAAAGCGAAGCATGAACAGTCAAGTCGCCCAAAACGCTAAGGAAGGCAGAGGCTGTCGGGACTTCGGGTTAAAAAGACGCTTTCTGAGGGGCGATTCTCAATCGCCTTGACTTGATTTTCTCACGCATACCAAGGCTGGAAAATAACGTTTTAATTTCCCTTTTTGCCTTCCTTGGCTCCCTCACTTACCCCTTGGCGGTTAAATTTCCTTCACCTTATCCCACAGGCATCCTCCTAAAACCTGTAAACGGTTAAGACTTCGCAAAAGGCAAAATGCCTCGCATTAAAGCGGGCTTGTGTCATCGTCGCGCCATTGCACAAAGCCCTCGATGGCTTCGTATTCAGCTAAGCCCAGCTTGTCGTAAACAGCGGCGGTGGCTTTGTTGCGGTCTTCGGCGCGTTCCCAAAACTCGCGCTCGTCGATGCCGGGAAACAACGCGCGGTCTTTTTGTGATTCGTGCTTGAAAATGGCCACACGCTTGCGCATAAGCTCGCTGGGTGAAAGCGGCACGGCCATTTCAACCATTTCGGGATCCCATTCTTGCCATGCGCCGCGGTACATCCAAAGTTTGCATTGTGAATGCCAGTCGCGGCTGGTTGAGCGTCGCATGGCTTCAAAAATGGCGGCCAAGCAGGTGCGGTGTGTGCCGTGGGGGTCAGACAAATCGCCTGCGGCATAAACCTGATGGGGTTTGATGCGATCAAGCAAATCCATGGTGATTTGAATGTCTTCTTCGGACAAGGGTTTTTTACGCACTTTGCCCGTTTCATAAAACGGCATGTCCATAAAGTGCAAGTTCGACACCGGCACGCCGCAGGATCGCCCCGCGGCCCGGGCTTCACCTCGGCGAATTAAACCTTTGAGCTGCTGCACTTCTTCAGAGTCCACTTGGCCGGGCTCTTTGTTTTTAAGAAATTTCTCAATGTGTGATTCGTATTGTTGGGTTTTGGGATCGTCGATGCCCAATTGCCGGTTGAACTCGGCAGCAAAGTCGGCAAAGCGAATGGCGTCGTCGTCAAACACCGCAATGTTGCCCGACACTTGGTAGGCCACATGCACCTCGTGGCCTTGATCGACAAGGCGAATGAGCGTGCCGCCCATTGAAATCACGTCGTCGTCGGGGTGGGGCGAGAAAACCAAAATACGCTTGGGGAAAGGTTCTTTGTCATCGTCGGACTTGCCGCCAGGCCAGCCGGTGATGGTGCGTTGCATCGATTTAAACACGCCCACATTGATGTCGTAGCCCGGGCCGTGCTGGGCAATCAGTTCTTGCAGGCCATGTTCGTTGTAATCTTCGTCGGTGAGTTTGAGAATCGGCTTGTCGATCAAACGGGCGAGCCAAATGACCGCCTTGCGAATAAGCAAGGGAGTCCAGCGGACGGGCCCCAGAAGCCAAGGCGATTTGGAGCGTGTAAGTTCTGCGGCGGCGGCTTCGTCTATGAACACCGCAGCATTGGGGTGTTCTTGTAGATAGCTGGCAGACACCACCGAAGAAATATCACCCTCGATGGCTTTGAGCAAAATGGGGGCCTTGCCTTCACCAAAGCCCAGCATGACCAACCGCCTGGCGCCTAAAATGGTGCCCACGCCCATGGTGATGGCCCGTTGCGGCACGTTTTCAATGCCAAAAAAGTCAGACGCGGCATCAAGACGTGTGAGGCGATCAAGCCAGATGGACCGGGTGCGTGAATCGCGGGACGAGCCGGGTTCGTTAAATCCAATGTGGCCCGTTCGCCCAATACCCAAAATTTGAAAATCAAGACCACCTGCATCAGCAATGGCTTTTTCGTAAGCCACGCAATAAGCGGCAACGTCTTGAGCTGCTTGGGTGCCGTCGGGCACATGAACATTGGCCGGCTCGATGTCGATGTGGTCAAACAAGTGTTCCTTCATGAACCGCACATAGCTTTGAAGCTCGTGGGGCTGCATGGGCAGGTATTCGTCGAGGTTAAACGTCACAACGTTTTTAAACGACAGGCCTTCTTCTTGGTGCTGGCGAATGAGCTCGGCATAAACACCTGTGGGGGTGGAGCCTGTGGCCAAACCCAGCACGCAGTTTTCGCCTTTTGCTGCTTTGCCACGAATGAGTGAGGCGATTTCTGCTCCCACGGCGCGACTTACGTCTTTGGGGTCGGCGAAAACATTCACGGGGATTTTTTCGCAGGCAGAAAGGTCGTGTGCAGAAGAGGAGGTCGACATGGTGGCTCTCACTTACAAAGAAGGGGTTGCGGGAAGGCTTTGACCTAATAAATAACCATGATGATACCAATTATGCGAGAAAAAATACGTCTATTTCGCTTCGAAGTCGAATTTGCCGGGTATGGTTAATATGGGATCCATGATTTTTTATCGCCAAGAACCGCTTGTATGAGTCGAATTGACCCCGAAATCGACATCCTCGTGCACCTACGTCAGTCGGGGCCGCTTAGCCGGCAAGAGCTGCATCAAAAGACGGGGTTGCGCCCCAACACGGTGGGGCGCATTGCCGGGCAATTGATTGAACGCGGCCTTGTGGCCGAGGGCGCCCCTCGGGCCTTGGGCCCAGGGCGCCCTGGTGTTCCTTTAAGCATCGACGAATCAAAACGAGGCGTGGTGGGGCTTGCGATTACACCCGGTTCTGTTGAGGGCTGTCTTTTGAATTTGGTTGGACGGCGCGTCGGCCCCGTTTTGTCTCAACAAATCCATCCTGGCCGCACGGTGATTGATGCGGCAGAGGTTGTATTGCGGCAACTTCTTGGGCCTGAAGTCGTGGCCCTTGGCGTGTCCACCACCGGGCTTCTTGATGCTGAAACCCGCCGCATTCTTTTTAGTTCGGCGGTGTCTGGGGATAGTCCTGTTTCGGCTCAGCCTATTTTTGACATGGCTGAAAACGTGCCGTTGTGTTTTGACAACGACATGCGTGCCTTGGCCACCCAATGGCAACTCACCCACCCCGCAAATCCATGCGAAGACATGTTGTTGGTTCACATTCGCGACGGCGCCATTGGTGCATCACTCATGATTGACGGCAAGCCCAATCGGGGTTGTGTTGTGGGTGGCAATGAGCTGGGGCACACCTGTTTTCCTGTTGGGCGAGATCCGGTGACACTGGAAGCGATTTTCAGCACCCCCTTTTTGCATCGCATCGATCCCGACACCCCCGGCGATTTGGCTTCGCGTGTTGCACAGTTTGATTCGGTTGATACGGCGATGGTTCAATCCACCGAATGGCTCGCCATGGGGCTGGCCAATGCAGCCAATTTTGTGCGTCCCCACCGGCTTGTTTTGGCCAGCGACCTGACGCGGCACACACGGTTTTATCATGCGTTGCTCGACAACATGCGACGCACGCTTCTTTCACCAGTGGCCCAGCGCATGCGCATTGAAACGTGGGAATCGTCTTTGCCACAAGCGGCTGAGGCGGCGGGTTGGCTGGCATTGAACGAGGTGTTTTACCCATGATTTTTCAGAGCCGTCATGCTTTAATTAAAACGTGTCATCCATGGCATCTTCAAATTCAGCGGGGCTGTCGGGAGCTTCGGGTGGCCATTCCAAGCTGATTCGCCCCAATTTGCCGCTGCGTAATTCACGAATAAGAAGTTCGCAGGCCCGATTGAAATGAATCTGTCCGCCCGACACAATGCAGCCGCGTTTGGCGCCAATGGCCTCGATCATGGCCCCGGGCTCTTCGGGCAAATCATCAATTTTGTAACGTTCGCGCAGGCGATCTGGGTAATGCTCACGCAAAAACTTGGCCGCGAACATGGCGATGTCGTCGTAATCGACCGCGGTGTCTTTAACGCCGCCGCTGACCGCCACGCGGTAGCCCACCAGCGGGTCGTCAAACTTGGGCCACAAAATGCCGGGGGTGTCCCATAGTACCAAGCCATTTTTCAAGTCAATTTCACGCGCCTGCTTGGTAAAGCCTGGCTCATCCCCCACGCCCAAAATGCGTTTGCCACGCAGGCCATTAAGCAATGTTGATTTGCCCACATTGGGAATGCCCACCACCACGGCTCGAACCTTCTTGCCTTTTTCGGTGATTTTTTTAGGGGCACACCGCTTGATGAGCTTGGGCAAGTTTTTAATGTCTTTGGGCTCACCCAAATTCACAGCCAATGTTTTGACCCCACGCGTGTCTCGCAAATAAGCCCGCCACGCGGCGGTGGCATTGGGGTCGGCCAAATCTCGCTTGGTTAGGAGTGTGACACAAGGCACATCGCCATTAAGTCCATTGGGGCCCTTGCCCACCACGTCGCGCCGCAGTTCATCCAGCAAAGGGTTGCTGGATGAACCGGGAATGCGCGCGTCCAACAATTCAATCACCACATCGCATTTGGGCATAAGAGCCTCCAGCGCCTTGCGGGTGCTGTTCATGTGGCCGGGATACCAGTGGATCGTCATGGGGCGTTTTCCGTTTCAAAAAATAAGCATGCAACAAGGGCATGGTACGTGCAAAATGCAGTGCGACCAGGCCGCCTTCAAACGCCGAAATAATCGTTTAAATACGCCTTGCGATCCCCTTCGCACTTCACGTAGTTCACCAATGCCAGAAGTTTTTCTTGTCCGCGGCGCAGTTTTTCAGCCAAATGATCTGGATCAATTAATTCGGGGGGAAGCTCGCCCACGAGTTCCAAATGCGGATGGTCTTCATCACGCCATTCAGAATCAGGTGACAGCACCCCGTGGCGTTCAAGCATGGCCAAGGCGGTGTCCAATCGCCGATCGTGCTTCCATTGGCGATGAAGCAGTTTTTTACGCAAATACTCCAAACCTTCGGCGTGAATACGCTCGTGTTCGTCTTCAATAAGATTTTTCACCCGAATGTAAAAGTCGGCATTGGGATTGGCCCACCGTAAAAACTCCATTTGGGTGGCGAGGTCACGCTGGTCATAAAGAAGTGTGCAGGTGGCGGGTTTTCCATCGCGGCCCGCACGCCCCACTTCTTGGTAATAGCTTTCGAGTGAACCGGGCAACTCGGCGTGAATCACCGCGCGAATATCCGCTTTGTCGATGCCCATGCCAAAAGCGTTGGTGGCCAGCACCAATGGGGCGTCACCCGCCATGAAATCGTCTTGCACGCCACGGCGTTGGTGCCGGTCAAGATCGCCGTGGTAGTTCAGGCGTGGAACCCCTTCTAATCGCAATTGCTCGCTGTAGTGTCGCAGCGTTTTAATCAGCGTGAAATACACAATGCTTCCAGGTTGCGCGAGGCGTTTAATGGCGGCAAGTTTGGCGTCTTCGTCGTACGGTTCTTCCACTGCAAGGGTGAGATTGGGGCGGTCGATGCCCCGGTGAAACGTTTTGATTTGCCCTTCGTCGCTTCCGGGCGTTAATCCCAACTGTACGGCAATATCGGCTTGAACCTCCGCCGTGGCGGTGGCGGTGAGCGCAAGGGTGGTGGGCTGACCCAACAGCTTTCGTATGTTTTCAAGTCTTGAATAATCGGGGCGAAAATCGTGGCCCCACTGACTAATGCAATGCGCCTCATCCACCGCCAGCAGTGAAACATTGGCTTGAGTCAACGCGTTACAAAAGGACGCCTTTCGAAAACGCTCGGGGGTGACATACACCAATCTAAAGTCGCCTCGGGCTAACCCGACATAGCGGCTTTCACGTTCGGCCCTGCTTAACGATGAATTGATAAACGTGGCAGATACGCCACGGGCCACAAGAGCGTCCACTTGGTCTTTCATCAATGCAATCAGTGGCGAAAGCACCAGCGTGATACCCGGCAAGCACAGTGCGGGCACCTGATA
>JAZGFZ010000053.1:0-10126 GCA_036480015.1 Algisphaera sp. | reverse complement strand
CACCCGAGTTTTAGTGCCGATGGCAAGCGTCTGGTGTATTGCAGTCGGACACCGCGTTCAGGGGTGTGGGAGTTGGTGTTGATTGATTTGGCCAACCCCAGCCAGCGTCAGTTGATTGGACATGGTCTTTTTCCTGCGTTTAGCCCCACCGATGATCGCATTGTGTATCAGCGGGCCCGCGAACGCGGCAGCCGCTGGTTTAGCTTGTGGACATTGGATTTACAGGGCGAAAACCCCGGCCCGCCTACAGAAATCGCAGCCAGCAGCAATGCCGCGTTGATTACCCCCGCGTGGAGCCCTGATGGCACACAGGTGGTTTTTTGCACGGTGTTGGAGCCGACGGCCGATAGCAATGGGGTTGAAGGCGTGGCAAGTGCCCCGCAGGCTGACGTGTGGGTTTGCAACGCCAATGGCGCAGGACGCGCTCGGCTGACCCGCGGTGGGTTTGCTCATTTGCAACCTGCATGGTCGTCTAAAGGTTCGATCTATTTTATTTCGAACCGTGGGACTCATGGCACTGAAAATGTTTACGCCCTTCACCCCGAAGGTGAAATGCTTAAACATTATGAAGCGACCGTGCCTGTCATGCCTTGAGCCTTGTGATTTGTAACCGAACTTAATTCGCTGCGGCAGGATGCCAACAGCGCTAAACCCGGCAGGATGCCATGACAAGTAAACAGATCATGCTGATCTTGTGGAGTGTTCTGACTGTTGTGCAGTTGGGCTGCGCTATGCCTGAACCGGTAAGCCGTCCCATCTCACCTTATGCCGGTCGCCGCGTGTTTGCGGTGGCACCCTTGCGTAATGAGTCGGGCAGTGCCCATGTGGATGTTTTGCGGACCGCTGACCAAGTGACCGCACAGTTGTCACGGGCCCGCGGGCTGGACACGGTTCCTGTGAACCGGGTGTTGGATGCCATGCGGAGCTTGGACCTTGCCGAAGTGGCGACTGTGAATGACGCCCATGCCCTACGCGAACGTTTGGGTGTGGACGGATTGGTGGTGGGGTCGGTGACGGCGTATGACCCGTATGACCCACCCACACTGGGCTTGGCGTTGGAGCTTTATTTGAGCGACCGCGATGGCGGGGCGTCTTCTGGCTCTGACGCGAATCCCAACCCCGGCGAGTTAACCCGGGCGTCGCGATTGCCAGGGAATGACTTACCCGCGGTGTGGGACCGCGGGCCTGTGACGGCCATTGCCGGTCATTACGACGCGTCGGACCCTGACGTGGCGTCGCTTCTTGAAGCGTACGCCGTAGAACGCGGCCCGGATGGCACCAGTGAAATGACCCGTCGTCGTTATCGCATCAGCATTGATCTGTACACCGAATTCGTGAGTTATCAGCTCACATCGCGTCTGATAGACGCAGAACGGCTTCGATTGCGAAGCCCTTACAACCGCCGCTCAGATGCGGCATCCTCCTCGCCCTGATGTGGCCCGGCTTTTTTATGCCTGGGTCGCTGCAAAGGCGAGGCTCAGAGTGTGAACCATGGCCGCTTATCAACCTCACCATCCTGAAGCACCTCGCCTTGAAGCGGGAGTTGATGCTGACGAGCTTGTCTTGATCAAAGGTGGGCGTCGGTTTGTATTTCCTTGCCCGCCGGGGGGAGAGGCTGCATTGCTTACGCAGCTGCGGCTCATGGTGGATGACCCCGAAACAGGCTTGAACTGGTTTGATGCAGCGGTGGTCTCGCATGAAATGGGCCAACGTATGTCGGATCGGCTGTCTCACCAGATTCCGCCTCCACGTCGCCGTTCGGCTTGATGACGGTTTGTCGAACGCTTGAACTTTTCTTTTTTTACGATTTCAACCCCGCGTATTCCAAAAAACGCACGTTACCGAGGATTTTCCCATGGCCGACCCTGCCCCTGCTGTTCAGAAATTTGTTGATTACCTTCGGTATGAGCGTCACTTTAGCCCTTACACCGCTCGTTGCTACGGTGCTGACCTTCGGCAGTTCAGTGAGTTTCTTGCCGGCGACACCGTGGGCCCTGATCAAGAAATTCCCGTTGAGTTGATGGGCAAGGTTGAAGAAAAACTTCACAGTGCCGATGCCATGACTGTTCGTGGTTTTCTGGCTCACCTTGATGGCTTTGGTTATAGCCCGGCGACCACGGCGCGGAAGATCGCTACGCTTCGTAGTTTTTACAAGTGGATGTTGAAAAAAGAGTTCACCGACACCAATCCCATGCTGTTGATTCGCACGCCCAAGCAGGCCAAGCGTTTGCCCAAGGCCATTAGTGTTGAGCAGGTGGAGCAGTTGTTGGCAGCTCCGGACAACCGTGAAACGTTGGGTGCCCGTGACCGTGCCATTCTTGAAACACTTTATTCCACGGGTGTGCGTGTGAGTGAATTGGTTGATCTCAACCGCAACGACTTGGACATGGTTGGAAGCACCATGCATGTGCGCGGCAAGGGCAAGAAAGAACGTGTTGTCCCATTGGGAAGCCATGCCATGGCGGCCATTCGCCATTACATGACATTGTTGGAACCCGACCAACGCTTTGTTGAATTGCGTCAACAGAGCATGGTTGACCCGGCATTGCCCTTGTTCATTAACAAAAATGGCGGACGTTTGAGCAGCCGCTCGGTGCGACGTAAACTCGATAAATACCTGAAGACATGTGATTTGGACACGACAATTAGCCCGCACACATTGCGGCACAGTTTTGCCACGCACTTGTTAGACAACGGTGCTGATTTGCGCAGCGTGCAAGAACTTTTGGGACATCAAAGCTTGAGCACCACGCAAATTTACACGCATCTTTCGAGCATGCGACTTCGGACCGCTTACGATCATGCTCACCCTCGGGCGATGTGATTTTGAGCCAAGAATGAAAATAAAAAAACGCGGCGCCTTAGGGTGCCGCGTTTTTTATTTGTTGCGTGTGGCCTTTTACTGAGCAGCGTTTTTGGCCGCGTCGACGGCATCGCCGGCGGCGTCTTTGGCCGCATTCACGGCATCGCCAGCTTGGTCGGCAGCGTCTTTGAGCTTGCCACCCAAGTCGCCACCCAAGTCGCCGGTTTTGTCGCCTGCGTTGTTGGCGGCATCTTTAAGGTCCCCGCCCAGGTCGCTTGTTGTGTCGCTTGCGTCACCGGCAGCGTCTTTGAGCTCGTCGCTCACGTTGTCTGCTTGGTCGGCAGCGTCATCTGCGGCGCCTTGGGGCTTGTAGTCAGCGTCTTGCTGGGTTTGGCTGGAGCAGCGTTTGTTGGATGCGTCGCATTTGGATGACTTGCAGCCGGTGAAAGCGGTGGTGGCGCAAAGCATGCCAGCGACGAGTAGGAGGCGGGTGGAGATCTTCATGGTGGGTCCTTAAAAAGAAAGAGAAGTAAAGAGATGGGAGAAATGGGGTTTCCCTTAGACACGAGCATAACGAACGGCGGTCATTTTCGTCAAGGAGGGCTGGGGCGTGGTTTGGCCGGTGGGTTTTTGCCGCGGCGGGCACGAAAAAAAGTGCGAAGCAGTGTTGCAGATTCTTGGGCAAAAACGCCGGGTATCACGCTCATGCGGTGGTTGAATCGCGGCTCGTTGCACAGGTGGTGCAGGGTGTCTACACAGCCCATTTGAGGGTCTGGGGCGCCGTAAATCAGTTCGTCGATGCGTGCGTTGACCAGTGCCCCGGCGCACATGGGGCAGGGTTCGAGGGTGACGGCCAAGCCGTGACCTTCGAGACGCCACACCCCGCGATGGGCGGCCGCGGCGCGTAAGGCCAGTATTTCGGCGTGGGCGGTGGGGTCGGCGTCTGCTTCACGTTGGTTGTGGCCGGTGGCCACAATTTGATAGTCGCTGAGTCGGTACACCACAGCGCCCACAGGCACCTCGCCCGCGCTGGCGGCGAGGCGGGCTTGGTCGAGCGCGGCGTTCATGAGTGTTTCATGAATGCCGGTGGGGCGGCTGGAAAGCTCGGGGGTGTTGCTGGGGGTGTTGGAAGTCGTCACTGGATCGTAAACTAGCGACATGTTGCGTCACGCGTCTAAGTTTTTGATTTTTGGGGTTTTGGTGGCGGTGGTGGCATTGCCTTTTGTGTTGCGTCAGTTGGGGGTGGGCGACACTCAGGCGGTCACTTTGCCCAAGGGTGTGGCTGCCGATCGATTGATTGTCGTGACGCCACACAACGAGCAAATTCGCAGTGAGATGGCTGCCGGTTTTAATCGTTGGCGGAAAGTGGCGGCCTTGGGGCCCGTGGAATTTGACTGGCGGGCATCGGGCGGCACGACGGATTTGAGACGTTCGATTTTGGCTCAGTTCACGGCGCTTGGACAGGGGGGGCGGTCACTGGACGAGGGCATTGGGCTGGATTTGTTTTTTGGCGGCGGCACGTACGATCATGAGAAAGTGGCGGCGGGGGTGAGGCTTGGTGATGTGATGGAGCCTGTGGCGATGGCGCCTGATTTGCCCGAGGGATTGTTGGGCCAAGTGTTTCCCAAGGCAACCTTGGGTGGCGAGCGGCTGATGCATCCGGATCATCTTTGGATAGGCACGGCACTGTCGAGCTTTGGCATTGTTTACAACCGCGATGTGCTGGTGATGCTTAAAACCGACGCGCCGCAAACATGGTCTGATTTGGCCGATCCGGTGTATGCCCATTGGCTTGCGGCGGCGGATCCGAGTCATTCGGGTTCGATTGCGGCGGCGTTTAACACGGTGCTTCGGCGGCAAGGCTGGACAGAAGGCTGGGACACACTTCGACGCGTGTTTGCCAACGCCCGCTATTTTTCGAGCAGTGCCACCCGGGTGCCGGTGGATGTGTCGGCGGGTGAGGCGGCGGCAGGAATGTGCATTGATTTTTACGGGCGTACACAAGCTCAGGCGGTGCGATCCGATGGCTGGTCGGGTGATGTGGACCGAACGGGCATGAGTCGGTTGGGGTATATCGACCCGCAAGTGAACGGTGCGAGCATGACGGCCACCACGGCCGACCCCATTACGCTGTTGCGGGGCGCGCCTCACCGTGATTTGGCCGAGCAGTTTATTGCGTGGCTTTTAAGTCAAGAAGGCCAACGGCTGTGGCAGGCGGCCCCCGGCACACCTGGCGGCCCGCAGCGCGAAGCGCTTCGGCGTCAGCCCATCCGCCGTGATCTTTACACCCCTGTGGGGCGAGCGGGTTGGACCGACGCGCAGTTGGATCCGTTTGTCACCGCAGTGGATTTCCCGCAAGGCACACCCGATTATTTTGGGTTTGTGGCGCCGGTCACCCACGCCATGGCCATTGATGTGCATGATGATTTGGTGGCGGCTTGGGCCGCATTGCAGGCCACGCCTGTTACGCACCCGCAGTATGCCGACATGCAGCGTCTTTTTGATGCAATGCCCGAGGCATTAACACCCGCGTGGCCCGATACAGAATTGGCGGCGGATCATGTGGCGGTGCTGGCGGATTCGCAGCATCCACGTCATGACGAGGCGGTGGGGGTGTTGCAGGTCATGATTCACGCCTTGGCAACCCGCAAGGCCGATCAAAAGCTTCGCGACGCACAGCAGTGGACGCGGTTTTTCCAAAACAACTATCGTCAAGTGGTGGCCCTTGGAGCTTTGTGATGAGTGAGGGCTTGCTATTCTGAATGATCCAGTCTGAATGAGCCAGACGGGCTGGCGGTTCACTTGTTTTTTAGGAATGACGCTGTGATATTTCATCTAAAAGTTAGCGCTTTGTGGAATGCGGGAGTACTCTTTGGTGTGGCCATGGGGTTGGCGGCTTGGGGCGCTCAAGCTCACCCTGATGCGCCGCATGCGGCGCCGCTTTACCCCGCATGGGTGGCCCCTCCGTTGTTGGCCGCCCCAGCCCCGCCAAAGCCCGTTGATCCGCCGCTGCGGTTGACGGTGACTGATGCGGCAGGCGACAAACTTCGTGGGGCCATTGAAGCGTTTGATGAAGAAGGCTTCATGTTTGTGGTATCGGGAGTGTCGGAAGTGCCGGGACAAGACGCCACTCGGCGATTGCCGTGGGAGGCACTTGATCCACGGCGGGTTTTGCGTGTTCATGAACGATTGCTAGATCGCGATGATGCAGAGCGATGGCTGGGCTTGGGCGCGAGGCTGTACCTACGCGGCGCGGATGAAGCAGGAGAGTCGGCTTTGGAGCGTGCCTTGCGAGCCGATGACACATTGGCCCAGCGGGCCGAGCGTGCCCGGAAAGGCGAATCGATTGAACCGTTGGAGGAATCGGATGATGGAGAGGCTGCTGATGAAGAGGGCGGTGGCGCAACGCTCAAAGAAGGGCCGCGTGTGGCCACGGCAGGGCCACGGAATGAAGGCCCTCCGCAGGCAGCTTTTTGGGGGACACTGACAGATGAAGTCATGCAATCCAGCACCGAGGCGCTGCTTCGTGATGCCGATGGGGCGGGTCGGCGAATGGGTGTTCGTCTTACGGTTTATCGCGATTCAAAATATTATTTATTCGTGTCCGACATGCCTGCCGCCGAGGCCCGTCGCTGGGCCAAATTGCTCGACCGAATGTACGACCGCTTGTGTGACACCTTTGCCGTGCCACGCGGCACCAATGTGTTTCGTGGACATGGGCTTATTTATGTATTTCAGCGTGAGGAAGACTTCCACCGTTACCACCGACTAATCACGGGCTTTCCTTCTCAAAGATTCATGGGGTTGTGTTCTTCTCGGGGCGATGGCCGTATGGAAATTACGTTTTACCGTCAATCCGACGACAATGATTTTGCGTATGTGCTGGTGCATGAAGCGGTGCATGGTTTTTTACACCGTTACCGTTCTTTCCCTTTTGTGGTGTCGTGGGCCAATGAAGGTTTGGCAGAGTTTATCGCCGACGATTTTGTGGGCAGACATACAGCAGAGCAAACACGTTCTTATGTTAGCGCGATGTTGCGTTCGCGCGGAAGCACCGGCGGTATGTTGGGTGACGAAAAGATCAGTGGTTGGCAATACCCTGTGGCGCAGGCCTTGTGTGATTTCATGGTTTCTCAAGACCGCAAGCGTTACTGCGACTTCATCAATGCCGTGAAAGATGGCAAAGCATGGCGGCAGGCGCTCGCAGAAGACTACGGCGTGTCGATCGATCGACTGGTCGAGGCATTTGGTGACGCGTTGGGCATTCGGGGGTTGCGACATTGAATGCACCTTGGATTAAAAAAGCCCCCCTTGAGGAGCGGCGGCCGCAACCTGTGTTGGGGCTTTTGGGCGCGCCCGGATCGGGCAAAAGTCATGTGGCCCGTGTGTTTAAGCGTTTGGGCGCGGCGGTGATTGACGCCGATGCCCTTGCCCATGACGCGTTGAACTTGCCCGAGGTTCGGGACACGTTGGTGGCATGGTGGGGCGAGTTGATGGTTGCCGCCGATGGCCTTGTCGACCGCGCGGCGGTCGCCCAGCGGGTGTTTGAATCGCCAGATGAACTGGCCCGGCTTGAAGGGTTGGTCCATCCGGTTGTTCACCTTCAGCGTGCCCAGGCTTTGTCTCGCCATCGCGCCAATCCAGAGGTGGTGGCGGTGGTGGAAGACTGCCCGCTTTTGCTCGAAAAGGGGCTTGAGGGCGTCTGTGACGCACTGGTGTGGGTTGAGACGCCCTTGGCCGTACGTCAGGAACGCGTGGCTCAAGGACGCGGCTGGACCGCTCAAAAGCTGGCTCAACGAGAGAAAAATCAGATGCCGCTTGACACCAAGCGTCAGCATGCGGATTATGTGTTGGATGGCACCGCAGCCGACGCTGTGTTGCTTGAAGCATGCCGACAGATTCTTCTTGAATTGGGGGCGTCACCTGACGTTATCCAGTGAGAGATTCCAAGGTATTTCCCGCCTCGAACGCATTCCCCCCCTTTCATTTTGAAGTTCTTTGAAGGCCCCGGCTGTGAGCCGATTGCCTAAGGTCATTGGCCTAAGGACTGTTGAAATGACGGCGGTTTCCCCTCAAGCCCGAGGCTTGTGAAGGACACCGATCGCTTGGATGAAAACGTGTCGATGCGGGGTTCGGGCTAGCAGGGGGATTGCTAGTCCACATGGATGGTCCACCCCCGATTTGCTAATCGCCAGGCCGGATGCCTGGATTGTAGAAACCGCCTTTGGTTTATTATTAACAATCATTTTTGCCCACTTTTACCCTGCCAGCTTTGGCTGGTACGGCCTTTTTTTAAGCCGCTGCTCTTCCTACTAGATTCAATTTGTGATACCTGCGGCTCCCGTTCGGAGTAATCAACACCATGCCTCCTGCCAAATCCAACAAAGCAACCGACAGTCCTGTTAAGAAAAAGAAAACCACGCGTAAGCGAACGTCCAAGCCCAAGAAGGCGGTGGATGAGGCGTCTCAAAAAGTGCCTGCCCCGGCTCCGCAAAGTGATCGTGAGCTTGATGCTGAAACGCAAGAGCACTACGACGAGGCCAAGGCCGCAGACATGACGGTGCGTGAGCTTCGGGAAATGAGTGACGAGCAACTGTTAGACCTTGCCGAATCCGAGGGCATGGAAGAAAAAGACATTGAGGGTCTCACCACCTCCAAGCTGATCTTCCGTGTTCTTGAAAAGCACTTCAGTGCCAAAGGCCTGATGTATGGCGAAGGTGTTTTGGAAATCTTGCCCGATGGCTTTGGCTTTTTGCGCAGTGCCGAGCAGTCTTACCTTGCTTGCCCCGATGATATTTATGTGAGTCCCTCACAGATTCGCCGTTTTGGCCTGAAGGTGGGCCATGTGGTGGCAGGCACCATTCGTCCGCCCAAAGAAAGCGAGCGTTACTTTGCACTTTTACGCATCGACGCGATCAATGATGACACGCCCGATCGGCTTAACGAGCTTAAAGACTTTGACGAGTTAACGCCGTTGCATCCTTTTGAGCGTTTTGTGCTTGAAACCCCCGGCGATGACAGCAACTTTGAAATGCGCATCGTCGACTTGGTGGCCCCCGTGGGCAAAGGTCAGCGGGGTTTGATTGTGGCACCTCCGCGCACCGGCAAAACGGTTTTGCTTCAAAAAATGGCCAAAAGTTTGATTCAAAATTATCCGCAATGCAAAGTGTTTGTGCTGCTGATCGATGAGCGGCCAGAAGAAGTCACCGACTTTAAGAACAACACGCCGCCCGATGTGGAAGTGGTGGCCAGCACTTTTGATGAGACCACCTCGCGCCACGTGCAAGTGTGTGAAATGGTGATTGAAAAATCGCGTCGCATGGTTGAATATGGCTATGACGTGATTATTCTCATGGACTCTATCACCCGCATGGCCCGGGCCTACAACGCAGAGATGCCTCACACCGGCCGCGTGATGACCGGCGGTTTGGACAGCAACGCTTTGCAACGCCCGAAGAAGTTCTTTGGCTCGGCCCGGGCGATTGAAAATGGCGGCAGCCTCACCATTTTGGCCACGGCACTCACCGACACAGGCAGCAAAGCCGACGACATTATTTTCGAAGAATTCAAAGGCACAGGCAACAGTGAGTTGCACCTGGACCGTCGTTTGGTTGAAAAACGGGTGTATCCGGCCATTGACATTGCGGCTTCGGGCACACGTCGCGAAGAATTGCTCATGACGGAAGTTGAATTGAAGTTGATTTACCGTTTACGCAAGGTGCTGGCCGACATGAACGTGGTGGAAGCCATGGAAATGCTCAAGGGCCGGTTGATGAAAAAGAGCACCAATGCAGAGTTTTTGATGACCATGAGCGAATGATGTTGGCCTCGGACACGTTTTGAATTTGTTTATTGAACCTATAAAAGAAGCCCCGATGCAAAATGCGTCGGGGCTTCTTCTGTGTATTTGGACTGTGTTTGGCCATGTTTTGGCCGCGTGCTTGGCAAGACGCGGTTTATTCTGCGGCCTTGCTTGGCGTGTCGTTTGGCGTGTTGGTGTCATTGGGCACGCGGGTGTATTCGATGAGCATGGAACGGAATTCTTCGCCATCGGGGAGAGACTCAAACCACTCAAATGTATTGCGGTCGGGGCCGTGAATGGTCCACACCTCACGCCCCATTTTGTAGTCGCCGGTCATGGGGCAAAGAAAGGGCTCAACGTCGAGGTTGAGTACAGCGGGGTTGTCGCCGGGATTGCCCCGAGACACCATCAGTCCGGTGCCCATGGAGTCGATCCATGTGGAAACATATTGTTGAGAAAGATTGTCATAGCCTGTGAGGCCCATGCCTTGAAAAGGCATGCCCATGGCTTCGCCTTCGTAG
>JAZGFZ010000052.1:0-16354 GCA_036480015.1 Algisphaera sp. | reverse complement strand
AAACTCCTCGAGCTTCGTCTCACCGCCGATGTGCTCACCCTCACCGCCACGCCCATTCCGCGCACCCTGCACATGAGCATGATCGGCCTGCGCGATATCAGCAGCCTCACCACCGCGCCCGTCGACCGCCGCGCCATTGTCACCGAGGTCATTCCCTACGACGAACGTCGCGTCAAACAAGCCCTCATTCGCGAACTCGCACGCGACGGCCAAGCCTATTTTGTACACAACCGCGTACGCACCATTCATGAACGCGCCGCCGAAATCCAAGCCTTGGTGCCCCACGCCAAAATCATTGTCGGACACGGCCAAATGGGCGGCCACGAACTTGAAAAAGTCATGCTCGCCTTCACCCGGCGCCAAGCCGACATTCTCGTCAGCACCACCATCATCGAGTCGGGTATTGACATCCCCACCGCCAACACCATGTTCATCGACCAAGCCGACCACTTTGGCCTTGCCGAATTGCACCAACTGCGCGGCCGCGTGGGCCGCAGCAAACACCGCGCCTACTGCTACCTACTGCTCCCACCCGACCGCACGATTAACGAAGTTGCCGCCAAACGCCTTAAAGCCATCGAAAACTACAGCATGCTCGGCGCCGGATTCAAAATCGCCATGCGCGATCTTGAAATTCGCGGTGCAGGCAACATTCTCGGCGGCGAACAAAGCGGCCACATTGCCGCCGTGGGCTATGAAATGTATTGCCTGCTGCTCGAACAAGAAACCAAACGCCTGCGACGCGAACCCATCATCGAAGCCAGCAAATGCCACATTGAACTGCCCGGCCTCGACGGTGGCGCAGGCAGTGCCGGCGACCAACTGCCCAAGCGCTACATTCCCAGCGACAAACACCGCATGGATGCCTACCGCCGCCTCACCCGTGTTGACACCCTCGACGACCTGGACAGCGTGGCCCAAGACCTCACCCAAGCCTACGGCAAGCCTCCCAAACCCGCCCAAGCCTTTATCGATCTCACCGAAATTCGCGTGGCCGCCAGCACCCTTCGAATCGACCGCATTCACCGCGAAGGCCCCGACCTGATTTTCACCACCGAAAAAATAGCCGCCGTCATGCCCCTTTTCGCCCAAGCCCCCGGCCGCACCACACTCATCGACCCAAAAGAAGTTTACTACCGCCCCCCTACCAACTACCTCACCAGCCCCAGCACCATTGCTTCGGTTTTACGAAAACTCTTGGTCCGCCCCGTGCGCCAAAAAACCACCTCCACCCCCCCCCAAGCACCTAAAATAACGACATGAACCGCCCCCCCAACATTTTGCTTTTAGTCAGCGAAGACGTCGGCCGCCACCAAGGTTGCTACGGCGACGCCTTTGCCCGCACCCCCAACATCGATCGTCTTGCCCAAGAAGGCTGCCGATTCACCAACGCCTACGCCCCCAGCCCCGTTTGCGCCCCCTCGCGCAGCGCCATGGTCACCGGGCAAGATCCGCGAAAACTCGGCACCCACCTCATGCGCTCGGTTCTTAGCGATCCCCCTCGCTTGGTCATGCATGAACTGCGCGATGCAGGCTACTTCGTTAATTGGTCCAACAAAACCGACTTCAACCTCTCCGACCTTTTTTACATTGCAGACGCAGGCACCCCCACCTCTTGCGCCGATGCCGCAAGCGACTGGCGCGAAGATTTAGCCGCCGGTACGCTGCCCGATCAACCGTGGCTGCTGTATCGCAACTTCGACAACACCCACGAAAGCGGCATGTGGCCACCCGACAGCACCGCCGAAACACGCGCCCAAGAACCCCGACGCGACGACCCGTCGCTCGACCATCTACCGGGGCTGGTGGTTCCGCCCTACCTGCCCGACACCCGCACCACGCGAGCGTCTTTGGTGCGTTACTACGACAACCTCGAAGAGCAAGACCGACAAATCGGAAAAGTCCTCGATGATCTTCAAAAATCTGATTACGCCGACAACACCGTCGTCATCTATCTCTCCGACCACGGCCGAGGCTTGGTACGCGAAAAACGCTGGTGCTACCCCGCCGGCGTGCAAGTGCCCCTCATCGTTCGAGCGCCCGACGCCTTAAAACTCACCACCCCCGGTTCGGTACGCGATGACTTGGTGTCATGGGTCGACTTGGCCCCAACCCTTCACGCCCTGGCAGGCATAGACACCGCCCCGCGCTACGATGGCCGCCCCTTTTTAGGGTCTTCCGCCGCCAACACCTCACCCAACCATGTGTTTTTTGGCCGCGACCGCATGGACGAATCGCAAGATTGCGTGCGCGGCGCCACCAACGGACGCTACCTCTACCTGCGTAACGACCGACCCGACGTGCCCTACGCCCAGCTCAACATCTACATGGAAACAAGCCCCGTCACCACCGAAGTACGACAACTCCATCAAGCAGGAAAACTCCCCTTTCCCGCCAACCTATGGATGGCACCCACCAAACCCGCCGAAGAACTTTACGACCTGTCTGCCGACCCACACGCCGTACACAACCTCGCCGATCGATCCGACCACCAAACCGTTTTAAAAACCATGCGACAAGCCGTTTCACAATGGTGCGATCGCGTCAACGATCAAGGCGCCATTCCCGAAAACACCCACATCCAAAACGGACTCATCACCGATCAACGCGACTTCCTTCATGGCCGAGCTGGCACAGTCCCCACCGACCTCGACCCCAATCAAATCTATGCCACCCAATACGAACCCCACCGGGTTTAAGAGTTTAAATCCAACGTAACCGTTCACGGGTTTCGAGCCCTTCCTATTCTGGACGTTAGGATCTCCCCCAAACATCAGAAAATGAAACATGAACCGCCAAGGGAGCCAAGAACGCCAAGGAAGGCAGGGACTGTCACGCTAAAGAGACGCTTTTTGAAGGGCGTTTCTCAATCGCCTTGACTGGTTTTTCGCACGCATGCCAAGGCGAAAAGCCCTTTTTAAATTTTCTTTTTTGCCTTCCTTGGCTCCCTCACTTGTCCCCTTGGCGGTTAAATTTCCTTTGCCTTATCCCACAGGCATCCTCCTAAAACCTGTGAACGGTTACAAACCAACGCCGCCATGATCCACCTTGTCCTCTACCACCCCGCCATTCCGCAAAACACCGGCAACATTGCGCGCACCACCGTGGGCATGGGCGCCCACCTGCATCTCATTCACCCCATGAAATTCGAGATCACCGACCACGCCGTCAAACGAGCCGGCTTGGACTACTGGCCCAGCGTCACCCTCACCCAACACGCCAACGACGACGCCTTTCTCACTTGGCTCGGCGACCGCCAACCCTGGCTCATCACCAAATTCGGAACCCACCGATTCGACCAACCCACCTATGCCCACGGCGACGTCATGATTCTAGGCAATGAAAACACCGGCCTGCCCGACGCCTGGCGCGAGCGATGGCACGACCGCACCGTCACCCTCCCCATGCCCGGCCCCCTCAACGGCAAAGCCAACATCCGAAGCTACAACCTCGCCAACACCGCCGCCATCATGCTCGCCACCGCCATGGTCGGCGGGGCTGAGGGGTAGTTGATCGGCAAGAGAAATTTCGCAATATCCCAAACCCAGATCACCAAAGTCCGTCACCGTTCACAGATTTTTGGCCGCCATGGCCAACACGTCCCCCTTCCGTCATTCCCGCGAAGGCGGGAATCCAGATTTGTACGCGAAGGCGGGAATGACGAGGGGGAGGAGCCGTAATTGTTACCGTTTTCCTTTGTGGCGATTGCTTTCTTCATGCCTTTAGTCCTTCGCGGCGACGTGTTTACCTTGAGATGTCAAACATGAACATTGCCGCGCCCACAGCAACAAAAAAACATCGCCCTGAAAGTTAAGTATGCACACGATTTGAACGTTGGAAGACGCTGCGGGCCTCAAAAACCCTCACTACGCCCTACCCCGCCCCAGCATCCAATCGGCCCGCGTTTCAATCACCGTGCGGTACAGCGCGGCGTCTTCTTCGCTGAAACACACAAACACCACGCGTTCAGGCAATGATGGCGTGGGGCGTTGGGCAAAATGCCCAAACACATGCCCCAATGCAATGCGTGCGGCTCGCTCTTTGGGAAATTGATAAGCGCCTGTGCCAATGGCCGGAAAGCCCACGACTTTGGCCCCCGATTCCACCGCCAACCGCAACACACTGACATAACAACTGGCCAATTGCATGTCTTCTAAGGTGTAGCCCAAGGCTGCGGTTTCATCACCGGGCGCCCCCGGCACGCCGGTGTCGGCCACGCCCGACCACACAGGCCCGACGGTGTGAATGATGCGACGAATGCCTTCGCTTTCTAAATCGAACGCAGGTGTTAGTTTTGCCAACCCGGTGGGGCAGCCCCCCAGCGTTGCTTCAAACGTGTTGAGTCGCGCTCCGGCGGCGGCGTGCAATGCACCATCGACACCTGACCCACCCGCCAACGCGGTGTTGGCCGCATTCACCACCGTGTCTAGGCCCCACGCTGGATCAGGTTTGGATAAATCGCCCACCACCACGGCAATTTGTCGCAGCGGGCCATTCAGTGCTTGGGCGGCGCCATCATCCCCCGACACCTTGGCTTGGGGGAGCGAAATGGGAGAACGAGAATCTGGCAAACAAAACCTCAAGATCAATGACGGCCCTGACACACCACGTCAACACGCGATGTCAATACGCACGGTCGTCGCGAAGGGCGATGGGCGCATCAAGCAACTCTTTCAACACAAACGCCCGACGTAATGCTTCGGGACCAAAATCAATTGCCGCCGCGGCAGATGCCGTAGCTTGTTTTGCTGCAAGATCAACCTGGGGTTCTACGTCTTTCACCAACCGGTGGGTTGCGTGCTCTTCTTGGTAGTGATCGGCCTGGGCTGTCGCCGCTCGAACCCGAGCCGCCTTCTGCGTACGCGCCGCATCGCGGGCGGCTTGTTCGCGCTGCTTTTGACGTTGTATCTTTTTCTGCCGACGGTCCAATGCTTCGTGTTGCTGACGCTTGCGAAGCTCTTCGGCCCTGCGCAACTGCGCGGCCCGTTGCTGATCCGATGCCACAGAAGGCCCCGCACTTGCCGGGCCACTCACTGGCTTAAATGCAGCACCCTGCGACGGACGGGATGCCCGCTGCGGAGCGGCGGGCGCCCCACCACCGCCCTGCTGAGCCTGACGCGCCCGCGCAATACGCTCGGCCATGGTCAACCCCGCGCCTGAATCAGCCCCCGACCCGCCGCCCATCTGCGCCCGCGACCGTGATGGCATTCCACCCCGACCCGGCGCACTGGCACCACGCGTTCGTGCTGAGCCACTCGTTTTGCGTTGACCTTTGTTTTGGCCTTTTTTCTTGCCACTCCCCAAAAGCCCCCGGATGATGGGCAAGCCAAAAATCAAGAAAAAGATCAAATAGCCAAACCACTGCCCAGGATTAATTTGCACTTGCGCAAGCATCGTATTCATCACCAGCAACCACCTTTTTGTCGTCTTCTATTACTAAGCAAAGATACGTCAAGGATACGCGGCCACCGAGCCGCGGGGGCTTTATGCCCCGCCTAAATCATCAAACCCGGTAAAACAACCGTCCCGCGGGGGTTTGCACCGCGGCCAACGGCACGTCATACACCTCGCTGAGTATCGCAGGTTCAAGCACTTGGGCCGCAGGCCCCGCACGCTCCAACACGCCGTCTTTAAGCAGCCACACATCGTCGGCATAACGTGCTGCCAACGCCAAGTCGTGCAGCACCACCAACACCGCCCGACCGTCAGCCGCCAATTCTCGCAAGCTTTCCATCAGCCCATGAGCATGTTTAAGGTCCAACCCCGCCACCGGTTCGTCGGCCAACACCGCCACCTGATCCACGCCACGACTCTGCGCCCAAACCCGGGCCAACCGCACCCGCTGCCGCTGACCGCCCGATAACTGCGACACCACGCGTTGGGTCACCGCACGCAATTCAAAACGATCCAACGCGTCATCCACATGCTTGCGATCGCCATACACAAAACGCCCCATCGCCACCGCCCCCTCAACGGTGAAGTGCCCCCCGCCGTCATCGCCTTGCGGTACATAACTCACGCAACGGGCCAACGCCGCAGGCGACAAGCCCCCAGGCGCCTGCCCCGCCACCGCCACTTGGCCCGCCGTGGGATTCAACTGCCCCAATAACAACCGCAGCAAGGTGGACTTACCCGCCCCGTTGGGCCCCACCAACGCCGCCACCCGACCCGCCGCAAGCGATGCCGTCACCGACCTGAGCACCGGCTCTGCCTTCGAATAGGCAAAACCCACCGCATCAAGGCTCAACACCCCGCCGCCCAAAAGCGCTGGCATTTCAACAGGTTTTATCGGAGGGTGTGCGATCGGGTAAACCCTGTTGGGGTGATAACGATTAGAAAAAACAACTTGGGCAGTGTGGGTGGATTTTAAGGCAATGTTACTCACCTAGACCACAGAATCCGCCGATCTCGACGATTGATCAAGGAACCCTATTTTTCCGTTCGAACCGAGACAGTACCCATGGCGCCTGAATCACACTCCGATCTTCCCATCACCGACACCTCCTCCGCCCCCGAAGGAGCCCCCATCCACGTCGACGACACGCTCGATGTGCTGGGCGATTTGGAAGCCCGCTTGGGCAAGCTTAAGCAATGGCAAGCCGCCAACGACAAGCAAGTTCACCAAGTACGCGAACAAGCCCAAGAATTGGCCGAGCGTTCTGCCTTGGTTGACCGTGAACGTGACGAAGTAAGCGATGCCCGTCGTCAAATCACCGACGACCGCCAAACATTGGTCGCCGAGCGTGAACAACTCGCTGCCGAACGTGGCCGAATGGAAGAGGCCCGCAATGAAACCGAGCGTCGCCGTGAAGAGCTCAACGGCCGTTGGAAAGAATTCAACACACAAAACGACGAAATCAAAGAACGTTCGACCGAACTGGACCGCCGACAAAGCGAACTTGAAACCCAAAACACCGACATCGACACCCGCGCTGCATCGATCGACAGCCGCTTGGCCGAGCTCGACCAACGTGAAGACTCACTCGTCGAGCGTGCCACCGAACTCGACGACAAGCAAACCCAGCTTGACTCCGAAAACGCTCGAATCACCGAGCGATGGGACGAAGTCAACGCTCAATCGAAAATGGTCGAAGCCGAGCAAACCGGCCTCCAAGAAACCCGCCTCGAGCTCGAAGCCTTACGAACCGAACTTGAAAGCGGCCGTGCCACACTCTCCAACGACCAAGAAGAATTTGAAGGCCAACGCGCTCTGCTAAGAGAACGCAAGCAAGAAATGAAGGCCTTGCAAGTCGAGCTCAAAATGCGCTCCGACGCCCTAGATGCTCAACAAACAAGCCTCGAGCAAGCCCGCAACACCCTTCTTAACGACACCAAATCCGCCAACGATGACACCCTCACCGGCGGCATTGTGTTCAATGAGAATTTGGCCCAAGGCGGAGACTCTCCCGCACGCCAACAAGAAGACCGCCTCGAACAAAAGCGTATCTCCGCCGATCTCGAAGACCGAAAAATCGAGCTCGACCGCATGCAAGCCGACTTGGATCAACAGCGATCTGAGCTGGATGCCCGCGCTTTGGCAGCCGAAAGCACCGCGTCCGCCACTGAACTTCATGAACTTGAAACCACCCTGACCCAGCGCGAAGCTGATCTCGACGACAAAGAAACACGTCTTCGCGAAAAACTTGAAAAAGGCAAAGAAAAACTCTCGGCCGAACGCGACCGAATCAACGAAGAAAACGAAGCTTTACGCACATTGGCCGATGATGTTGCGGCCCAACGCGCCGCATTGGATGAAGAACGCGAGACGCTCAGCACCCAAACGCATGAAGCTCCAAGCTCTGAAAGCGATTCCAAAGACGACGCCCAAGGCCAAGACACTGATCTCGAAAATGCTCGCAATGAGATCGACGCACGCAGCACCGAGCTAGACGCCCTTTCCGTCGCACTCGAAGAGCGAAAAACGTCACTCAACGAAAAAGAAAGCGCACTCGACGAACGTCAAAACGATCTCGATAGCCGCAGCACCGAACTCGACGAACGCCGGGCTGAACCAGGCTCCAATCTCACGTCACTTGACCTTGACGCCTACGCCCGCGAATTGCGCGAACGAGCCGACAACCTCAAAGAACGCGAAGCCGACGTCGCCGAACGCGAAGAATCACTCGGCTCCAATCTTGGAAGCTCCAACGCTTCCAGCACCGAAGAAGCAGCCGACAGTTCTGAAGCAACCAATAATGCCGGAACCACTGACGACTCCGCTGAAGTGGCCAAGCTGCGAGAAGAGCTCAATCGCGTTAAACGTGACTACGAAAAGCGCAAAGCCCAAATGGTGCAAGCCGACGAGGTGATTAAAAGTCGTCGTGAAAAAATCCGTGGCTACCTTGCCCAACTGCGTGAACAGACCTCAAAGATAAATGCAGCCCAAGCGTCTTCTGATTCCAGCAGCGCACAATCTGTCGGCTTAGAACGTGAACGCCGCAACCTTGTGGAAGTGAAGAAGTTCTTAGAAGCCAGCGAAGCCGAAATGGTTCGTCGTTGGACCAGCCGCGCCGCGTCCAATGTCGCAGCCATGATCATTCTCACCATCGCCGCTGCGGCAGCCACCAGCTATTTCGCAGGCAAACAATTGGTCAAGCCCACGTGGCAAGCCAACATGGCCATGGTCTTCAATGAAACAGCCCATGCAAACCCTGCCGCGTCCAACGACCTCGCAGCCCAACGTGAAGCCATCGAAGCAGGGCTCCCCACCGAGCTCACCCCCGAACCCGGTGTCGATGTTGAAGCACCCGCCACCTCCGGTGCGTGGTTGCCCACCTTCCGCCAAAAACTGTTCGCCACCACGACCATGCAGGCCACCATCAAAAACTTTTCCGAAGACGGCATCCCCGGATACGGAAACCCCAGCGAATTGGCCGACCACTTTTCCCAAGCACTCACCGTCGAAGGCAGTGCAGATCGCGTCGAGTTCATCTACCAAACCGCTGACCGCGAACATGCGGATCAAGTGCTCTCCGCATTGGGCAAAGCCGTCATCGCCCAACAAATGGATGCCGACCGAGCCGCAGGCCTAAGCCAAAACACCGCCGTCATCACCGAACCGGCCGTCCGTCGGGCCAGCCCCGTCCGCGACGACACCAACCTTTACATGGCCGCCATTTTCTTGGGCCTCATCGCCTTGGGCCTCATCCTCGCCATTATTTCTCGCCTTTTCTTGAGCCGTTCCAAGCGGGTCATGTTCCCCGGAGCCGGCGGCGACTCCATGGCCGTGCTCGCCCAGCCCATTGAATCATGATGAAAAGGGCAAGTCGCCCAAGTAACTAAAAAACGAATAAACCCACGAGCGGCGGCCGAAAGGCCGCCGCTTTTTGTTGCGCCCTCACAAAACCGACTCTAACGGCTCCTAATAGCCCCTAACTGCAAGGCCGCCCAAAGACTGTTTGACACCCCCGCCGCCCTCGCTAAACTGTTGGATCCGCCGTTCTGCGACCCCGACCACACGCCACTGGCAAGTCGGTCACGCCACGGCATCTTTTCCGCCAAGACCCCTGAGCCTGAACCATGAACCGCCAAACCACCCTCGCCAAAAACGACGACGTTGCCCGCAATTGGGTGCATATAGACGCCGATGGCCACGTTCTGGGCCGGTTGGCCACACAAATCGCGGTTGTACTCATGGGCAAAAACAAGCCCACCTACACCCCGCACTGCGATGTTGGCGATTTTGTAATCATCACCAACGCCGAGAAAATTCGTGTCACGGGCAAAAAGCTCGACCAACGATTTCACCAAACCTTCTCTGGCCACCCCTCGGGCCGCAAGGTCACACCCCTGCGTACCGTTTTGGCCAATCACCCCGAACGCCTCATCAGCGAAGCCGTTCGTCGCATGCTTCCCAAAAACAAGCTTGCTGTACAGCAGCTCACAAAACTAAAAGTCTACGCGGGCACCGAGCATCCTCACTCGGCCCAAAATCCCACGGTCATGGAAGTCTCCACCGCCACTTCCTAACCCTGTTTTCAATTAGCCCCGCTTGTAACCCAACAAGTAAACCCAACAAACCCGCCGCCTCGCGGCAAACCAGAGCCCAACACGATGGAAGACACCGCCACCCCCGTCCTCGACCTCGAATCCAACACCTCGGTCACCGACAGCCTCGGAACCGACACACTCGCCGCCGCTGCCGAACCCGAAGCATGGGTTCGCCCGCTTCGCGAAGCAGCCAAGCCCGACCAAGGCGGATTCGTCTGGGGCACAGGCCGACGTAAGTCTGCCGTCGCCCGCGTTCGCATGCGTCCAGCAGCCAAAGAAGGCCAAGGCACCTTCATCGTTTCAGGGCCCAAAGCAAAAAACCGCACCGTTGAAGAATTTTTCAGCGAGCCACAACACCAAAAGGCCTGCATGGCCCCACTGGTTTCAACCGACACCTTGGGCAAAGTCGATGTCATCGTCACCACACGTGGCGGCGGCATCACCGGTCAAGCCGAAGCCATCTTGCTGGGCGTTGCCCGTGCCTTGGTCGGTTACGACCCCACACTCGAGCAAGCCCTTCGCGATGAAAACTTCATGACCCGTGACCCCCGCGAAGTGGAACGTAAAAAATACGGCCAACGCGGTGCCCGTCGCCGATTCCAATTCTCGAAGCGTTAATTTCGCTTTTCGATTTTCGAGCTGGGGCTTATTACTGCCACCCTCCGAACCGCAGGCCATTGGCCTGCGGTTTTTTTTGCAAACACGTCCCCCTCCCATCCCTCTTTTCAAAAATCGAAAGCCGCCCCATGGCCGTCAACCTCAAAAAAGCCCAACGCCGCACCCTGCACTTCAACACCCTCGCCGACATTCTCGCCGACGCCCAAACCATCACTGCCGCCCCCCACCACACCACCGGCAACTGGACCGCCCCTCAAATCATCGACCACGTCACCCGCGTCATGGGCTTTAGCAACCACGGAACCGACTTACGTCTCCCCCTGCCCATGCGGCTTTTCGGCAGCATCCTCAAACGCACCGGCGGCTACCGCAAACCCATCTCCCCAGGCGTCAAACTCCCCCAATCCATCGTCAAACATTTTGTCGCCCCCTCCAACATCACCCTCGATGATGCCATAAGCCAACTTCGCACCGAAATCGAAACCGCCACCACCACCGACATGTCTCACCCCAGCCCATTCTTTGGCTCACTCACCCACGACCAATGGATCCCCTTTCATTGCCGGCACGCCGAGTTGCACTTCTCCTTCATCCTTGCGGACTAACACAAAAAGAATAAAAGGCCCCTGACCCCTTTTTGTCAAGCTGGGTTACTTGCGGCAAATAGCTCAAAATGCACGAGCAATTATTCGCATCGCTTCCCAACCGACCCCGTCCGAAGCGACCACACCACCAAAAACAAAATCGTTGAAATCACAAAACAAAACGCCAGCACCGACGCGCCGCCAAAAGGGCCCGACCAGGCGCTCAACACGCCATCGGCCACCGGCGGGCCCACCGCCAAAATCAAACGATCTTCAAGGACATTGTGATGAGCCGCCACCAAGCGATACGTTCCGGCCCCGGGGGATTCAAACTCCCACTCACTGCTCGCCATTCCCCCGTTAAACATCTGCGATTCAGTCGAACTCGACCGAATCAACGTCACACGCATTTCATCAACCGCTTCCCCCGTGCCCCCCTTAAACAAGCCCACATTCATTTTCGGCAACGCCACAAATCGCGCCCGGGTGTCCAACTGTTCACCCGCCACCTCGCCGACGCGCTCGTAATAAATCAAATGCCGCCCTGCCCGGGTTAACTCAAGCTCAACCTCGCCTGGCACCACCACCCGCACCATTTGGTCCAGCTTTGCCTGCACTTGCGCCCGCGCCACCCCCAACGATGCCACAAACGCCGCCAAACCCACCAAAAGCAGCCCAAACGCCAACCCATACCACCCACGCGACGGCCCCTTACGGGGCGCAGCATCATCAACAGGCAAAGTGGCATCGGTCATCGCAAAACCCTTGGAGTGTCTTATTTGGCAAAAAACGCATCTGCATGAATTAAAGAAGGGGAATCATACCGACATCCCTCCAGGCCGCCTTTCCCTCAACCCCGCCAGAAATTGGCGTCCAGCCCATCAACACGCCGCACGGTAAACTAGAATAGCTCGGCCAAAGCTCTGTGTGCTCTGGCCTCTTACCAAACCACCATCCCACGGCGGCCTTTTGCACGGCCCCGCTTCTTTTCGCGAGGCTCGGTTTCAATGGGCAAGCCCACTGGTTTTCAAGAATTCTCCCGCCAAACCGTCGCCTACCGCGACCCACTCACCCGCATTGACGATTTCGACGAAATCCTCACCGCCCCCGATGAAGATCGCCTTCAAACCCAAGCCGCCCGATGCATGGATTGCGGCGTGCCTTTTTGCCAATCCGACACCGGCTGCCCGATCAACAACCTCATTCCCGAGTGGAACGACCTCATCTACGATGGCCGCTGGCAAGAAGCCCTCGAACGGCTTCACCGCACCAACAACTTTCCCGAGTTCACCGGCCGCGTTTGCCCTGCCCCCTGCGAAGGCGCCTGCGTGCTAGGCATCATCGCGCCTGCGGTCAGCATCAAAAACATCGAAAACGCCATCGTTGACCGCGGCTTTTCCGAAGGCTGGATCGTTGCCCAGCCCCCCGCCACCCGCACCGGAAAATCCGTGGCCATTGTCGGCTCAGGCCCCGCAGGCCTTGCCGCGGCCGCACAGCTCAACAAAATCGGCCACCAAGTCACCGTCTACGAACGGGCCGATCGCATCGGCGGCCTGCTCATGTATGGCATCCCCAACATGAAACTCGACAAACAAACCGTCGAGCGCCGGGTCAACCTTCTACGCGATGAAGGCGTCACCTTTGTCACCCGCACCCACATTGGCAAACCCGAAGATTTCCCCCAAGGTCACGTCAATCAAATCATGACCGAGCGAGATCAACGTTTAACCTTTCTCGACCCCACCCAACTCCGCAAAGATTTCGACGCCCTGATCATGGCCACCGGCGCCACCCGCCCGTTCGACCCCACCGCCCGCTGCCCGGGCCGCGAACTCAGCGGTATCCACTCGGCCATGGACTTTTTAACCCGCAACACCAAAAGTTTGCTCGACAGCCAATTGACCGACAACGCAGGCATTTCCGCCAAAGACAAACACGTCATCGTCATCGGCGGCGGCGACACCGGCGCCGACTGCATTGGCACCTCATTGCGGCACGGCTGCCGAAGCGTCGTCAACTTTGAACTCATGAACCGCCCCCCCGTCGAGCGAGCCGCCAGCAATCCGTGGCCTGCATGGCCCACCATCCAGCGCACCGATTACGCCCATGCCGAAGCCGAAGCCAAACACGGGGCCGACCCACGTGCCTACGCCACCCTTACCAAAGCTTTTGTAGGAGAAAGCGGCCGCCTTGCAGGCGTTAAAACCATCAAAGTGGATTGGTCCAAACCCGACGGCCGTGCCCCATTCACCGAAATTCACGGCAGCGAAAAACTTTGGCCCGCCGACCTTGTCTTCTTGGCCACCGGTTTTGTCGGCCCCGAAAAAACCACCCCCGATTTGCTGGGCCTCAACATGCAAAACCCGCGTGGCAATTGGGAAACCATCGCCGCTGAGCATGGGGCATTCACCACCAGCGAACCCGGCGTTTTTGCCGCAGGCGACTGCCGACGCGGCCAGTCATTGGTCGTGTGGGCCATCAACGAAGGTCGCGGCGCCGCCCGCGCCGTCGACGAATACCTCATGGGCTACAGCACCCTGCCCGCCCCGGGCATCACCATGGCCAGCGTTTGATCTGCTGAAGCCATTTTGCGGTCTCAACAAAAAACCTGCGTAATGACCCAAGCACCGTTTCACCAAGTCCAAGCACCAAAATTCCACTCGTTTCAAACTTACCCACTCCCTCACTCAACCCGCTAAAATAAGCGGACGTGTTCAACGTCCCTGCTACCGCCCCCCCTTCGAATAACCCGCCATGCCCACCTCCCACGATATGCGTCGCACCCTTGGTGTCCTTCCCGCCAACATCACCTACACCGACCACCGGCAAGAACTCAACCGTTTGGTTTTCTTTCGACTTATCGCCAACGGTCTAATCGATCCAGCCGCCTGCCCCGACCACGACGTCGCCGAATTAGCCGCCTTACAAAGCGGTCAACGCCGCAGCCTTCGCCAAGCCCTGCGCGACCACTGCTGCCCTGCCGACAAGCGCATCGAAACTTTTTTGGCTCGCTATTTTAAAGATTGCCCCCAAGCCGACGACCTTCGCCTGCCGCGCGAAGCCATCGTGCTCGATCGTCATGGCATCGCCCGCACCCTCAGCCTGCCCGTCAACGGCGACACGTTCAAAAACGACCATGTTGAATCGGTGCGTTTACACAACGGCGTGGTGCACAACCCTCGCAACGATCGCCGCACCACCGTGGGCACCTTTCACGTCGTCGAAGACGGCCTGCCCATTCCCGCAGGCAAAAAAGCGGTGCCCCGCAACGTGTTCGTCAAACTGTTTGCGGCCGCGCTCAAACCACCCGCCGATCTCGCCGCCCTTCCATTCACCCACGGGCTCGACACCCTAACGCCCTCAACCGGCGCATGGGCCTCATTGCTTTTGCGCCCCATCGTGCGGCCCGCCGTCCCTGGTGTGATGGAACAGCAAACCATGGAAGTCCGGTTTTTCGCCCCAGGTTCACTGGTCAGCAATCTCGATTTTGTCGAATCTATTTTCGGCAATGCAGGTGATCCTTTCTTGGCCGAAAACGACGCTGGACTCAATCCCTTTGGTTGGTCAGGCCACACCGGCTGCGTGATTTTGGCGCCCCACCTCGATCAAATCACCAAGAAATCTCTGGGCCTGCCCCGCACCCAAGACGCCACCGACGCCCAACGCCGTGACGGCATGTGCTGGGACAAAGAAGATGAAATCTACAACGACGGCGGCGCCTTCAAAATCACCTGCCGCGATGCCTCAGGCGTCATCGTTACGCTCATCGCCGACAACTACTTTGGCTATTCCAAAAAAGAAATCAAAACCCAAATCAGCTACGCCACCAACCTCATGGGCAACGGCGAAGAAGAACACGCTGGCGGCACCTTGGCCAACGCCAGCTACAACCTAGGCGACGCCTTCCGCGCCGACTCGCGCCGACACAACGGCCGCACCTTCAAAGACGTTGCCCGCGACCACGCCAACCGCATGACCCTCATGCCCGGCGGCTATGGCATCGACAAACAATTTAACGAAATTATTTATGTGCCCGAAGACGCCTTGGCCCGCGTCGCCGATCTTTCCATCACGTGGGAACGCAGCGGCACCACCCACACCATCGCACTCGAACCCGGCAAGCACTACCTCGCGCCTTCGGGCTACCGCTTTCGCTTGGTTAAACACCCCGAAGCCCCCAGCTGGCGATTGGTGGGCACCGTGGGCGAAGGCTGGTTCTGCCACAAACCTTGCACCGTGTCGGGCGGCGGAAAAAGTGAAATCAGCAAATCGCTACGCGACTACATGCTTTATGGCCCGCTCTACGTCGCCGACATTGAAACCGACCTAGATCTTTGCCAACAAATTTTCGACCGACCCTACGGCGAGCGATGGGCCAAGCCTTATCCCAACCCCAAGCCCAGCCGCATACTGCTCGACCCCGATCGCTCCTTGGGCAGCGTGATCAAACTGCTCACCCCCAGCGAAGACTACACCAACGACTACAACGCTTGGCTCACCAGCCTGCCCGCCTACATCTTCCCCATCGTCTTCATCATCAAACGCTTTTACAACCCCGCGTGGAACGGCGATTGGCGATCCCACTTTGGTGTTGATGTGGTCAACGGCTTTCCGGGCCACGAGCTTAAAAAAGACGGCCGCCGCCTCGTGGGATCTTACCTGCGTGTCGGTGTCGACGACCACGGCGCTTGGCGCACCTTCAAACTGCGCCAAGACTTCTTGCCCGCCGACAAAATGTCCACCGAAGATGACATCTCCGCCTCGGTGGTTGTGCCCCACCGTGAACTCACCGGGCTCAACCCCTATTTTGCCGACGACGCCTACAAGTTCGTCACCAACTGCGAATACCGCTTCTTCCAGCGCCCCGACGACGCCATCCACCGCGGCCTCGATCGCCAAACCGAAATCGACCTCGCCGGACCCGGCAACTTCATTTCCAACTTCGAGCCCCTTGACACCCAAGCCGCTCAAGCACTGGTTAAAAACGTCATCGCCTTCGATGAATACAGCCGCCCCATGCGCAAACTCCTCAAACGTGCGGCCAAAAAAGGCGGCTATGTCGTTGCCTCCGACCGCCCACGCATCGTCAACGGCACCCCCACCAAAAACCCGCGCTACCTCCAAGTGCGTCCCGATCTCCATCAACCCCTCACCCCTTACTT
>JAZGFZ010000051.1:0-70658 GCA_036480015.1 Algisphaera sp. | reverse complement strand
AAGGTGAGGCTGGTGCTGAGTGCGTTGACCACGGCGGCGATGCGTACGCAGTCGTGGATGTGGTCTTCGGTGAGGCCTGCGTGGCGGATGCTTTCTTCATGTGCGTTGACGCACATTTCGCAGCCTGCCAACACGGCGCAGGCCATGCTGAATAGTTCGAAGTTGGCTTTGTTGGTGGCGGGGCTGGCCATGCGGTTCATGCGTAATCGGGCTTGCAGGGTGGCGTATTTTTCGCCTTGCACCATGTGGCGAAAGCGGTAGTAGACCGTGTTCATGGTCATGACGGCTGCGGCGCCTTTGGCGTCATCGATGGCGTCGTCGCTGAGTCCGGCGGCTTGGGCGTCGGCGAGTACGGCTTCGGTGAGTTCGATGTCTTTGATGAAAAACGCCGAGGTGAGGGCGATGCCCCACACTTGTTCGGTGTCGAGTTTGTCGGGGGTGAGCACGCTTTGAATATTGAGCTTGATGTCTTTGGCGGCATCGGGAAGGGTGCGGCGTAGTTCGTTGATTTGATCCATGGGGATGGGGTCCAAAAAAGAGAAGGGTTGTTGGGGGCGAGCGATTGCGAAAGTCAATTGTTTGAGTAAGAAGTTGAGCCGCCGTTAAGCGGCTCAACCTGTTTTTGTGCGAAGTTTTTTGTTTGGAACTTTTTGCTTGGGAAAGGGGCTTAACCCAGTGTGGCTTCGCCTTTTTTCCAGTTGCAGGGGCATAGCTCGTCGCTTTGCACGGCGTCGAGCACGCGGAGTGTTTCGCTTACGTTTCGGCCCACTGAAAGGTTGTTGGCGCTGGCGAATTGAATGACGTTGTTGGGGTCGACCAAGAAGCTTGCTCGCAGGCACACATGCTCGTTGGGGTCAAGAATGCCCAAGTCGGCAGCCAGTTTTTGGGCGGCCAGCAGGGGGTAGGGCAGGGTCTTGAGATCGTCGTGGTCGTTGCGCCATGCCAAGTGGCTGAATTCGTTGTCGGTGCTGGCGCCCAAGATCACGCAGTCGCGGTCGTTGAAATCTTCGGCGGCTTTGCCAAACTCGACCAGCTCGGTGGGGCACACAAACGTGAAGTCTTTGGGATAGAAGAGAAAAAGCTTCCAGCGGCCTTCGTAGCTGCCGGTGTGAATTTGGGTGAGGTCGGTCTCGGCGTTGTTGCCAACGCAAGCTTGGGAGTGGTATTCGGGGAAGGTGTCGCCAACAGTCAGCATGATGTGTTCCTTGGGGTGGGGTGGGAAGGGGGAAAGTACGCGAGGGTACGGCGGCAAAGATAATGGCGGTTATCAATGTCGGCAAGTGTGATATTTATTGGCTATCAGAAAGAGATGCAGGGGGCTTCGAAGGGGCTTGGGCTGTTGGGGGGCTTGACTGCGGGCTCAAAATGACGACAATCTCCGGTCTTGCAGGCCCAGTCGTTGGGCCTGAACTTTTTGCCTTCGTCACGCCGTAGTCACGGATGTGACCTCAAAAGGCCCCGCGAAAAACGTGGGGGACATTTTTATGGCCAACTACACCGGCCCCAAGGTTAAGCTTTCTCGTCGCGTGGGCGTGCCCATTGCTGACATTCCTAAGCACACCACCAAGCGTCAATTGAATCCTCCCGGTATGCACGGTTTTCGTGGGCGTCGCCTGCGTGACTACGGTATTCGTTTGAATGAAAAGCAAAAGTTGCGTTTCCATTACAACGTGCTTGAAAAGCAATTTCGTGGTTACATGAAAGAAGCGGGTCGCAGCCAGGGTAACACCGGCACGGTGATGCTTCGTTTGCTCGAGCAGCGTTTGGACA
This sequence comes from Algisphaera sp., assembly GCA_036480015.1. Taxonomy (GTDB): domain Bacteria; phylum Planctomycetota; class Phycisphaerae; order Phycisphaerales; family Phycisphaeraceae; genus Algisphaera. The sequence continues at coordinate 68,888 of JAZGFZ010000051.1, read as the reverse complement.
ACGTTGTGCGTCGTTTGGGTTGGGCCCGCACCATTTGGGCTGCCCGACAAATCGTTGGCCACGGCCATGTGCTGCTTAACGGTCAAAAGTGCAATATTGCTTCGGTTCAGGTGAAGGTGGGCGACACCATCACGCTGAAAGAAGGCATTACAAAGCTTGTTCGTGAAAACATGGAAAGCCTTCCAGGTCATGAAACACCTGAGTGGTTGAACTTTGATCCTTCGACGCTTGAGGCAAAAATTGCGGCGGTGCCCACCACCGACCAAGTGCCCTTCGATGTGAACATGAACTTGATCGTTGAATTCTATCGCTAAGACATTGTTGGCCACCAGAGCTTTTTTACGAAAGCTTGGTTTGGAGCGGACAACAAAGCGATCGTTTTAAAATTTCAATTTAAAACCCCAACTGCGGCTTATCCGCGGTTGGGGTTTTTTAGTGGAACACGCGTTGTCTCTTTGCTCGAATCTTGTCCGGACCGTCCGGACTGCCCGAACCGCCGCTTGGGCGGTCATTCCGATTTTTTCGTTTTACAGCAGGCCGTCGTCGTGAGGCTTACTTCTTTTTCTCGCTGGGAGCCAAGGCTTCTTTGAGTTCGGCGGTGGCATAGAGGATACGCTGACAGCTGGAGCAGATGACAGGGGCATCGGTGGCCGTGAGGGTGGCGTTGACGACTTGAATGGGGAGTGCCATGTAGCACTCGCCGCAGGTGTATTCCATGCGTTTGCGGTCTTGTTCTTCGATTTCGGCGAGGGCCACGCCATCAAACTCGTTGATGAGTTTGGTGTAGAGATTCATGGTGGCGTCGTTGATGGGCGCGGCGGCGGCCTCACGTTGTGTTTGTAACTCGGTGAGTTGGTCGCTGATTTCGGATTCGCCCTGCGTTACTTCTTTTTGCGCGTTTTCGACGAGCACGCGTTGGTCGTCGGTTTTGCCCGTGAGCAGTTTGAGACGATCTTGTAGTTCGTCGACTTTGCCCATTTCGCCAAGGGCGATTTCTTCGTATTTACCCTTTTGGGTTTTCAAGGTGTTCACTTCGACCAATAGGGCGGAGTATTCCTTGTTGTTTTTTACCGCAGACATGGTTTCCCGTAGTTTTTCAATGCGGGCTTCAACACTGGCGGCTTCGTTTTCTTGTGTTGCCACATGGGTTTGAACCGTTTTGAGTTGCTCGGAGAGTTCGGCGTGTTGCCGTTCGTGTTGGTCCAGTCGCGTTTGCACGGCGGACAATCGCCGGGCGGCAGCATCTACGCGGCTGCGCAGAGCTTGGAGTTGACGATCGACCAAAAACAGGGAACGCAGGAGGTCTTGAACGTCCAACGGGGAAACTCCGGGTGGGGCAAGGTGGGCAAAAGAAGGGCTGGTTGAGAGAATCAGCCAGGTGCCAGTGTATCAGCCTGCGGGGCTTGGGTTGGGGTTTGTTTTCACACTGATTTGCGAAGTGGTTTTCTTGGTGAATGTTTATTTGTTCGGCTTGCGGCGTTTGAAGTGGGCCGATATACTCTCCCTCCCGCAAGGGGCTGTAGCTCAGTTGGGAGAGCGCTTGTATGGCATACAAGAGGTCGTCGGTTCGATCCCGTCCAGCTCCACTTGGTCTTGATGAATTTAATCGTCATGGCCGGAACAAAAAAGCCCGCCGTTAACGGCGGGCTTTTTGCATGCTTTTTCTTGACATGACTTGACATGACATGTGTTGAGAGACGTCCGAAAATGAAGAGCAAGCACTGCGCCGCATACGCGGAGAAGGCAAAGGGTTTATCCTTATTGCTCGCGAGTCGCCTGCGGGTGATTTTTGTGTTTCCATTTCGTGTCTATTTGCTTCCTCGATCACGTTAGAAAACCGATGCCGCACGCCCCGCTTACACCTCAAAGTTCTGATCGCCACGGAACAAAAATTGACATCGATCAGGCCACGTCCATTGTGCGTCGAAAGCTGGGCCTTTCAGATTTGCGCGTGACGGGCTTGCGGATGCTCTATGGCGGGTCGATTAACCGCGTGATTGAGTGGAAGACCGATGGCGAGCCTGCGTCGGTGGTGGCCAAGCTCAACAACTCGCACAACGTGCGTATGTTTGAACGCGAAATGGCGTCGCTTCAAATTTATCGCGAGCACACCACCTTGCCCGTGCCCGAAACGTATGCGGTGTTGGCCAATGAGCCAGAGTTTGATGGCGCGGGTTTGCTGATGGCCAAAGTGGAGGGGGTTCCATTGTCCGATGCGCGGTTGTCCGATGCGGGGCGGCGGTATTTGCAAGGGCAGCTTTCGCGTTATTTGATCGATTTGCATTCGCACCATCGCGGCAGTTACGGTTCGGCCTTGGAAGAAGAAGGAAGCGCACGTTGGGTGGACAACTTTCACCCTGTGTTGGAAAAAGAATTTCATCAAGTGCGTGATGTGTTGGGGTCGAGCAGTCGCTGGTTCATTGATGATTTGCTGAAAAACCTTGAGGATTGGTTGCCTGAGCGATCGACGCCCACGTTGGTGCATGGTGACTTGTGGAACAATAATATTTTGGTGGATGACCGGCATCCCGATCAACCTGAAATTCTTGCGTTTATCGATGGGTTGGCGTCTTATTGTGATCCTGAATATGAATTGGCTTATCTGCGGTTGTTTCGCACGGCGGATGACTATTTTTTTAATGCCTACCGTGCCCGTCACCCCTTAAAGGCGGGGTTTAGTCGGCGTTGCCGCGTGTATTGGTTAAACACCATGATGATGCACGTGCGGGTGTTTGGTGAACGCTACGCGCCAGCATGCGAAGACTTGGTTAAGCAACTTAAAACATTCGACGTTTAAGGGAATGCATGTGTGTCAAAGCTGCGGCCTTTGTGGTTGTTGGTGGCGCGGCGCTTGAAGCTTGGGACACATGGGGTAAACAAAAACGGCTAAACTCTTGGCGTTTGGCAACCGGCCCGGTAGCCCAATGGCAGAGGCACACGACTTAAAATCGTGCCAGTGTGGGTTCGAGTCCCACTCGGGCTATTGTTTTTGATGGCAACGTACGTGTAGATGTTTAGAGGCTGAGTGTGCAGACGTGGTGTCTGTACGCTCAGCCTCTAAGACATGTATGAGAGTCTGTCGTCGGCCTGTCCGTTACCGGTCGGCTGGGCGGGCGAAGCCAGTGCACGGTCAAGCCTTAATCCTAGGGTTGCCTTTTGGGCAAACGGTGCGGGCTCCGCCCGCGGTGAGCTGGATCCGCAAGCGAACTCAACGCGTACCCTAAAGTTCAAGCTTGACGCTGCACGAGGGCAGGGTTCTCATACACGTTCTAAAGGTTGTTAATACTCGCGGCGTTGGCGGGCCGGGGGAAGATTGAGTTGTTTGCGGTATTTGGCGACGGTGCGGCGGGCGATTTCGATGCCTTGTTTTTTGAGCTCGACCACAAGTTCGTCGTCGGAGAAGGGCTTCTTTTTGTTTTCGGCGTCGATGACGTCTTTGAGTTTGGCTTGCACGGCGGTCCAGCTCATGGCGTCGCCTGCGTCGGTTTCGGTGCCGCCGCTGAAAAACATTCTTAGCGGGAAAATACCGCGAGGGGTTTGAAGGTATTTTTCATTAACAGCGCGGCTGACAGTGGCAACGTGAATGCCAAGTTGGTCGGCCACCAGTGTCATGGGCAGGGGTTTGAGGGCGCTTTCACCTTGTTCAAAGAATTCACGTTGGGCTTCGATGACCACGCCAATCACACGCAGTAGGGTGGCGTGGCGTTGGCGTATGGCGTCCATGAGCCACTTGGCATTGCGCAGGTTGACGCCAATGAAGTCTTTGGTTTTTTTGTCGGTTGTTTTGTTGCCGGCCATGCCTTCGTAATAGGCGCTGATTTGCAGTGCAGGCAGGCGGCCATGGGTGAGTGTGGTGACATAGCAGTCGGTGTCTTCGTTGTATTCGATCACCGCGTCGGGGGTGATGGTGTGTACTTCATCGCGGGCGAGTAATCGGCCAGGATGGGGGTGAAATTGGTGCAGCTGGCGAATGGCCGATTGAATGGTGCTGATATCGAGGTCGGTGGCTTTGGCTATTTTGGGATAGCGGTTGCCTTCGATGTCATTGAGGTGTTCTTGTACCAAGGTTCGGGCGACCTTGAGTCCTTCGTCAAGCGGGGGGGCGGGTGGGTCGAAGTAGAGCTTGCGGTCGATTTGAAGCAGAAGGCATTCGCGAAAATCGCGGGCGGCCAGGCCGGTGGGCTCGAGGGCTTCTTGGAGTAGTTCGACGCATTGGTCGATTTGGTCGGCGGTGACGCCTGGGGGGGCTTGTTCGAGTAGCTTTTGCGGTTCGGTACGCAGGTAGCCGTCTTGGTCAATGAGGCCAATGAGATATTCGCCCAAGGCCAAGGTGGGGGCATCGATTTCGACCAAATGCCATTGGTTGATGAGTTGGTCATAGAGCGATGCGCCGCGGGCTGCGGTGTTCGCAAGGGCGTCCATTTTGGTGTCACGCTCACCATCGCCACGGTTGGCAGAGCGTCGAAAATCGGTGGCGCCGCCTTCGGCGGTGTTGCTGTTCCATACGTCGCCGTATTGCTCACTAAAGTTGCTGAGCCGTTCGAAGTCGTCTGAGGCTTGGTGGTTGTCGCCGTCGACGACCATCTCGCGTTCGCTTTCATGGTCGTCGCGATCGGCTTGGTTTTGTTGCTCTTGGACTTTGCGTTGATCGTCGCTGGCTTCGACTTGTTCCAGCGTGGGGTTGCTGGAAAGTTCTTGGTCGATGCGTTCTTCCAGTGCCTGCTGGGGCATTTGGAGGATTTCCATCGACTGGATCATCCGCGGCGCCAGCTTCATTTGCTGGCCCATTCGCATGTGTTGTCCGGTGTCGAAACGCATGGTGTTTGCTTGCAAGAAGAATGGCGAGGGGCTTGAAGGGTTACACAGTTTACCGCGCGAAGATGAGTGGCTTTGTTGTTGAATTAAAAATCGCGAACGCGTCCTTTAACGGCGTCGCTTAACACCGCTTTGCTGACGGTTTGTAGGTTTGAGCCCGTGGGCAGGCCGCGGGCCAAACGGGTGACTTTGACGTTGCGGTGAGCGAGTTGCTCGGCGAGATACATGGCGGTGCCATCGCCTTCGAGGGTGGGGTTGGTGCCGAGAATGACTTCGACGATGGGTGGGGTGTTGCGGTCGATGCGGTCGAGTAATTTTTGAACGTTGAGGTCGCCTGGGCCGATGGCTTCGAGTGGGGCGACACGGCCCATGAGCACGTGGTAGCTGCCGTGAAAGGCGCCGGTTTGTTCCATGCTGATGACGTCGGTGGGTTGTTCGACAACGAGAATGGTGCTGTGGTCGCGTTTGGGATCGCACGCGATGGCGCAAGGGTCTGATTCAGACACATGGCCGGTGACAGAGCACACTTTGAGGTTTTCGCGAAAGGCCCGCAGGGCGTGGGCCAAGCCGGTGACGTTTTCTTCGGGTTGCTTGAGTAGATGAAAGGCGATGCGCTCAGCCGAGCGTTTGCCGATGCCTGGCAGGGTTTGCAGGTGATCTAAAAGGTGGTCGTAGGCGCTGGGCATGCCACTGAGTTTAGCGGGGTAAGATGGCGGCTATGGATCCTGACGACAATGTGTGCCTGTGCTTTCATGTGAGCCAGCGGAAAATTGTGAATTACTGCAAACGCGAGCGGCCGCCGGTGGCGAGCTTGATTAGTGAATGCTTAAGTGCCGGCACAGGGTGTGGGTGGTGCGTGCCGTTTATCAAAACGCTGCATCGACAGGCGATGGATGGTGTGGAACAGCCTGATTTGCCGCTGAATCCTGAAGAATACGCTGGACGGCGGGCGAATTACCGCACCGCGAAACGGAAGCCCCCAACGCCAGAACATTGAGGCGTTTGGGGTGCGTTTCTTGCCTTGAGCGTGTGGGGCATACGCCTGTTGGGGTGCTGGCTTACAATCCTCTGCATGACCCCTCACTGTCTTATCCTTCGTACGGCGGGCACCAATTGCGACCGCGAATTGACCCATGCTTTTGAATTGGCCGGTGCGGCCACGACGACGCTTCATTTGAATGAGCTGATTGCGGATCCCGCGCAACTTAAAGCGTTTAATGTGATTGGTTTTCCGGGGGGGTTTAGCTATGGCGACGACATTGCGGCGGGGCGTATTTTTGCGAATCGGCTGAAGCACAAGCTTTACGAGCCTTTGCTCGCGGCCATCGACCGTGGGGTGCCGATGATTGGGCCGTGCAATGGTTTTCAGGTGCTGGTGAAGTTGGGCTTGTTGCCTGACCCTCATGCCGGGGCTCAGACCGCAACACTTGCTCACAATGAATCAGGGCGGTTCATTGACCGCTGGACGCCGATGGTTGTGGAAGCGACGTCGAAATGCATTTGGACCCAAGGCTTGGGCGATCACGATTTGCCCATGGCCCATGGCGAGGGGCGTTTTGAAGCGTCCGATGAGGTGTTGGACGCATTGGAGGCTCAAGGGCAAGTGGCGATTCGTTATGCCGAAAATCCCAATGGTTCGCAGCGTGATATTGCGGGGGTGTGTGATCCCACGGGGTTGGTGTTTGGTTTGATGCCGCATCCGGAGCGACACTTGCATTACACCAACCATCCGCAGTGGACGCGGTTGAGTGATGCCGAATGTGAGGAAACACCGGTGGGGCTGCGCTATTTTGAAAATGCCGTGACGTATGTGAAAAGCAAGGGCTAGAGCGGGGCACGGTGGGTGACGTGAGATGACGTGGGGGATTTAGTTTTGAGGCGTGGTCACGCGCTGGGCGCCAGCATAAATGTTCATTCGGCCCTCGCGTAAGAAACCAATGAGGGTTTGGCCGCTGTCGTGGGCAAATTCGACGGCAAGGCTGGAGGGGGCGCTGACGGCGGTGATGAGCGGGATGCGGGCGGCGAGGGCTTTTTGCATGATTTCAAAAGACGCTCGGCCGCTGACCCAAAGAATGTGGTCGTCGGTGGCCCAGCCTGCTTGCAGTGCGTGGCCGATGACTTTGTCCACGGCGTTGTGGCGGCCGATGTCTTCGCGGGTGACAAGCAGTTTGCCGGTGCGGTCAAAAAGGCCCGCCGCGTGAAGGCCGCCGGTGCGATCGAAAGTGGCTTGGTGTTTTGCCAGGGTGTGGGTAAGGCCTAGCAGGACGTCGGTGGTGACTGGGGCTTGGGCGTACACGGGGGGGAATTGCTGGTGAATGGCGTCCAAGGTGGCTTTGCCACACAAGCCACAGCTTGAGCTGGCAAAGACATGGCGGATCAGTGATTGAGGATCGAACGTGCAGCCGGGGGTGAGAAAAACATTAAGCACGTTGACGTCGGCTTGTGTGCGACCACAAGGTTCGATGCGGTCTAGGTCGGCTGCAGACGCGATGATGCCTTCGCTGAGTAGAAATCCTGCCGCGAGTTCGGTGTCGTGCAGGGCGCGGTGGTCACCTTCGCCGGGGGTGCGCATGGTGACCGAAACGGCTTTGCCCGCGATGCGAATTTCGAGGGGTTCTTCGACGGCCAGTTCGTCGTTGGCTTGCGTGAGACCTTCGCCTGTGCGGTAGCGGTGGATGGGGGCTTGCATGGGGAGGGTTAGTCGTCAGATTTGGTGAGTGTGACCGGCACCAGTTTTGACACAGGGGTGTTGGATTTGAGGGCGACGGACGTGAGGCTGATGAGTGCGTTGAGTTCGGGGAAATAACCGGCGCAGCAGCCACGCGGAATGTCGTAGGCGACGAGGCGAAAACGTTTGACTTGGCGCTGAGCGCCATCGTCGTAGTGGCTTGCGACGGTGACATGATCGCCATCGTTGAGATTGCGATCGGCGAGGTCTTGGGCGTTGGCGAAGATGATGTCTCGAGCGTTTTGAATGCCACGGTAGCGGTCATCCATGCCATAGACGGTGGTGTTGTATTGATCGTGGCTGCGCAGGGTCATGAGCTTAAGTTGACCGGCAGGCAGGGTGAGGTCGGGAATGTCGAGGGTTTGAAAGGCGGCTTTTTGGCCTGCGTTGACCCACACACGGTCGCGGGCGGTGTTGCCCAAGTAGAAGCCGTTTTTGTGTTTGATTTTTTCGTTGAAGTTGTCAAATCCCGGGATGATGTGGGCAATGGCATCGCGAATGTGGTTGTGATCGCGGGCGAAATCTTCCCATGCGGTGGGGTCTTGCGGGCCAAAAAGGGCGCGGGCGATGCCGCACACGATGGCGGGCTCACTTTTGAGATGAAACGAGGCGGGGGTGTTGCGTCCGGTAGAAGCGTGGACCATGGACATGGAGTCTTCGACGGTGACTTGTTGGGTTCCGGCATCGGTGAGGTCTCGCTCGGTGCGGCCTAGGCAGGGGAGAATCAGTGCGTCTTTGCCTTGGCCCAAAACGGTGTGAGAGCGGTTGAGCTTGGTGGAAATTTGCACGTTGAGGTCGCAGTTTTCCATGGCTGCGTAGGTGGCATGGGTGTCGGGCGTGGCGGCGGCAAAGTTGCCGCCCATGGCGATGAAAACATGGGCTTGGCCGTCGCGCATGGCTTGGATTGCGCGGACGACATCGAGGCCTTTTTCGGTGGGCGGGGTGAAATTAAAATGTTCGCCCAATTGGGGCGACCACTTGGGGGGGTGTTCGGAGATGCCCATGGTGCGGTCGCCCTGCACATTGGAATGACCACGTACGGGGCAGGCTCCGGCCCCGGGTTTGCCCAAATTGCCACGCATGAGCAGCAGGTTGACCACCATTTGAATGGCGGCCACGCCGTATCGTTGTTGTGTGAGGCCCATGGCCCAGCAAGCGATGACGCGATTGGAGGCAAGATAAAGGTCGGCCACTTCGTTCAACTGCGCTTGAGTAAGGCCAGATTGCGCGGTGATGTCTTTCCACGGGGTGGTGCGCAAGTCGTTGGCAAAAGACTCGAAGCCATGGGTGTGTTCGTTGATAAAGGCGTGGTCGAGAACCGTGCCAGGGGCTTTGTCTTCGGCTTCGAGTACGATTTTGCAGAGGCCCTTGAACACGGCCACGTCGCCACCCACCGTGGGCTGTAAAAAATGCGATCCAATGGATGACGCTTGGCGGCCGAGCATGGCCATTTTGTGTTGAGGGTGTAAAAAACTTTCGGTGCCGCGCTCGCGTAGCGGGTTAACAGACACCACGTGGGCGCCGCGGGTTGAGGCTTTTTGCAATTCGCCAAGCATGCGGGGGTGGTTGGTGCCGGGGTTTTGTCCCACGACGAGAATGCAGTCGGCTTCATCGAAATCGGCCAAGCTCACGGTGCCTTTGCCCACGCCGATGGATTCATTTAAAGCCACGCCCGATGACTCGTGGCACATGTTTGAGCAATCGGGAAAGTTGTTGGTGCCAAATTTGCGACCGAGTAATTGAAAGAGAAACGCAGCCTCGTTGCTGGTGCGGCCTGAGGTGTAAAAGGCCGCACGGTCGGGGTGGTCGAGGCGTTTGAGATGTTTGGCGATGAGGTTAAAGGCGTCGTCCCAGGACACGGGAATGTAGTGGTCGGTGGCGGCGTCGTAACGCATGGGCTGGGTGAGGCGGCCTTGTTTTTCAAGCCAATGATCGGTTTGCTTACGGAGGTGGGCCACGGGGTAGCGTTTGAAAAAGGCGGGGCCCACTTGGTCACGGGTGGCTTCCCAAGCAATGGCCTTGGCGCCGTTTTCGCAAAATTCAAAGCTGGATCGCTGGTCGGCAGGTGGTTCGGGCCAAGCGCAGCCAGGGCAATCAAAGCCGTTGGGTTGATTGATTTTCAAGAGCGTGAGGGCGATTTTTAGCTTGCCAGATTGGGCTCCAACGTGTTTGAAGGTGCTTTTGAGGGCCCCCCAACCCCCTGCGGGGGCAGGGTAGGCAGGCAGGTGATCGGGGTTCGCGTCGGGGGGGGGGGCGTCGGGCATGAGGTGAAGTTTAAACCGTGGAATGCAAAGGGGAAGAGGCGGCTTGTTTTATCGGTGATGATTGACCGAGGCTGTTACAATGACCGACCGGATTTTCGACGTGTTGGGTGGCCCCGCGGGGGCTGCAAATGCGTTGTTGTTCAGGCGACCTACCCGTGGGTCGCGACCTGGTTTTTCTGTCTGCCGTTGTCGTGCAGGCCCAGGTATATCTCACTACGAGGGCCACCGGGCCCAAACACATTCAGGAACATTGAATCGCATGGTTAATCACAACCTTATCTCCTCTCTCAGTATCGAAGACACGGAAGCCGAGGCGATGGTCGCCGAGGCTTTGGGCCAAGAGGTTGCCGACGGCGACATGGAAGGCCTGCTTGTTGACGCGATCGGCGACTTTAGCAGCGGCTCTGTTTTGCAGGGCAAGATCATTGGCTATGCGGGCGACGACTTTTTGGTCGACGTGGGACTTAAAAGTGAAGGTATTCTCGACAAGCACGAGTTTGACGACCCCAAAGATGTTGAAATTGGCGACACCGTGGAGGTGCTGCTTGAAGACGTTGACGGCGATGACGGCACCGTGCAGGTTTCGAAACGCAAGGCCGATCGCATTCGCGGTTGGGAAAAACTGATTACCGAAAAAGGCGAAGGCGACGTTGTCGACGGCAAGGTCATGCGAAAGATCAAAGGTGGTTTGTTGGTGGACATCGGCGTGCCGGTGTTTTTGCCTGCGAGTCAAGTGGACGTGCGCCGTCCGCAAGATATTGGCATTTACATTGGTCAAACAATTGAAAGCCAAATTCTTAAAATCGACACTGAACGTCGCAACATTGTGATTTCACGTCGTAAGTTGATCGAAGATCGTCGAACGATCTTGCGTAAGGGCTTGCTTGAGAAGATCAAGGTGGGTGACATTGTCGAAGGAACCGTCAAGAACATCGCCGACTTTGGTGCGTTTGTTGACTTGGGCGGCCTTGATGGCTTGCTGCACATCACTGACATGAGCTGGGGTCGGGTGAATCACCCTTCAGACATATTGAAAATCGAGGAAAAGCTCGAAGTCAAGATTTTGAACATCGACCACGAAAAAGAAAAGATTGCCTTGGGATTGAAGCAGAAGGATGCTTCGCCAGGGGAAGACATCGAACGCAAGTACCCACCAAACACCCGTCTCAAGGGCGAAGTGACCAACATCATGTCGTATGGTGCGTTTGTGAAGTTGGAAGAAGGCGTCGAAGGCTTGGTGCACATCAGCGAAATGAGCTGGACCAAGCGTATCAATCACCCCAGCGAGCTGGTGTCGATTGGCGAAGAAGCCGAAGTGGTGATTTTGAACTTCAACAAAGACAAGCAAGAAATTAGCTTGGGCATGAAGCAAACCGAGGTGAATCCTTGGGAATTGGTCGCGGACAAATACCCTCCCGGAACCGTCATCGAAGGCAAAGTGCGAAACTTGGCCAGCTACGGTGCGTTTGTGGAAATCGAACCGGGCATCGACGGCTTGCTGCACGTCAGCGACTTGTCGTGGACCAAGAAAATCGGGCACCCCAACGAAGTGCTCAAAAAGGGCGAAGATCAGCGTTGTGTGGTGCTTGAAGTGGACCGCGACAAACAGCGTGTTGCATTGGGCCTCAAACAATTGAGCGAAGACCCTTGGGCCGAAGCTATTCCAACGCACTACCAGCCTGGCATGATTGTGATGGGCAAGGTCACCAAGATCACCAACTTCGGCGTATTCGTCGAGCTGGAAGACGACTTGGAAGGCCTCTTGCACATCAGTGAGCTGGCTGACCACAAGGTGGAAAACCCCACCGACGTGGTGACGCAAGATCAAGAAATCGAAGTCAAGATTTTGCGTGTCGACTTGGACGATCGCAAGATCGGCTTGTCGCTCAAACGTGCCATGTGGACCAGCGAGCAAGATGCTGCTGCTGAACGCACCGAACGCGCAGCCCCTCAAGCCGGCGGCGGCGTGGGCGGCTTGGGCGAGGGTGGCCACTTGGGCACCGACAAGATCACCTTTGGCGAAGGCGGCGCATCGTCACCGTCAACACCGACTGAATAATCATTGTTTGAATGACCTTGGTTTGAATAAGTTGTATTGAAAGACGCCGCGGGCCCGAAAGGGCTCGCGGTTTTTTTGTGGTTTGGGGGCTTGGTTTTTGAGACGTTGCGGGCGACGTTGTGATGTTGCCGTGAGAGACTTAAAAAAGCAAGTTTGAGGCGTTACAGAGTTGTTTGAGTGTGTTTTGGGTGGGGTTGGCTGGCCGTTAAAACCGGACAAATCGGACGAATGTCGCTAAATGAGGTGTTTCGTGTTGACTTTGTTGGCTTTGGCCTATTGGCGGGGCATAATCAAAGGGTGGCATTCGAGGGAGAAGGCCACGTGTCATTTCTGATCGGTATTTCTTTTAGGGAGTTTTATGATGAGCGTGTTTGGTCAAAAAAAATCGATGTTTGCAGGCCTTGCCACAACGCTGTTTGTAGGTGTTGCCGTGGGGGGGGATTTTCCGCACGCCTATCAAATACCTGTCAGTCAAGAAGCGGTGTTTAACGTGAGCGGCTCGGCGACCCAAGGTGATTTTGGAGGCGATGCGTTTCTGACCTCGGTGGTTTACCCCGACGGTTCGGAACATCGCGAGTATTACAGTCCCACGCGTGTGACGGATTTGAATGTTGGTGCAAGCGATGGTCGAAATATTCGGGTTCGTGGCGGCGAGCATGTCACGGTGGGGGTGCCAGGGCTTTGGAAGCTTGGTGGCTTGGCTAGCCGGGTGGAAAGCGACACGATTACCCAGGCAGATGTGGCCGCGTTTGAGCCGATGCTGCATCAGGTGATGGCCAATCAGAACATCAACAATTACATGGACACCTATGCGTCGCCTCAGTTTAGTTTTGTGATTTCATTTGGTCGGCCGGTTCGGGATGACGATCCGTTGGCTTCGGATGTTCATGGAGAATTACTCTTTTTCGAACGTGGCGAGCAGGGTGGAAACTCGTGGATCACCATGCAAGCGGTGGATGCCAGTGGCGCTGCGTTGGGGCCTGCTCTTGCGGTGAGTCCTGAAGAGACATTCCCCACCGTGCCTGCGTTTTATCTGAATCAATCAGGCCAGATGCTAGGTGGCTTGGCGATTGACGTGTCGCGATTGGGTGTGTCTGAGGTTCAGCATTTGCGACTTCGTCGTACGCGAACCAGTGATGCGGGCTATCGCGCATTGATGAATAACAGGGAGGATTTTAACCCTGACTTTAAAATCATGGCGGTGATCACACACCCTGACGACATGCTTAAAACCAGTTACGACTGAGTGTGAAAATAGTCAAGTGATGTTTGTTGACGCCCCCGAGATACGGGGGCGTTTTTTTGTGAAGTGGCTTGGCGGTTAATTGCCTGCGGCTTCGTGTCGCAGTTGGCCGCAAGCGGCGGCGATGTCTCGGCCTCGGCTGGCGCGAATGTGTACGTTGATGCCGGCGTTGTCGAGCACACCACGAAAGCCGCGTACGTCGGCATCGGCGGGGCGTTTGTACGGTAGGCCAGTCACTTCGTTGTAACGAATGAGGTTGACGTTGCAGCGGAGTTTGCGTGCAACCGCGGCAAGTTCATGGGCGTGTTGCGGTTGGTCGTTGACGCCTGAAAGTAAAATGTATTCGAGGGTGATTTCGCGGCCGGTGGCGTTGAAGTAGTCGCGGCCTGCGTCGAGAAGATCTTGAATGCTGACAAAGCTGGCCCAAGGGATGATTTCTTTGCGAAGTTCATCGTTGGGGGCATGCAGGCTGATGGCCAATGTGACAGGCAGGTCGAGTTGGGCAAGTTTGCGAATGCCTGCTGGAACGCCCACGGTGCTGACGGTGATTTTGCGGGCGCTTAGGCCCAAGCCCCAGTCGGCGGCAAGGGTTTGAAGGGCAGGCAAAACATTTTTAAGGTTGGCCATGGGTTCGCCCATGCCCATGAAAACGATGTTGCTGAGCCGCCCAACGTTGGGAAGATGAGCCAGTTGCCAAGCTTGCTGGACGATTTGTCCGGTGGTGAGATTGCCGTCGAGCCCGCCCAAGCCGGAGGCGCAAAATTTGCAGCCCACCGGGCAACCCACTTGGCTGGAAATGCAGGCGGTGCGGCGGGGACGTCCTGAAGGATCTTGATCGCTGGGGATCATGACGCATTCAGTGCGGTTGCCTGCGTACCATTCTGATTCGTTGGTGAGGGTTGTATGGTTTTCAGGATCGCGGTCGCCGCAACTTTTTGGATCGGCGGGTAAAACCGGTAGCGAGGTGGTGGGATCGTTGGAAGCGGGGGTGTGTTTGGATTGTGACCAATCGACAAGCAGTTTTTGGGTGCCATCGGTGGCGCGTTGGTGACGAATGACTTCTCCCGTGAGGAAGCACATTTTTTCGGCGAGTAAATTGCGGTCTCGCTGGCTGAGGTTGGTCATGAGCGTGGGGTCGGCAATGCCTTTGGCATAGACCCAGTCGAAGACTTGTTTGGCGCGGTAGCGAGGAAGATCCCACTCGCCAAAAAGTTCGGCGAGTGAATCGGGGGTGTGATCGAAAAAGTGCGGGAGGGAGGGCATGGGGTTGTTTAGACGCTAGGCATGAGCTTGCTAGGCACAAGCAAGGGAGGTGGAATAAAACAAAGGGTACGTGATAGGGACGCCGGGGGGCGTTTGAGGCAATGGAGGCAAGCGGGCAGGGCGTGTTTTGTTTAGCTAGCGGCGGCGAGGGGACGCACGGTGATGTAGGACACGGCGATTTGCTGGCGAATGCCACGGCGCACGCGGCGAATGACGCGGGCTTCAACAAAATCTTGGGGGCGGACGATGCCAGAGCCGGGGAGGGTGGCGATGGCTATTTTGAGGATTTGGCCCGGCTCGATGAGGGGGGCGGCATCGAGGATCAGGCGGCAGCCGCCGGGTGAAAGATCGACGGTTTTGGCTTGGAGGGTTTGATTGCGATGGGGGTGGCGCACCGCGGCAGGTCGGGCCAAGGCGGTACGCGGGTGGCGGCGGCGTTCGCCTGCGAGGCGGGGTTGGGTGCGGAAAGTAGGGGCTGAGGTGAGTTTCATCATGCAAGGCCACGGTGGATGGCGGTCGGTTGGCCTTTTTATCGGCTGATGGTCTTCTTGGACTGCAAGATGATGATGTTTGGCCTCTGGCTAGGTGTGTGAGGTTTTTCTACAATTTGTGGCATGCCCAATCCTTCTCCCTCTGCTGTTGCGTTGCCTGATTACACCCGCTTGCTTGAGCACCAGCGATCCAATGCGGTGTTGGGGTCGGCGGGGTCGGTGTTGGGGTGGGATCAAGAAGTGATGATGCCCGAGGGCGGGTTGGAGCAACGCAGTGCTCAGTTGGCGGAATTGGCGGGGGTGACCCATGCCCAAGCGACTGATTCGCGTGTGGGGGCGTGGTTGAACGCATGCGAAAAAGACGCGGCATTGATGGCGGACTCAACATCGATTGCGGCGGTGAACGTGCGGTGGTGGCGGCATGGATATGACCGATCGACCAAGTTGCCTGCCACATTGGTGATGGCGATGAGCCGAGCAACCAGTGCGGGCAAGGCCGCGTGGGCTCAAGCCCGGGCCGCGAATGGGGGCAAGGGCGATTTTGCAATGTTTGCGCCCAAGTTTGAAACAATTGTGAAGTTGTGTCGTGAAGAGGCAGATGCTTACGGTGTGCCTGAAAATGGTGAGCGCTGGGACGCGTTGGCTGAGGGGTATGAGTCGGGAATGACCGCAGCGCAGGTGGCGGGGGTGTTTGCTCCATTGCGTAAACAATTGGTCGACTTGCTGGGGCGTTTGGGCAAAGCAGGGAGCGGACCATCGGACGCATTCCATCAGTTGAAATTGCCGCGTGACGGACAAGAGGCTTTTGTGCGTGAGGTGGCAAAGGCGATTGGTTTTGATTTTTCGTGTGGGCGTTTGGACGTGTCGTCGCATCCGTTTTGTTCGGGGGCTTGCCCGGGGGATGTGCGGCTGACCACGCGTTTTGCCGACGACAATGTGAATGATGCGTTGGGATCGACCATGCACGAGGTGGGCCACGGCATGTATGAGCAAGGTTTGCCGGCAGAACATGCCAACACGCCACGCGGGTATGCGGTGGGGTTGTCGATTCATGAAAGTCAGTCGCGACTGTGGGAAAATCAGGTGGGACGTAGTGCGGCATTTTGGCAATGGGCCCACCCCAAATTAAAGGCGCATTTTGATTCGGCGGTGGCGGGTTTTGATTGTGAAACGGTGTACGGTGCTGCCAATCGTGTGGAGCCGGGGCTGATTCGGGTGGAGGCCGATGAAGCCACTTACAACCTGCACATCATGGTTCGTTTTGAATTGGAACGGGCGTTGCTAAGCGGAGACTTGGCGGTGGCCGACTTGCCGGGTGCTTGGAATGAGGCGTATCAACGCGACTTGGGGGTGACCGTGCCCAATGATGCGCAGGGCTGCTTGCAGGATATTCATTGGTCGATGGGGGCGTTGGGTTATTTTCCCACGTACACGATGGGCAATTTGTATTCGGCGCAACTATTTGAAGCAGCATGTGAGACGCTGGGGGGAACCGATGCGGTGAACGCGCAGTTTGCGGCGGGTGAATTTGCGCCGTTGTTGGGTTGGTTGCGCGAGAATGTTCATGCTTATGGGCAAACCTATGGCAGCGCGGCGCTCTGCGAAAAAGTGACGGGTAAGCCATTGAGCAGCGAGCCGCTTATGCGGCATTTGGAGTTGAAACTAAAGCCGTTGTATGGCGTGTGAAACGGTTTAAGATCGGCGGTCGAAGTTGAAAAACAAGTCGGGGCGGCGATCAAGATTCGAATCGTCGTCGTTGTACCAACAGGGGTATCCCGAGCTGGGGGCTTGTTTGACGGGATTGAGATGAAACGCGGCAGCGCCATCTGCATGTGCGGCATTGGCGCCGCCTTGGTGACGCGGCGCGACATAGGCTTCACGGGCATAAAAAAGTCCGCTGCCGCCTCCTGTGGTTGCGGCGTAGTCCACATGGCCGGTGGTGAGTGACTGGGTGTCATGACCGCGACCATCGATAAAAAGAACGGTTTTTGAAGGCAAATCAAGGGCGGTGAGGCGGAAGAACTTGATGGGATTTCCACTCAATGATGAAGGTGTGGTGGCTGAACTGAGATAGCCGAAGTATTCGTTCATTTTGAGGGTTCGGATTTTTTCGGGATCAAGCACCACCATGCCCGACGATGTGGACACTGCTGAAGGAAGATTGCTCCATGCAGGATCTTGTTTGAAAGCGTTGAAATTGCGTTGGTCGGCATGGCCTGAAGAGTAGTTTTTGGCGGATTGTTGCACGTAATAATCAAGGGCGTTGAACCAAAGCATTTTTCCGGCCAAGCGTTTGGCGGCGGCGTTGGTTCCAAAGCCGCTTTCTTGCCCAGGTTGTGGGTAGGTCATTCGATGGTCGACGTGATACATGCCCATGGCTTGCCCGAGGGTTCGTAAGTGGCTTAAGCAAACCGTTGACTTGGCTGCATCGCGAGCGCGGCCCAGTGCCGGAAGCAAAATACCCACGAGCAACGCAATGATTGAAAGGACCACCAAAAGATCGATAAGTGTGAAGGCCGAGCGTTTGAAGCGGGGGATGCGTTGTTTTAAAGGGAGAATCGTTTGAGATGCCATATTCTGAACCTAACTCACCTGTGAGTAGGAACCAGAAAAAACGAGGGAAAACTCTTGAAAAAAGGCTCCTGACACCATTTTGTGAAAATAGGGGGGATGGGGGGTGCCCACTACAAACCCGGAAGAGCCTTTTTCCCCCGGAGGAACCTAAAACATGGGGGCGATGGCACGGACGACGCCTTCGGCGAGTTGGCGGATGAGGCTTGGATTGGGCAGGTCGTCGTCGCATTGTTGTGACAGTTGGGTGAACCAATCGGCGAGGGAGTCGAGGGTGAGTGGGTCGTAACAAAACTGCATGAGTTCGTAGTTTAAAAACAAGCTTCGGTAATCGAAGTTGGCTGAACCCACGGCGGCAAAGGTGTGGTCGATGAGCATGGTTTTGGCGTGCATCATGCCGGGGCGGTAACGCAGCACGCGGGCGCCAGCTTTGTGGATGTCGCGTAGCAATGCGGCGCCTGCGAAGTCGGTGAGCGGGTGGTTGGATCGGCGTGGGATGAGGATGCGTACATCGACGCCCCGGTGGGCGGCGAAGGTGAGTGCGTCGGCGAGGGCTTCGTTGGGTACAAAGTAGGGGGTGGTAAGCCAAATGCGATCGGTGGCGCGATGAATGGCGGTGAGGCTGGCGGCGTAAAGGGGATCGTTGGCGGTGTCGGGGCCGGTGGTGAGTAGTTGCACAACTTGGTTGCTGACATCAGGCGAAGCAGCAGGCGTGTGGGTTTCGCAGGGTGTGGTGCTTAGAGTGTCGCCGGTGGCGTATTGCCAGTCGCGAATGAAGGTGGCTTCAAGGTCTGCGGCGGCGGGCCCCTTGATGTGCAGTGATACGTCTTGCCATGTGTTGGCGGTGGTTGCGGAGAACAGGTCTGCGTGGGTGATGTTCATGCCGCCTGCGAAGGAGTGCACGCCGTCGGCCACCACCAGTTTGCGGTGGTTGCGTAGATTGGTTTTGAGGTGAAACGGCAGAGTGAGTACGGGTTTGAAGGTGGCCAGATGGCCGCCGGCTTCGATAAGTGGTGTGAAAAAGAGGGTGCTTGTTTTGAACGAACCCAGTCCGTCGATGAGCACCCGAACGTCGACGCCTGCGGCGGCGCGGGCGGCAAGGTGGTCACGAACAGTTTGGCCTGTGGGGTCGTCGGCAAAGATAAAGGTTTCGAGCCAGAGGCGGTGTTTGGCGCCGTCGATGAGTGCGAGCAGGGTGGCGAGACCTTGTTGGCCGTCGCGGCACAAAGACACGTGGTTTTGTGTGGTGGGTGAGTTGGCGCCGTAGTGGGTGAGGACGCGTGCAAAACCAATTGGCGAGGTGTCATGGGTGTTGTGATTGGTGCATGGCGCAGGGCGTATGCGCTGTGTGCGCAGGGTGGATGACTTTCGGCGGCCAAAAAACAGGTAGGCACCCGTTCCAAGGTAAGGCAGGCCGATGAACACAATGAGCCACGCCATGGTGCTGCCTGGGCTGCGCCGATGACGCAGCATGTCGATGAGCCCCAGCCCTGCGAGAACATAGCCTCCGATGAGGGCGATTTCGAGAAGCAGGGGCCAGAAGGTCATGGTTTTTTTGTTAGGGTATAGAGGAAGGGATGAGGCGTTGTTCTAGAAAAGAGTACCCTTTGTGGATGGGAACAACGATTAAATGGACTGCGGCGATGGATCGACGGCTGGGGAAGGCTTCGGATCGTGAAGTGGGGGAACGTTTGGGGGTGGCGGTGTGGAATGTGTCGACGCGTCGTCGAAAGCTTGGAATTGCGGCGTTTAGTACTCCTGCCAAGCGTGTGCGTTGGAGCAAATTGCGTGACGCCAAGTTGGGCAAAATCCCTGATCCTGAATTGGCTCGCAAGTGGGGTGTGTCGCGTAATGCGGTGCGTCGACGTCGTGAAAAACTGGGTATTGCGTGTGGCGAGTCGGGCAAAACGCCACCTTATCGCTGGACGGCGGCGCAGTTAAAAAAGCTGGGTGTTGTGTCTGATGTGAAGCTTGCTGGCAAGCTGGGCCTTGCGAACACCACAGTGCATGACAAGCGTGTGACGCTTGGCATTGCGGTTGCAAATCCCAATCGCGGGGGGCGTGGTCGGGTGTGGAAGGCTCGCGAAATTGCACTTTTGGGCACGATGCCGGATCGTGAATTGGCAGCCAAGCTGAAGGTGACACGCCGAACGCTGGGTAACGAACGGCGCAGCCGAGGCATTCCTTCGTTTCGTGGTGCGATTCAGACCAAACGTTGGACGCCTAAAGTGATCGCGCGTCTGGGACGTGAGACGGACGCGGCCATTGCGCTTGATTTGGGGATCGACATGACGGTGGTTTGGGAGGTTCGCCGCAATCGGGGCATTGCTGCTTTTGGATACGGCAATTGAGACAGGGGGGGCGTGTCCCGTCGCAATTTGCCTGAGGATTTAGGCTTGATGCTGCACTGGGGTTCGCAAGCGAGCAGAACGCGTCGCCTTGAAATGAAGCGATGACAAAGCGGTGGCCGTTTACAAGTGGCTTTTTTTGGGGTGCGCAATGGGCTGATCCACTTTAAAGTAGGTACGCTTTATGGATGGGAACAACGATTAAATGGACTGTGGCGATGGATCGGCGGTTGGGGAAGGCTTCGGATCGTGAAGTGGCGGAGCGATTGGGGGTGGTTGCGTGGAATGTTTCAACGCGTCGTCGAAAGCTTGGAATTGCGGCGTTTAGTGCTCCTGTCAAGCGTGTGCGTTGGAGTAAATTGCGTGACGCCAAGTTGGGCAAAATCCCTGATCCTGAATTGGCTCGCAAGTGGGGTGTGTCGCGCAATACGGTTGTGAAGCGTCGGGAAAAGCTGGGCATTGCGTGTGGCCTATCGGGTAAGACGGTGTCTCATCGTTGGACGGCGGCTCAGTTGAAAAAATTGGGTGTTGTGTCTGATGCGAAGCTTGCGGGGAAGCTGGGCCTTGCGAACACGACGGTACATGACAAGCGTGTGACCCTTGGTATCGCGGCTGCAAACCCTGGCCGTGGCGCGCGTGGTCGGGTGTGGAAGCCGCGCGAAATTGCATTGATGGGCACGATGCCGGATCGTGAATTGGCCGCCAAGCTGCAGGTGACACGCCGAACGTTGGGTACCGAACGGCGCAGCCGAGGCATTCCTTCGTTTCGGGGTGTCATTCTGGCCGAACGTTGGACGCCTGAAGTGATTGCTCGTCTGGGGCGTGAAACGGATGCGGCCATTGCGCAAGATTTGGGTATCGAGGTGACGGCCGTTTGGGAAGTTCGTCGCAGGCGAGGCATTGCTGTTTTTCGACGTGGCGATTGAGAATAAGTTGTGGTGGTGGGGGCGTGTTGGGATGGTTACGCCAAGGCGGAGGCATTTAGGAACAGTCCTGAAATAACATCCCTTTTTTGTCACCGTTCACGCCTTTTTGCCCGTCATGGCCGACGCCGCCCTCCGTCATTCCCGCGTAGGCGGGAACCCAGATTTGTACGCGTAGGCGGAAATTTAGGCTCGCACAGCTGGATCCCCGCCTGCGCGGGGATTGACGTGGAGAGTTGGCCGGAGATGACACCGCTGGCTTTGAGGGGGCCTGAATTAGGGATGTTATTTCAGGGCTGTTCTTTAGTTGCTGCCGTCAGTTGCTTCTTCTTCTTCTTCTTCTGAAACAATGTCAGAGGGCACCCCAAGGTATTGCAGGGATCGTTCGAGGATGCGTTTGCTGGCGGGGCCGCTGACGGTGCCGCCGTAGTGGCCGATTTTTTTGTCGGGGTCGTGAACAAAAACGCCCACAATGAGTTTGGGGTGTTCGAGTGGGGCGCCCGCGACAAAGGAGGAGACGTAGCGGTCTTGGTGGTAGCCGCCGTTTTTAAAATCGGGTAATTGGGCGGTGCCGGTTTTTCCAAACAGTTGATAGAGGTCGCTTCTGGCTTTGCGGCCGGTGCCTTCGGTGATGACCAAGCCTAAGACGTGGCGGGTGGCTTGGGCCACGCGGGGGCTGAGCACGCGTGCGGTGATGTTGAGTCGTTGGGCGGTTTTGTTCTGGGGGTCGCGGGCTTCGATGGTGGGGTTGACAAGAATGCCGTCGTTGGCAATCGCGCAAAAAGCACGGGTGATTTGTACTCCGGTGACGGCCACGCCTTGGCCCATGGGCACGCGGGTGACATCGGCAAAACTCCATTTGGCGGCGGGGCGCAGCAGGCCGGCCACTTCGCCAGGCAGGCCTGACTGGGTGGTGGAGCCAAAGCCATAGCTTTTGACCACATCGTGAACCAGTTGTTTGCCCATGCGTTCGGCGACCACGGCCATGCCAATGTTGGAAGACACTTTGAGTACGTCGGCCCAGGTGATGAGGCCGTGGGGGTGGGCGTCGCGCAAGCCTGGGCCGCGTTCGGGCTTCCAGTAGCCTTTTTCAGTGCAGTCGATCATTTCGGTGGGGTCGGCGTAGCCAGCTTCGACGGCGGCGGCCCACACCAAGGGTTTGAAGATGGAGCCGGGTTCAAAAATATCGGTGGCGGCGCGGTTGCGTTGGGCTTGGGCGAGGGCTTTGTCTTTTTTGAGTTTGGAAAAGTCGTTGGGGTCAAAAAAAGGATAGTTGGCCAAGGCTAAAATTTCGCCTGTGGTGGGATCCATGAGTACGGCTTGGCCAGATTTGGCGCCAAATTCGATGACGGCGGCGGAGACTTCTTCTTCGGCGATGGCTTGCAGGTTGAGGTCGATGCTGAGTCGGACGGGGGGGGCATCGGCTTGTAGGCGGTAGTTTTTGTTGGCGAGCCACAGGCGTTTTCGGCTGCGGTTGTAAACAAAGGCGTGCTGGCCCGGGTCGGCGGTGAGTCGTTTGTCCAAGGCGCGTTCGAGTCCGTCGAGGCCTTTGTTTTCACGGCCTACAAAGCCCACCAATTGACCGGCGACGTGGTTTTGAGGGTAGTCGCGCACCAACACGGGGTGGGTGGACAGGCCGCGCAGGGGATCGAGGTTTTGGTATTTCTCCCAGCGTTCTTCACTCATGTGTGGGTCGATGACGACGTAGCGGCTGCCGCGACGTTTGGCCATGAGTTGTTCGATGGCGGCGGGTTCGTAACCCAGTGGGTAGCCAATGCGTTCGGAGAAGGTGTTGGGGTCTTTGACGATGTGTGGGTCGGCAAAGAGTAGGTGGGCGACGCGGGTGGTGGCCAAGGCGCGGTGGCGGCGATCGACGATGGCGCCGCGGCGCGCTTCGAGGCGGCGCAGGCTAATTTGGTTGTCGACCATGGCCCCCACGGCCTCGGGCGGTTGGAGTTGGAGTTGAAAGACGCGTGCGAGTAAGAGCACCAGAAAAAGGGTGACGATGGAGAGGGTGATGCGGCCCACGCGCAAGGCGCGATCGCGGCCTCGGGTGAGGGCGTTGGTGTCGGGTGAAGAAGGCGGTTCAACGGTTCGGCTGCGTCGAGCCGCTTTGCGTTGGGAGACTTTGGACTGCTCAGTGGGGCTGGAGGTACTCACGGCGCAGCGGGGGTGGGGGCGTCTGCGGGTTTGAGCTTGAGGCCCACGCGAATCACCGCGTCACGCAGTGCGGCGGGGTGGGTGCCTTCGGCAATGGCCGATTGTGTGTCCCAAGTGAGCTTGCGGTCGGTGTCCATTTGCACGTGCAGTTCGCCCATGGCGTGCAGTAGCTGAAGCCGGTGCTGTCGCAGGGCGAGCAGGCTGGCGGCAACCAAGGCAATGGCGGTGGTGGTGGCGATTAGGCGGGGAAACATGCGCGGGCGGGGTGAGGAGTCAGGACGGCGTTGGGGGTGGGATCCGCGCGGCAAGCGTGGGCTGGACGTGGGCGCTAGGGCATGCGTAGGGTTTGGCCTTCGCGCAAGGCGCTGGGGCTGTCCATTTGATCGCGATTGGCGTCAAAAATTTCATCCCACCGTTGGCCGTCTCCCAGTTCGCGGCGTGCGATTTGGGTGAGGTTGTCGCCGGATCGAACGGTGTAGGTGCGGGCGGTGGGGCTTGCCATGGCGATGACGGTGGGTCGCGTTGTGGTGGTCGCGGGGGCTGTCGCCGACGTGCCAGAGGCGTTGGGAAGGGTGAGCTTCATGCCTTCGCGCAGGTCTTCGGGGCTGTCGAGTAGGTCGGCGTTGGCTTGAAGCAGGTCGTCCCAACGCTGGGCGTTGCCGAGTTTTTTACGGGCAATACCTGAGAGGGTGTCGCCGGGTTTCACGCGGTAGATATGGCTATTGCCCGCTGCAGGTGAAGAGGTGCTTGCCACGGCGGTGGGGCGGGCTTGAGTTGGTTTGGGGGTGGCTGGCGTGCCGGCCGTTTGAGGCAGTTTAAGCACCATGCCTTCACGCAGTGCTTCGGGACGTTTAAGAATGTCTTGGTTGGCGTCGAGTAGATCGTCCCACCGTTGGCTGCTGCCCAAGTGGCGTGCGGCGAGTCCGCTGAGGGTGTCGCCGGCTCCAACTTTGATGGTGTTGTTAAGTGCGTCGGCACCTGCGGCACGTTGTGGGCGGGGCAAGGGTTCGGGGGCGATGTCGTCGTGGGACGGCGCGGCTGGTGCGGCGTCTGCCATGAGGGGGGTGTTGGATCTGAAGTGGGGGCTGTTTAAGCTGGGGAGGGTGAGTTGGTCGCCGGGTTGTAGAACGCCGCCAAATCCCACCATGCCGGGGTTGGCTTTGGCCAATCCTGTGGCAAATGAAACGTTGCCATAATGTTTGCGCGCCACCGAGGCCAAGGTGTCGCGGGGGCCAACACGGTGGAACGTATCGGAGCCGTGATGGGCGGATGGGGCGGTGGGTGCAACGGGCGGCGGAATAAACACCGAGCGGTCTTCGGGGGTGGCCGAAAGGGTTTCGTCGGGGGCGGGGCTGGTGTTTGGCGAAAAAGCGACGTTGGTGGTTGTCGTGGGGGTGGCGGCTGCCGTGCGATCCACACGCCATGCTTGGGGTAACTCGGCAACACGCGGGGCTGCGGCTTCCATGGTTTCGGGTTCGGGCAAGTCGGGACGCCGGTGGGGCGGCGGGGCAAACTCGCGGTCGGCTTCGCCCGCAGTGTTGGTGGGGGCGGTGGGCAATTCAAATGCCGGGGTGTCTTGGCCAAAGGCAGGTTGGGTTTGAAAGGCGCTGGGCGTTGAGGGCTCGGGTCGAGAGAGCACGCCGGGACGATCAAACGAACGGTCTTTGAGGGGCGCAGGCGGCGCGTAGATGTTGTTTTGGGCTTGCGCTCCAAAGCCTTCGGCTTGTTCTTCAACGGCGACGGCGGGCGGAGGGCCCTTGACTAAATCTGACAGGATAATCCCCACGAGCAGGATTAAGGCAAGTCCAATGAGGAGTCCGACTTTGGTTTCTTTGGCCATGGAACCGGTTCGTCCGTGAGCGGTAGGTGGCGGTTGGTCGCGTGGTTAATTAAAGGTGTGCGACCAAGAGCGAAAAAATGAAGAACGCGCCATCCTTGGCGGGTTCGAATGTTGAATACGAAGCAGGGTAGCACCCCGCTTGGGGGTTATGGCTTTTTTTGCAAGCCTCTTAATTTGGCGGATCGACTGCGGGGGTTGTTGGCCAGTTCGGCAGGTGCGGCGGTGATGGGTTTGCGGGTGAGGCGCTGGGCCCAATCGTCTTGTTGGAATTTAAGGAAGGCTTGTTTGACCCGGCGGTCTTCAAGGGAATGAAAGCTGATCATTGCGGCGATGCCGTTGGGGTTCAGCAATTTTGGCAACGTGGCAAGCAGGGTGTCTAATGCGTCGAGTTCACCGTTTACGGCAATACGCAAAGCCATGAACGTGCGGGTGGCGGGGTCTATCCCGTGTGATCCACCGCGTGAAGAGGGCCCGCGGCGACCTGGGGCCGAGTGGGGCTGGGCGGCACGCACCGTGCGCGCCAAATCATCTGTTGTAAGGATCGGCGAAATCGACCGACGTTCGATAATCTTTTTTGCAATGCGTCGGCTGGCGCGGTCTTCGCCCAAGGTGTAAATGAGATCGGCGAGGGCGGTTTCGGTGAGCGTGTTGACCAAGTGTGATGCGGGCTGGCCTCGCGTGGGGTCGAGACGCATGTCCAGTGGGCCGTCAAAGCGAAAGGCAAAGCCGCGCTGGGGGTCATCCATTTGATTGGAGGCGAAGCCCAAGTCGGCCAGCAGGCCGTCCACACCGGCGAGGCTTAAATCTTGCAACACCCGGGCGACGCCTGCGAAATTGATGTGGATGACATCGAGAGCGACACCGTGTTCAGCCGCGATGGGTTCCAGTCGAGATCGGGCAAAGTCGGCGTTGGCAGGATCGGTGTCTAGGCCAATGAGTCGCCCGCCGGCAATGCGCGGGAGGATGGCGGCGGCGTGGCCCCCACGCCCCAAGGTGACATCCATCAGGGTTTGACCCGGTTGGGGGGCAAGCAGTGCCAGTGTTTCATCTAAGAGAACCGGCGCATGGCCGATGGCATCGCCTGGGGGCGGTGGATTATCGTGGGGTGAAGATTGTGGAATATCGGCCATGGCTTGGGCAGTTATAGCAGGCGGAGCGGGGGGCAAGGCTGCTTTTTAAGCCATGGCTCGGCTCTCAGTCCAGCATTCCCTTGTGGGTCAACACGGCTTCAATGGCGTTGACGCATTCTTCGATGGATTGTTGGTGGGTGGCAAGTGCGAGATGGGGCGACGTGGGCGCCTCGTAAGGGGCGGCCATGTCGCTGAAGGCGGCCATGTTGGAGCCTTGCTCAACGGCTCGTTTTTTGCAGATGTCTTCGGGGGCGTCGCAAAACACTTCGATGAACAGGTCGTCGCCAACGATGGCTTTGGCGGCGGCGCGGTCGTTTGCCGAAGGCGACAAGAAGGCGCAGATGACAATTTGTCCAGCTTGGTTGGCCAGCTTGGCCACTTCGGCGGCGCGGCGTAGGTTTTCGGCGCGGTCGGCTTGGGTGTGGCTTAGGTCGGCACTGAGGCCCAGCCGGGCATTGCGGCCGTCGAGAACCAGCACGGTGTGACCTTCATCGAAGAGCCTGCGTTCCAGCGCGTGGGCGATGGGGGATTTTCCGCTTCCGGTGAGTCCGGTGAGCCAGAGGGTCGCGGGCTTGTGGCCCAAGCGTGCAGTGCGTTCGTCGGGGGTGATGAGGCTTTCGTGTTGTTGGGCATCGGCGGCTTTGGATTCGGCAAGTTTGCGTCGGGCGACTTGACCGGCACTTTCGCTGCTGGCACGAATGAGGCCTGCGGCAACGGTGTTGTTGGTTTGCCGATCGATGACGATAAAGGCGCCGGTGTGGCGGTTTTGTTTGTAAGGATCAAAGCACAGCGGGCGGGCGGTTTCGACGGTGACGCGGCCAATTTCATTGAGATTCAGCGTGTCGGCATCGGGTTGTTTGTGCAGGGTGTTGACATCCATGCGGTAAGTGAGCCCCGTGATCACACCCGGGGTTTGCCGGGTGGTGTGTTTGATGAGGTAGCGGCCCGGGCTGCCCAAGGCCAGTGGGGTTTCGGCCATCCACACCAACATGGCGTCAAAGGCTTGGGCCACGGTGGGGCGGTTGCCCGGGTGAACCAGCATGTCGCCACGGCTGACATCAATTTCGGTTTCAAGGGTGAGGGTGGGGGCCATGGGGGCCCGTGCCGCATCGAGGTCGCCTTCGTAGGTGACCACCGATTTAACACGACTGGTTTTGCCTGAAGGCAGCACCATGATGTCGTCGCCGGGGCGCACGGTGCCACTGGCCAGCGTGCCTGCAAAGCCTCGAAAGTCAAGGTTGGGGCGGTTGACGTACTGAACGGGAAAGCGAAGGTCGATGAGGTTGCGGTCGCTGGCAATGTGCACATGTTCAAGAATGTGCATGAGGGTGCCGCCGTCGTACCAAGGCATGTTTTCGCTTTGATTCACCACGTTGTCACCGCTTAGGGCGGCCATGGGAACAAATTCAATGTCGGGCAGGTCGAGCTTTGCGGCAAAGGCAGAGAATTCTTTGCGAATGTCGTCGAAGGTGGATTCGGCAAAATCGACAAGGTCCATTTTGTTAATGGCGCAAACCACGTGCTTGATGCCCAGAAGTGAAGCGATAAACGCATGGCGACGGGTTTGGATTTGCACACCGTGACGAGCGTCGATAAGCAAAATGGCCAAGTCGGCCGTGCTGGCGCCCGTGGCCATGTTGCGGGTGTATTGTTCGTGGCCGGGGGTGTCGGCGATGATGAACTTACGCTTGGCGGTGCTGAAGTAGCGGTAGGCCACGTCGATGGTGATGCCTTGCTCTCGCTCGGCGCGAAGGCCATCGGTGAGCAGGGCCGGGTCAAAATCGGTGCCGGTGGTGCCGTGCTTGATTGACGCATCTTTGACGGCCGCCAGTTGGTCTTCGTAGACCATTTTGGAGTCGTAAAGCAAACGGCCAATGAGGGTGGACTTGCCGTCGTCAACGCTGCCGCAGGTGATAAAGCGCAAGAGCTCTTTGTTCTCATGCTGTTTGAGGTAGGCGTTGATGTCGGTGGTGATAAGTTCAGATTGGTGTGACATGGTGGTTTAGGCGCTAGGCATGAGGCACTAGGCATGAGGGAGGTAAGAGGAATTAGAGCTTTGGTTTTTTGGGTGATGTTTCGAGGGATTGAACGAGGCGAGTGAGCATTTTTCCGACTTCTTGGCAAAGGTCCCAAGAGGTCATGGCGTCTTTACGTTCGATGCAGCCGACTCGAACAGCAAGGGTGATTTGGGTTTCGAGCTCGGCAAGGGATCCGCGAGCGTAGGCGAGGTGTTTTAGGTAATCGCCGGTTGATTTGCGGCCGTAGCCTTCGGCAATATTGGAGGCAATCGAAACGGCAGACCGGCGCATTTGCGAAATGAGTCCGTATTGTTCATCGCGAGGCATTTGGGCGGTGAGTTTGTAGGTTGCTTCAGCAGCTTCCATGGCCCGTTCCCAAACGTGTAGACCGCGATATCCTTTGCCGTCCATGTGAAGTTCCAGTAAAAAAAGGAGGTTCTGGTTCTTTCTTACTTGCCTAGTGCCTATTGCCTAGTGCCTAATGCCTAAATTAAAAATACCCTTCCTTTTTCTTTTGCTCCATCGAGCCGTCTTGGTCGGTGTCGATGATGCGACCTTCGCGTTCGCTTCGGGTGGCGACAAGCATTTCTTGAATGATCTCAGGCAGGGTGGTGGCTTCAGATTCCACTGCACCGGTGAGTGGGTAGCAACCCAAGGTGCGAAAGCGCACGCTTTTCATCATGGGGGTTTCGCCTTCTTTAAGTGGAAGGCGATTATCGTCGACCATGATGAGTTGGCCTTCGCGTTCGACGACAGGACGTTTGGCACTGTAATAAAGCGGAACGATGGGGATGTTTTCGAGGTGGATGTATTGCCAAACATCTAGCTCGGTCCAGTTGCTGATGGGGAACACGCGAATGGACTCGCCTTTGTTGACCTCGGCGTTGTAGAGGTTCCAGAGTTCGGGCCGCTGGTTTTTAGGGTCCCACTGGTGGTTTTGATCGCGGAAGGAATAGACGCGTTCTTTGGCGCGTGATTTTTCTTCATCGCGGCGGGCGCCGCCGAACATGGCGTCAAATTTGTATTTGTTAAGGGCCTGAAGAAGACCTTGGGTTTTCATGATGTCGGTGTGAACCTTGCTGCCGCTGGTGAAGGGGCCCACGCCAGCATCGACACCTTCTTGGTTGGTGTGGACGATGAGATCCAGCCCCAAATCTTTGATGTGTTTGTCGCGGAAGGTGATCATCTCTTTGAATTTGAACGTGGTGTCCACGTGCATCAAAGGAAAAGGCAGCTTGCCAGGTGCAAAGGCTTTGAGGGCCAAGTGCAGCATGACCGCAGAGTCTTTGCCCACCGAATACATCATCACAGGCTTGTCGAACTCGGCGGCGACCTCGCGAATGATGTGGATGGATTCGGCCTCAAGTTGCTTGAGGTGGGTGAGGGTGGAGGGAGAGGTGGGCATGGGAAAGATTGGGGTGAAAGGGGGCAAGATGGAAGGAGGGGATAAGCCTACCTTTTATTGGCTTTGCGGCGAGGAAGTTTTGGGGAAAGAAGGAGGGTTTAAGGTTATAAAGGGTGTTTTTGATGCTTTTTCTTAAGAACGGCCTAGGGGGGGAATGTTCTGTGGGTTGCAGGTTAGCGGGTGAGGGCTTAGATTACCCGGCTCGCCGGAGGTTTTTCTTCGGCCTCGATCCCTCGTTAACCCACCCTAGACGCAATTGGACGCAAGATGAAGCCTGATATCCACCCCGAGTACCGCCCTGTGGTCTTCCGCGACGTGTCGGCAGACTTTAACTTCATCACCCACTCGACGGCCAAGTCGAAAGACACGATCACGTGGGAAGATGGCAAAGAGTACACCTTGGTGAAGGTCGATATTTCGGCTGCCAGTCACCCCTTCTTCACGGGCAAGCAAAAGTTTGTCGACACAGCGGGTCGCGTCGAGAAGTTCCAAAAGAAATTCGCAGGCAATTACTTCGGCAAGAAGTAATCTCTTGGTGGGCTTTGTCCACCTTGCAGCCTGATACAGTTAAAAAAAGACCACGCTTTGCGCGTGGTCTTTTTTTTGAAAGGGTACGGTGATGTGTTATGGCCAATGATCTTAATGAGCGGTTGATCGAGAAGCTAGAAGAGCTGGCACTTCAGTTTGATGCGCTGGAAGAAGAGCTGATGACCCCTGCGGTGATGAACGATCATGCCGCGGTGCGGCGATTGAGTGTGAAACGGGCGGCCTTGGCAGGGATTGTGGCGAAGTATCGGGAGTACCGTGGATTGGCCCAAGCGTTGAGGGAGGCGGACGACATTATTGCGGCGCAAGAAGATGCCGAATTGGTGGAAATGGCCAAGGCCGAGCGGCCAGAGCTTGCCGAAAAGTCGGCCTCGCTTTTGGAGGGCATTAGCGGCGAGCTGGTAACAGCCGATGACGCGGCGATTGGAGCGGTGATTCTTGAAGTGCGTGCGGGCACCGGCGGAGCGGAAGCCGCCTTGTTTGCTGGAGAGTTGCTGGAGGTGTATCAATCATTTGCCAAAACAAAAGGTTGGAAACTGGAGGTGGTGGATGTGTCGCCCGGTGATTCGGGTGGGGTGCGGCATGCCGTGGCAACGGTGTCGGGCGAAGGGGTGTGGCAAGGATTGGGTTATGAAAGTGGCGTGCATTGTGTGAAACGCGTGCCTGCCACCGAAACACAAGGGCGTGTGCACACCAGCACGGCCACCGTGGCGGTGTTGCCCGAGCCCGAAGAGGTGGAAGTGAATATTTCAGAAGCAGATTTGGAAATTCATGTGACCACCGCGCAGGGCCCCGGCGGGCAAAACGTGAACAAGGTGGCCACTGCGGTTCACATGATTCACAAGCCCACCGGCATTGAAGTGCGCATGCAAGAAAGCAAAAGCCAGCACCAAAACCGCGAAAAAGCCATGCAGCTGATGCGAGCGCGCATTTACGATCGCATGCAGGCTAAAGAAGACGCCAAGCGGGCCGAAAAGCGAAGCTCGTTGATTGGCACAGGAGGACGCAGCGAGCGGGCGCGCACGTACCGCTGGAAAGACAATCAAGTGGTGGATCATCGATTGGGGCAAAGTTTTAATTTGCAAAACGTGATGGGCGGCGACTTGGGCTCGCTGGTGACGGCGCTCATCGCCGAAGACCGCGCCCAGCGGTTGGCGGCGCTTTAGGCCCTGTGCGCACTACATAAAAGTGTTTCGCGGGTGGTGGAATTGAGGGGCAAAACAGTCAGGCCATTCCGGACGTTTTGTCCGCAGATTACGCTGAAGGGAGAAAGGCAGTTTCAGGTAAGGGGTTTTACGCCAAGACGCCAAGGAAGACAAAAAGATAGATCGGGGGAACTCTTTTTTTTGATAGGCATACAAAAACAAGCATGACGGCTTCCCTGACGTCAAATGGTTCTCGATTTTTTTACCACGAAACATACGAAACGTACGAAAGAAAACCAAGGCAGGATTTTCGTGTATTTCGTGTATTTCGTGGTTATTCAGAAATTGGGAATCTCTGAACAAAGGGCAGCTGGGTTCCCGCCTTCGCGTACTTATTTGAGTTCCCGCCTTCGCGGGAATGGTGGAACGGAGTGGGTCGGTCTTGTTCAGGCCGCTATAGAAATGGTTTTTAGATGCGGATGAACGCAAGTAGATGCAAATGAAAATGAAGAGGCGCGGGAGTTGAATGTGTGTCCGCCCTGCGGGCGGATGACAGGCGGGACGCCTATCCCACTGGATAAAAAGGGGGTGCTGGAGATTGGCGTGACTGGGCCTTGATTCCTTTGCCTTCCTTTGCCTTCCTTTGCCTTCCTTGGCATTCTTGGCAACTTGGCGGTTAAATTTTCTTCGTGTCTTTGCGCCTTCGAGCTTTCGTGTTTGTCTTGAGATTTTAAAATGGCGAGCGACGCGAGGTTTTAGGCATAGGAATGCAGGCCGCTGAGTAGTAGGTTGACGCCCCAGTAGGTCCAGAGCATGACGATGAATCCGATGACGCTGAGCCATGCGGTGACCAGGCCTCGGTTGCGGACGCCAAAGCGGGTGTGGATGGCGATGAGGTAGACGATCCAGGTGATGAGGGCCCAGGTTTCTTTGGGGTCCCATGCCCACCAGCGGCCCCAGGCGTGGTCGGCCCAGTAGGCGCCCAGCAAAATGCCCACGCCCAGCAGGTAGAAGGCGAGTTGCATGAGGGTGAGTTGGGCTTGGTCGAGGTCGGCGAGGCGTTTTTTATGGCCGGGGCTTTGGGGCGAAACGTAGTGGCTGTACAGGTAGCCCAAGCTCACGAAAAAGGCCAAGCCAATGAGGCTGTAGCTGACCAAGACCATGTTGACGTGAACGTAGAGAATGCGGCTGGTGGCAAGAATGCCGGCGACTTGTCCCACTTCATTGCTGGGAATGGCCCAGAGGTTGGCCACGAGCATGGAAAGGGTGCCCAGTGCGGCGGCGGCGGCGGCGAAAATGAGCATGCGTTGGGTGATGAGCATGATCACGCCCACCACCACGGCAAAAAGTGAAATGGCGATGAAGGATTCGTATTGATTGTGAATGGCCCAGCGGCCTGACAAAATAGTGCGGGCGGCAAAGCTTGCGGCGTGAAGGCCCAAGCCCAAGAACAACAGGCCAACGCCTGCGTAGCGCAGCCATGGGCGTTTTGTGCCCATGGCCAAAAGCAATGCCAAGGTGGCCATGGCGTAAAAAACATATCCAAGCGTGAATTTGCCTGTGGCGTTGTAGACGCGTTCAAGGCGGCGATGAAAAGGGGTGGGGTATTGCGCTGCGTTTTCTTGTGGAATGAGTTGGTTTAGTTTGGCAAGCAGGGTGTTGGCCGCAGGGGCGTCGCCCGCGCGCCATGCGGTGGCCAGTTGAGACCACAGGTCGGCGATGTGGGTGTGTTGCGTTTCGGCGGTGTTGGGGTGGGTCCACTGGCCTGCGGGTTGATTGGGGGCGACGAGTTTTAAGGTGCTGGCGGTGTTTTGCCATGCGCTAAAGGCAAAGAACAGTTGGTCGCGGCCCTTGGCTTCTTCGCGGCTGGTTTGGTTGCCACGATAGACCGCTTGCATGGGCGGGCTTAGAAACATGGCGGGGGTGATGCGGCCGATTTTGAGCCAGCGCTCTTGTTCGGCGGGTGGCAGGTGGGCCAGCAGGCGGCGGCGCAGCGGAAGCACTTCGGCATGAAGCAAGGGTTTGTCGGTGTAATAACTGGGGTTAAAGGCCAAGTCGAGCAGGGTGAAAACGCGGGGGTATTTAAACGATTTGCGGTCTTTTAGGGGGCCATCGAGGGTGTCGGCTTGCGTGTCGTAAAACGAGGTTTTGCCGTAAATGCGGCGCAGTTGTTCGCGGGCAAAGGTGTCAAGGATTTTGACCCGTCCATTGTGAAACACGGCCAGTTCGCGAAAGGCTGAAACGTCTACGGCGTGAGCAAACGCTTGGTGTTGGGCGCGGGTGAGCGATTGTGTGGGCGCAGGGTGCTGGCCGGGTGCGTGGTTGTGGCCTGCGTGGGGGTCGGGTGTGGCGGGCGCGGTGGGGGTGGCGGGCGGAGGCGTTTGGGGCAGGTTGTTTCCCTCGGGGCCTGCGGCTTGGGCCCAAGGGCTTGCGAGCAGAAGCCCAAAAAAAGCAATGGCGGCAATGAAGAGCCATGGGCTTGCTGAGCCTGCGGTGAATCGCTGCGTGTGATGTTGTTGCATTGGGTATATGGGGTGTGGGGTGTAACCGTTCACAGGGTTTTCAGGGGGATGTTTGCGTTGACGCGCAATGGGCAAGTTGTCTCTGGAAAGATATTTTACGCCAAGGCGCCAAGACGCCAAGGAAGGCAAAAAAGAAAAGTAAAAACGTTATTTTTCTGCCTTGGTATGCGTGAGGAAATCAAATTAAGGCGATTGAGAATCGCCCCTCAGAAAGCGTCTCTTTAGCCCGACATTCCCAACAGTCCCGACCGTCCCGACATACTCTGCCTTCCTTGGCGTTCTTGGCGACTTGGTTGTTCATGCTTCGCTTTCCTTCGTGCCTTTGCGCCTTATTAGTCTATTACCGTGGCCTGCCGTGGCGGCGGGCCGTGAAGAAAAAACCCC
This sequence comes from Algisphaera sp., assembly GCA_036480015.1. Lineage (GTDB taxonomy): Bacteria > Planctomycetota > Phycisphaerae > Phycisphaerales > Phycisphaeraceae > Algisphaera. The sequence continues at coordinate 35,033 of JAZGFZ010000051.1, read as the reverse complement.
ACTCCGAATGCATCAGAGTGGGGACCGTCCGGCGGGGCGTCCGTTTGCGTCCGGAACACGACCTAGGTCATGTTCGTCACGAAGTTGGGACACCCGTCGGTCTTCACGGCTCCTTCCGTACAGTCACTTGAGCAGGCTTTGTTTCCGCGCTCGTTAATAAGACAGGAACCGCAATGGCCACATCATACTCTCGTACTGCTGGAATCGATATCTCCAAGATGCATTTGGACATCGCGTTCTGGCCCAAACCACACCTGGAAAAACGCCATGACAATACCCCGGAGTCCGCCAAACGCCTTGCCCAAGACCTCAAACAGCAACAGGTTGAATTGGTGGTCATCGAGGCCACCGGGGGTTATGAATGCCGGATTTTGACGGCGCTGCGTGAGGCAGGGCTAGAAGTCCATCTCGCCCAGCCTCGACGCGTTCGGTATTTTGCCAACGCCCACGGCTTTACCGCTAAAACCGATCGGATAGATGCCCAGGTTTTGGCCCTTTACGGCGCTCAGGCTCAAAACATTCATCCCTGCAAGCCCGAAACCGAGCAGCAATATGAAATTGAAGCGTTGCGTAAACGCTGCCAACAATTGATGAAAGACCGAATTGCAGAGCAATGTCGGCTTGGAAAACTCGAGTTCAGCAACCACGACTGGGAGAAACCCATGATGGCCGAGGTACGTCGAAGCATTAAGCAAAAAAACCACTTGATGGAGACGTACGGGAAGAAAATCGAGGCTTTGTTGCTTGCAGACGATCAGCTCAAAGCCAAGCTTGAGTTGCTTGAATCTCAGCGCGGCGTGGGTCGCAAGACGGCGGTGGCCCTGATCGTGGGACTGCCTGAGTTGGGCAAGGTTAATCGCAAGCGAATCGCCTCCCTGGTAGGGGTTGCTTGCTTCGCGAGAGATTCGGGCTCCAAGACCGGCCGCCGTTCGATTCGTGGCGGTCGAAAAGATGTGAGATCCGCGTTGTACATGGCCAACCTAAGCAACACCCGGAAAGGATCTGCGTTATATGACGTTTATCAGTCATTGCGTAAGCGTGGCAAACCAACACAGGTGGCCCAGATTGCGGTGATGCGTCGGTTCTTGATCCAACTCAACACACTGATGCGTCAGCACTATCTGGCCCTTGAAGCGGATCTACCCGCCGCCGCGGCAGGCCACGGGGACACAAAAATTTGAGGTGTTTTATGCTTGACGGGAACACAGTCACTTGGCGGTTCTGCTTTGAGGTTTTTCGACGTAGGTATTGGCTTCAAGGAGGATGGTCAAAAACCCGCGAATGGTTACGCGTGGTGAGGCAATGCTGTACGGTGGCGGCGGATTACAGGCGGCAGGTCGATCGAAAGTAAATGTGCCATACTTAAAGGCATGAAAAACCTTATCCACTTTAAAATCGCACTGCTTCTTTGCTTGGTGACATTGGCTTTTGGTTTTGGGCTGGGGATTACTTTTGGTGTGGCCGAAGACACCTTGAAAGGCCATTTGGCTAGCCAAGGGCAGGCGGTGTTGGACACGGTGTACGGGGGTGATGAAGCGGCGATGAACAAGGTGGTTCGCAAAAGCTGGGTTTATTTTAAGCGGGCACATTTACATGCCAATGGTTTGGGTACATCAGGCTTGGTCATGGTGCTGTTGATTGCCGCGTTGCCGGGAGGGCGTATGCGATGGAGATGGCTCACCGCCACGGCATTGGGCTTAGGCGGGTTGGTGTATAGCGTTTATTGGCTGTTGGCCGGATTGAAAGCGCCGGGGCTGGGCAGCACGCATGCGGCAAAGGAATCGCTGGATTGGGTGGCCATTCCGGGAGCGGGATTGTGTGTTTTGGGGTTGGTGTCGGTGATCGTATTGGTGGCGTTTGGGTTGGGCAAGTTGGATTCGGATGGCGCTGAATCGGTTGATCGTGCTTGACTGTATTTAGGAACCGTTCCTAAATAATTTCCTCTTTTGTCGCCGATCACAATTCGCAAGAAGATTTTTACCGCCAAGGCAGCCAAGAACGCCAAGGAAGGCAAGGACTGTAGGGCTAAAAAGACGCTTTCTGAAGGGCGTTTCGATTTTCTTTTTTGCCTTCCTTGGCTCCCTCACTTGCCCCCTTGGCGGTTGATTTTCCTTCGCATGACCCCACAGGCATCCTCCTGAAACCTGTGAATGGTTACCACTTAAATAGTCGGCCATCCTTGGCCGATAAGGCCTTATGCGCGTGATGCAAGAAACCGAAGTGCCGGGGTTGTCGTTTGAGATGCCTGGTGATGCGTTGGATTCCAAGGAGTCCAAAGAGGTTTCTTTGGAGAAGGCTCAGCAGGCGTCTCGGGATGCGTTGCGTGCTGCGGCAGACCGGCGGAAACCCATTGACCGTGCGGCGGGGTGGGCTCATTTCAGTGCATGGGGTTTGGTGGTGATGGGGGTGCTTTCATTGCCGGGCATGTTTGGCTCTTTGGGAAGTTTTTTACTGGTGGTGGGACTGGGCGTCACCGCAACGCTGGAGTTTCGGGGCCGCGCGGCGCTGCGTCGCCTTGAACCGGCGGGCGCGACATTGCTTGCACGCAATCAGCTTTTGTTGGGGGCGGTCATTGGGGTGTATTGCGCGTTAAATGTGTTGGCTTCGCTTCGGGGTGAAGGACGCTACGATCAAATTTTGGAATCAACCCCTGAGTTAGAAAACGTGCTGGGCGGTATGAGTGCCATGATTCAGCAACTGATGATTTTCTTTTATGGGGTGGTGGCGGTGGTGGGTGTGGGGTTTCAACTTTTAAGTTGGCGCTTTCATAACGCACGGGTGGCCATGGTGGAAACGCACTTGGCGCTAACTCCCGCCTGGGTGCTGGAAGACACGGCGCCCCTAAAAAAGAATGTGGCTTAAAAGTCATCCGCAGGGGTGGTTGTTTCAATCACAATGCCGCGACGTTCGAGCAGGGTGCCTTCGGCTCGGTAAAGCTCGACGAGGGCCAGCCGCCAGGCCACCACGGCTTGGGCTTGGGCTATTTGGGCGGCCAACAAATCGCGCTGGGCTTGGGCCACAAGCAGTGCGGTACCACTGCCCGCATTGAAACGTTTTTGTTCGGCTTGGGCGACTTTTTCTTCGAGTTCACGGGTGGTGCGTGAGGCGGTGATTTGTTGGCGGGCCCGCTGGGCTTCGTTGGCGGCGAGGCGTACTTCGAGTTCGATGAGCTGTTTGAGATTGTTCACCGCAGCGGCCCCTTGGCGGCGGGTGGCAAATGCAATGCGGTCGCGGCCCCGGGCAGCATCGTTGTCGAGCCATTGACTAAAGCGTACGCCTCCTGTCAGGCGATGGGTGTCGCCATTGAGGTTGCCAAAAGCATCGTCAAGACGGTCGGAAAATCCAGTTTGGTCGAATGCGGCAAACACTTCAAGCCGTGGAAGCAATCCGTTTTGCGTGATTAAGGTTTCAAGCCGGTTTTGCTCTAAACGCAGTTGGGCCTCGGCCAAATCGGGGCGGTGGATGGCGGCCAGTGCAATGCGATCGGAAAGTTGGGTGATGGGCGCGGGGTTGATGTCGTTGGCGTAACGGGTGATGAGGGCGCGATCCATGGCGTTGGGGCCTGTGACGCCCATGCGGCGTAACAATTGCAACCGCTGCGATTCAAGGTCGCTGCGTGCGTCGATGAGTGCTTGCTCATGACGGGCGACTTCGGCCCGGGCGGCGGCGGCTTGGGTTTCAGGCAAAAGCCCCACGGCAATGCGTTGTTCTGTGTCGTCGCGTTGACGGCGGGCAACGTCAAGGGTGCGTTCAAAAATAGCGATGCGTTCACCGGCCAAGCCATAACGCCAGTAGGCCGATTCAACTTGGGCCACAAAATGTTCGACATAGCCGCGCAGTTCATAGACCGAGGCCTCGGTGGTCAGTTGGGCTTGGTGGACGCGGGCCAGGTTGGCCACGGGGCCTGCACCGCGAAGAAGCTGCTGGGTGATGCTGAGCCGAAGTCGTGCTTCTTGTTGTTCGGGGGTGCGGTTGGATATGTCGCGGTCGGTGGTGACTTCGGCTTGAAGGCGGGTGCCGTGGGGCAAGTTTTGTCGCACGCCACCGCCCGCAGAAAGGTTGCGGAAATCGACGCTGAATTGACCACCCGTGCCACGGTCGGTTTCGCGGGTGGTGGTGGACGATGTGCGTAATTCAGCAAAGGCTTCAGGGTCAAAAACACCACGTTCGATGAGTTGGTAGGCCCCGGCGATGACGGGTTCGAGTTGGGCGACGGTGAGTTCGGGGTTGCGGGCCAGTGCGAATTGGGTGGTTTCTTCTACCGAAAGCTCGAGGGGGCCCGAGGGAATTGGAGAGAGTGTGGCCGGAGGTAAAGCACCGGATTGGAGGGTGGGAATGTCACGTGCAGGGGCGTTGCGTTCGGCGTGATCGAGGGCTTGTTCCCAGCGGGGATGTAAAAAAGGCGAGCGTTCTGGGGCAAGGCAAGCAGAAAGCGCAAGGGTAAACAAGCACAATGTTGCCCTGTGAAAAGACGTCATAAAGGGTCGAGAGGAAAGACGCTTCACGGTGTGCTTTCTTTTCTTGAATTTTGCCGATCGGGGTGAATCAGGGTGTAAGCCACCGGCACCACCACCAAGGTGATCAGCATAGAACCCAAAAGACCGCCGATGACCGCCCGGGCAAGCGGGGCTTGCGCTTCGGTGCCTTCGCCCAACGCCAGAGCGAGCGGAAGCAAGCCCAAAAGGGTGGTAATAGACGTCATGAGTATGGGCCGCAAGCGGCGGCGCCCTGCTTCGACAACCGCATCGTGTGTTGAGAGGCCGTTGCGTCGCAATTGACCGGCTTGATCGACAAGCAAAATGGCATTGTTCACCACAATGCCCGCCAGCATGATGCAGCCAATGTAGCTTTGCAAATTGAGTGTGGTTTGAGTGAGAAACAGCATGAGCAATACACCGATGCCTGCCATGGGCACCGAAAGCATGACCACAAAGGGATCGCGTAATGATTCGTATTGACTGGCCAGCACCATGTACACCAAAAGAAGCGCCAGTGCGATGTTTAGCTTTAATTCACGGAAACTTTTTTGCTGTTCTTCATAGTTGCCGGTGACGCGTAGTGAATAACCTTGGGGCTTGGGAATTTCGGCAATGGCCGCCACCACATTTTTCGCGATGGTTCCAGGATCGTGTGCATTGGTGACATTGAGTTTGACACTGAGGGTGCGCTGGCGTTCACGGCGGTTGATGTAGGTGGGGCCAACGCTTGGTGATACGGAGACCAAACTATCCAAGGTGATGCTGTCTCCTGAAGGATTTTGAAGGGTGAGTTGCAAAACCTTTTCAAGCGGCAAGTGCCGTGCGTTTTTGAGAATAATCCGAATGGGGTGGTGTTTGTCTTGAGCGTGAAAAGAGCCCGCTTGTTGGCCCACAACCGCTATTTCTAAAGCTTCAGACACTTGACGCAGGGTGAGCCCCGCATCGGCGGTTCGCTCGCGGTTGATGGTAATGCGCTGTTGCGGGGTGCCGGTGCGCTGGCCGGGGTCGGCATCGGCAATGCCTGAAACAGCGGTCACACGTTGAGCAACGGTGGTGGCCAATGCGTCTAGGGTGTCGAGGTCATGGCCGCGAATCTCAACCTGCATGCCGCCACCATTGGGCAAAATGCGGTTGAGTAAATATTGCCCGCGAGGTGCGTAGACACGCAAGGTCATGCCCGCCAAGGTTCCGTCTAATTGTTTGCGTAGGTCGTTGGCAATGTCTTGGTTGGACCGCGTGCGTTGCGCGGCGGGCGACAGTGTGAGGTTGATTGAGCCCGTGGCCCCGGCATTGGCACGCCACCCCAAAGGGCCCACGCGTGTGATACGAGAAACCACTTCGGGCACCGCTTGAATGACGGCAGCATCCAGTTTTTGGGTTTGGCGATCGACAAGATCCAATCGTGTTCCCAAACCCATTTCGCCGTTGATATAAAGCGCCCCGTCATCACTGGCAGGTAAAAATTCAGACCCAATGTAAGGCACCAGCAACCAAGACAATCCCAATAGAACCGCAGCGGTGATGAGTGTGGTCCATCGCAAGTGAAGCGCTGCGGCCAAAACACTGCGATAGCTGTTTTCGAGATGCGTGAGCAGTGCGCCAGTGCAATGGCTTAGCCATGCGACCACGCCGTGACGTGACGGAGTTTGGGAAACGGAGGCCTGGGAAGAAAGCACCTTGGCCGAGAGCATGGGAACCAGCGTGAGGGCGATGCCCAATGAGCAAATCAGTGCAATGGCCACGACATAGGCGAATTCTTTGAATAAAAGACCGGTGGTGCCGCGTACGAAAACCAAGGGTAGAAAAATGACCAAGGTGGTGAGGGTGCTGGCCACGATCGCACCTGAAACTTCAAGGGCTCCTTCTACGGCGGCCACGGCGGGGGACTTTTGATCTTCATCACGCAGCCGAAAAATGTTTTCGAGTACCACAATGGAGCTGTCGACCATCATGCCCACGCCCAAGGCCAAGCCGCCGAGAGTCATGAGATTAAGAGACAGCCCTGCGAAAAACATAACCGCCAAGGTGGCCAAAATAGAAATGGGAATGGACAGCGCAATGACCACGGTGCTACGCAGATTACGCAGAAAAAAGAGAATGATCACAATGGCCAAAAGTCCGCCATAGATGACCGATCGAGAGACGTTTGAAATCGAATTTTCAATAAAATTGCCTTGATTGTTCATGGCAACAATGTGCAATTGCGGAAAATCGACGCGCAAGGCTTCGACCTCTTGAAGCACGGCTTGGGCCACGTCGATGGTGTTGGCAGAGGATTCTTTTCGAATGGCGATTCGCAAACCGTGGCGGCCATTGATGCGGGCCCGCCAGCGAGGGGCTTGATAGGAATCATCAATGTCGGCAATTTGACCCAATCGCACCGCGGCGCCATTGCGAATGGCAATCACTTGGTTTCGCAAAGCGTCAAGGTTTTCAAATTCGGCTGAGCTGCGCAAAGAAAACTCGTAATTGCCCGATTCCACCGTGCCAGCGGGCAAATCGAGATTGGCGTTGCGAATGATGTTGTTTAAGGTGTTGATGGATAAACCCAGCGACCGCAGGCGTTCAGAATCCAATTCAACACGTATTTCACGGTTGGATCCGCCCCAAGGGTCAACTTGCGCAACACCTGGAATACGCCCGAGGCGATGCCGCACTTGGTTGTCGATGAGTTGCGTGATTTCAATGGGGTCAAGGTCGCTTGAAACACCCAGCGTGACCACCGGGGTGTTGGTGAGATCGAATTTGGAAATTCGTGGGCGGGCGGCTTCTTTGGGAAGCTTGCCAATTCCATTTTCTAAACGCATTTGCACGTCGAGGGCCGCCGTGTCGAGATTGACATGCGATCCAAAGGTCACGCGCACGCGGCTGTCGCCCTCAGAACTTGTCGACGTCATTTCTTGAATGCCGGGGACGGCGGCCACCATTTCTTCGATGACTTGGGTGATGCGGCGCTCGACCACCTCGGGGCTGGCTCCAGGGTAAAAAGTTCGCACGGTGAGCCGTGGAAGCTCTACGTCGGGCAGTAGGCTAACGGGCAGGCGTCCTGCCGCAGCCAGTCCCAACACCACAATCACCAATGCAATCATGGTGGTGGTGACAGGCCGCTGCACGCTAAGACGAGGCAAATTCAATGTGCCGGCTCCGCGTGAAGCGTCGCATTGGTGGGAAGTGGCGGACCTGCCACATCGCCTATGACACGAACCAAAGAGCTGTCTTCAAGCAAAGGTTGCCCCAACGTGATGACGCGTTCGGAAGGCTTGAGGTTTGTGCCGATGAGCTGAACGTGCCCTTTGTTGCGAATACCTGTTTCAACGAAAATCAAGCGAACCGTCGCATCTGAGGTGTTTTCAGCGTCATCACTGGGGGTGATTGCGAAAACCGCCGATTGGTTGTGACGCCGAAAGAGGGCGCCTTCAGGAACGACCAAGGCATTTGAGATGCGACGCAGTGTGGCGTGAGCTTGAATGAACATGCCGGGTTTGAGGGCGGCATCGGCATTGGGCACGGTAAGTTCGACGCGGGCTTGGCGTGAGGTGGTTTCAAAAATGGGTGACACACGGGACACGGTGGCCGGAAAGTGACGCCCCGGAAAGGCGTTGGTTTGCAGTACAACAGGTTGCCCGGCTGCAATGGTGGAGTAAGCCCGCTCATCGACGTTAAGGATGGCCGTTAAGGGGTTGAGTGCAACAATCTCAAATAGATCGGCGTTGGCCGCCACGGTGTCGCCTTCTTGCACCAGACGTCGGGCCACCACTCGGGGGCCGGCAGGTTCATTCCACGTGGCGGTGACTTGCGTGTAACGCAAGCGAATGCCTGCGGTTTCGAGTGCGGCTTGGGCTCGCAGCACTTGAGCTTGAGCCACTTGCAAGGCGGAGGCACTGGCGAGCTGTTCGCTACGCACAGTGTCAAGCTGCGCATCGGACACCACGCCTTGGTCACGCAAAGTGGATTGGCGATGAAAAGTTCGTGCGGCAATTTCTTGTTCGCCTTGGGCTTGAACCACGGCGGCCTGAACCACGGCAAGATTGGCTTGGGCTTGGGCAACGTCTTGGGCGTATTCGGCAGAATCCAACACCGCCACCACGGCGCCGTTGGCAACCGAATCGGCCAAGTTGACGTTGAGTTGTTTGATACGCCCGCCCACTTTGGGAGCCACGCGAAAAGTGGCCGCGGCTTCCAAGGTTCCGCTGAAGGTGCGGCTTTCTTCGAGAGAGCGGCTGATGACGTCGGCCGCTTCAACAGGAATGGCGCGTTTGGTGTGGTTTCCCGGAGCCTGGGTTTGAGAAGACGCGGACAGGGCCCAAAAACGCCAGCCCACGGCGGAAGCCAGAATGAGCGTGAGCAGTAAGCCGACAACAACAAGGGGGCGAGGTTTCAATGGGAATCAATGGCGTGGGTGAATATTGTATGGGTGACGCTATTTTAGCCAGAGTGGCCCGCCATGCAGGAGGTGCTTTTAATAAAGAACCGACCTGAAGTTAAAGCGTGACGCAGAGGCCATCGTAAGCAGGGGCCACACCGCGCGGCAGGTGTTGGGCAAGGTCGGCATGTTTGACATCATGAGCGATGTGGGTGAAGAATGATTGCTTGGGTTTGAGTTGGTCAATCACTTCCAACGCTTGGTCGATGGTGAGGTGGGTGGGGTGGTGGCGGTAACGCAGTGCATCAATCACCAGCACGTCAAGGTTTTCGAGCAAGGGATACGTTTCGGGTGGAATATGCGAAACGTCAGTGCAGTAAGCCAATGACGTTCCATTGAAATCGACGCGGAAACCCACGATGGGCAATCGGCCGTGCATGAGACGCAGGGGGGTGAAGGTTGCGCCGTGTAACACAATGGGCTTGGCGGGTTCAAGCGTCATGGGGTTCAGCCGGGCCACAAAAGAATCATTCACGTTGCGATGGGATTGAAAAATGTGTTGGAACATGCGCTCCATTTCCGCATGGGTGTTGGGCTCGGCGTAAACCTCTAGCGGGGCATCCATCACAGCGTTAAAACGGCGCAAGTCATCGAGCCCAAACACGTGGTCGACGTGTGAGTGGGTGATGAATACGGCATCCAAATAGCTCAATTTGGCGCGTAACGCTTGGTGTCGTAAATCGGGCGTGGCGTCGATGAGCACTTGCCGACGGTTTTTTTGCGCGGCGTTAAACGTGATGTGCTTGGGGTCTAACGTTAAAGCAGGGTCATCCCACGCCACCAACACACCGGGCCGATCACGCTGATCGCGCGGGTCGTCTGACTGACACACATCGCACGGGCAGCCGATCATGGGAACGCCTGCACTGGTGCCCGTGCCTAAAAAATGAAGTGACAAAGCCATGGGCAAGAGTGTAGGTGACGTGTGTCTCTTGCAGGCTTGGCTCAAGTTCATTTTACTTGCTGAAGTCTTTTTTAAGCAGGTGATTCAGGGTAAGCAAGCCAGTCATCGTGCATCTGGGTGACTGACCCGGCTGTTACGGGCTGGCCTTTTTGAGCGCTGTCCATGGCGGCGAAGGCCAGCGCTAGGCTGTCCATGTTGTGTCGCGGATTGTTGCTGGGCTGGCGATCTTCTTCGATGGCCACCAACAACTCACTCATGGTGCCGTCAAATCCAGCGGAAAACCATGCACCTTGAAGGTCGGGGAAGGCCTGGCCTTGCTCGGTGGTGAGGGTGAGGGTTTGGTTGGTGAGATCGGGGCCTTGGCTGTGGAGCGCGCCCTTGGTGCCAACGATCAGGGTTTCATCACGCGGACCATGGCGGGTGTTGGCGTCAAAGTGCATCGACACCAGTGCGTCGGGGTATTCGATGGTGATCGCGCCGCCCAAGTCGGGCCGGGCTTCTTGACCAATAAGGTTGCGGGTGGCTGCGTAGATACGCTCGGCCTTGCGTCCGGTCATGTAGCAATTGGCCATATCGAACCAATGAATCGCAAAATCGTACAGAAGCAAGTGCGGGATATTGTTGAAGGGTGTGTCTTTGGTCCAATTGTGATTCCATGCAACTGTGGTGGTGATGCTCGTGACATCGCCGATGAGGCCCGCGTTGATTGCTTGACGCATGTAGGAAACATGGGGGGCCCACCGGCCATTTTGATTGACTGCGAGTTTGACACCTTGTTTGTCGGCGAGGTCGGCGAGTTCTTTGCCAAGCTTAAGGTCTACAACAAAGGGCTTTTGACTGAGCACATGTTTGCCTGCAAGAATGGCTTGGCGAATAAGCGGGGCGCGTTCGGCAGGGTGGGTCGCGATATCAACGACGACGATTCTCGGGTCGGCGAGAAGATCGGCGTATTTCTCATAAACCTTTGCGTTGGGGAAAAACTCATCGCGTCGGCCTTGTGCGCGTTCGATTTTTTTGTCAGACATGGCCACGACGTCGTAGCCTGCATCGCGGTAGGCAATAAGGTGTTGCTCGGTGATGCCGCCACAGCCAATGAGGCCAATCTTGGGAGGTGTGCCTTTCATACGCGGAGGCAAATAGTCCAGCTGCGGGGCTTCAATGGTTTGAATTTCAGCTGCGGTGCCTGCGTAGTCACTTTGCTCGGCCATGGTGGGCGATCCTTACGGTGTTAGAAAAAGAAAAAGGGTTATCTGAATGGTGGGCGGGACAGAAAACACAAAGGTGAAGCGGCTTTTAGCCCATGAGCGGAAGCGTTTTCTTTTGTTGGGCACTGGCAAACGCCGTGTCGACGATTTGCTGGCCAATGCGGCAAATTTCAGGTGAAAGAGGGCCTTCGATGGGCTTGTCGTTGCGGATGCAGTGCACGAAGTAATCAATGGGCCCGGTGTTGGGGCTTGCCAGCTCATCAACGGCAAGGTCGCTGCCTGCGGGATCGTTTTGTGTTTGCACACGAATGGTTTTTTCATAGTCGTAGCTGGCGATGGTGCCTTGACTGCCGACGACAACAAATCCGCATTTGGGTTGGGGTTGATTGGTCCAAGGGTCGGTAAAGCTGCCCCAACGTGTTTCGAATTTTGAAAGGCCTTGGGCATAACGGGCAACCGTAACCGAGTGCTCGTCAACTTCAAGGCCCGGGCTGGTATGGGTCATGCAGGTCACTTCGATGGGTTTGCGACCGTCGTTGAACCACGTGGCCAATGTTGTGCCGTAGCCCATATAGTCCAGCAGCGACCCGCCGCCTTGGTCGGCTTTATAAAACCATGATGTTTTCTTCTCTTCGATTTGCTGCTCGGGCGTCAGCTCGATTTTGTCCATCTTGTGCGACAACGGCCCACGATTTCCGTCGTAGTAGTGGACTTCGATGAGTTCGCCGATGGCACCTTCGTCAATCAGTCGTTTGGTGGTGCGGTGAGGCTCATACCATGCCAGCGGCCAGTTGATGGCAAACTTTTTCCCCGTACCGCTCATTGCAGCGGTCATGCGGTCGGCTTGCTCAAGCGATGCAGCAAAAGGCTTTTCAATCATCAGGTGCACGTTGTACGCCGCCAATTTTTCAGTGTAATCCGCATGCGTTGCCGTCGAACAACAAAGCAGCACTGCGTCGGGCTTGGTTTGGGTCATGCACGTGTCCATGTCGTCGAAAATAAGGTCGGTCGACAGGTCCAAAGTTTTACAAACCTCTTCAGGTTTGTCGCGGCTGGTGTGCCAAAGCCCGACGATTTCCACGTCGGCGTGGTCGTTGGCTCGGCGAAGCAAATCGCCCATGTGCATGTGGTCGAAGTTGATGCCGACAATTCGAAGGGGTTTGGACACGGGAAGCTCCGTTGCAGGTAGGTGTATTAAAAAAGGGACGTTCTTTAGGAAAGCGGAAAGTCGAGCCGTTCGCCGCCACGCGGTACGCGATAAGGCTGTTCGAGCTCTTGACACGCCGCGACAAAAGCGTCAGGCGTTTGGGTGTTAAACGTAAACAAATCATAGTGGCATGGCACGACGCATTTTGCGCCGACGGTTTTAGCGAGCATTGCGGCTTCTTGGCCCCAAAGATTGCCCGCCACGCGGCGTGTGGGTAGGTTGCCGTTAATAGGCAGAAGTGCTAGTGACAGGTCAAATGCCGAGAGTTGTTCCACCAGTGAATCGTGCCAAAGCGTGTCGCCGCTGTGATAAATCGCGGCAGGTCCAGCGGGCGTCTCGAACGTGGCGACATAGCCCATGAACTTGCATTGGCCTGCGTCGTCACGGGCGACGGTGTTGTGCGCCGCAGCGATGCCGTGGAGCGTGAAGGGCCCGACAATAACGGATTGGCCGTCGTTAAGCCCCAGCGGAAGGCGTGGGTCCATTTCTAAACGGTCGGCCACAAACGCGCGGTTTGCTTCGGGAACAACCAGCTTTGCTTGCGGGTTGGCGGCCAACAGCGGGCTGAGCGTTTGCGCATCAAGGTGGTCGGTGTGGTTGTGCGACGACGTAATCACGTCGAGGCCAATGAGGGTTGCAGGATCAACCACACGCTGGCTCATGCGGGTGTGCGGTTTGTCGGTGCTGGCATATTTGGTGGTTAGCGAATCTGAAAGATATGGATCAAACAGCAACATGCCCGCAGCGGTTTTGATGAGAAAACCACTTTGTCCAAGCCACCAACAGCAAAACCCTTGGCCGAGGTCGGCACGGTTGATGTCCGCCAGCAAATCGGCGTCTTTTTGGTGGGCGGCAATTAAACTCACAGGCCCAGCTCCTTGCGAACCATGCGAGCGCCTTCGCACATGCTTGCGAGTTTTTGCTTGGTCGCCCAGCGTGCGGTTTGCGACAAGCCGCAGTCGGGGGCAAACACGAGTTGGTCGGCCGGGGCATATTCCAAGCAGGCTTTAATGCGGGCGGCAATATCTTCAGGTGTTTCGATGTAGTAGCTTTTTACGTCGATGATGCCGACTGCGGCGTCGATGCCTTTGTCAGTGACTTGCTTGATGAGGTGCAGGTCTTTGAAATTGAGTGTTGCCATTTCGAGGTGCATTTCGTTGACGTGCATGTCGAGGAAGTCGGGGAACATCAACTCGGGTTGTTTTTTACCCACGCTTCGGCCTTTGTAATTGCCAAAGCACATGTGCATGCACACGCGTGTTTTGCCCACAGCAGGCTCGACGGTGCGGTTAAACAAATCGACAAAACGCTTGGTGTCAGACTTGTGGGCGTAGCAGCTCATCGACGGCTCATCGACGCAAATTTCTTTGCAACCTGCGGCGACAAGCCGTTCGATTTCATCACGCACGAGCGGTAGAAGTGCTTCGGTGATCGCATAACGATCAGCGTATTGCTTGTTGGGCAGAAGTCGGCCCGAGAGTGTGAACGGGCCGGGGATCGAGGCTTTGAGGGTGGTGGATTTGGGGGCGATGGTGGCAGCAACGCGCTGCAAACGCTCGAACTCTTCGACCGCGCCCAAGCCGTTGGGTGCAAGCAAATCACCGGTGATTTCGTGCTTGCCACGTTGGTCGTGTGCAGGCGGGCCAAAACGACGGGGCGGGTGGGATTCAAGATCGATGCCCTGAAGAAACCCATAGAACGAAAGGTTGAAGTCCAGCCGGGTTTGCTCACCATCGGTGATGACATCGAGGCCTGCCGCGACTTGGTCATGAACTGCGGCGACGACGGCATCTTCCTGCATTTCCTCGATGTCTTTGGGGCCAAAAGCATCGAGGTTGGCTGCGCCAAACTCCAACCATCCGGGAAAAGGGTAGCTGCCAATGACCGACGTGCGAAGGGGGGATTGTTTCATGAGGGTGAGCTTTAAGGGAGGGGGATAAAATCAGGAAGGGGTTGTGACGCAGCAATGAACGGCATCGCCAATTGTGTTGTTTTTTGCAAAAGAAAACACCCGTGCGGGGTTTTCGTGATAGAGGCGTTGAACCTGTGCTGGTTTGACGCCTGCATTGGCAAGGTGCTTGGGCAAGTCGGTTAAGAGCCACGCAAGGCCGGGTGTGCCGCCGTGGCCGTGCCAGTAAGAACGCCGGGCAAGGTCCATGCCCACGACCATTTGGTTGGGAAATTCGGGCGCGAGCGTTGCGATGAGTTCGGCGCTGGGACAGGTGCCCGTTTTGGCGAGATCACGAAAGTGGTTGTCGTATTCAAGGGTGACGCCCGCTTGAAGTAGCTCGCGGTGATAGGCAACATCGGGCAGGCGATCGCAGTGTGAAAGAACGACGTGCTCAAGGTTGACACCGTGGTCACGCAGCAATGTAATTTGCTCAAGCCCCGCTGTGCCTTGGTCGGTGTGGGTGATAATGGGGCAACCTGTGGCGCAATGTGCATCGGCCGCTGCGGCAAAGGCTTGTCGTTGGTGATCGGATAGTCGGTCGCGATTGCCCGCGACTTTAATGACGCCAGCGCGATGCGTAAGAACACCGTTGCCATCATCCAAACCGATGGCGATTTCTTCGATGAACCGTTTGGCCAGTGCTTCGCGTCCCATACTTAGAAGTGGATCATCTTCAGCGTAATACAGAGACAAGTGCAAACCCGTGGGGCAAACGATCGCCACCTCGTTTTGCTGCGAAATAGTGGCAAGTAATTGCGCGTCACGGCCTGGACCGGTGGGCATCGTGTCGATGATCCATCCGCCGCCTGCTTGTTTGAATGCGTCAAGATCCACCGCTGCGGCGTGGGGGTCATTAAGCAAAAAATCGGCCCAGTGCTGCTCAACAAACGACCCGCTGATGACCACATGCTCATGCGCATTGCATGCCCCCAGCTCTTTGGCTGTCACGTCGCCCAGGATGGTTCGCACAAAAGTCATCGTTGGTTAAGTTGCTCCAATAAGGTGGGCTTGTTTTATCCGTGGTGATTGAAAAATTAGGCGGTGGGGCGGTTGGCAGCCCAAAGGTCGGTGTTGGCAGCAGCGCCGGGAAGCTCAAGGACGGTGCCACGACGGTGTAGCGTGTCGCGAAGTTTTTTGGCGTCGAGGTTTGTGGCACCTTGATCACCACGAAGCGATTGCGCTGCGGCAAAGCCTGCGGCTTGCCCCATGCTCATGGTTTGCCCCATGCTTCGGCAGCTTGCGTGGGCGTCGTGGGTGGCACTGAAACACCGGCCGACAACCCAGACTTCATCACGGTCTTTGGGAACCAAGGTGCCATACGGAACGCCGTAAACCCCGCCGTTTTCGACATAGGCCCAGGCGGTTTCGTCTTCTCCGTCGGCGTTGGGGCGATGGTCTTCGATCGGGGCACCACAAAGTGCAATGGCACTGTTGAATTGCGTTGCACTTAAACATTCTTCGCGGGTTAGACGGTGGTTGCCGTAGACCCGCCGGGTTTCGCGCACGCCGACGTGGTGTGAAAGCTCAATAATTTTGGCTTGTTCATAGCCGGGTACACAGTCGCGTAAAAAAGTTTCGTAGATAAACGATTGCCGCCGGCCTTCGCGTTCGGCTTCGCCAAGTTGCTGAAAATCAGTTGCGTCCATGCCGGCAATACGCACGGCAACGGTGGCGATGCAGCCATCTTGAACCATTTTGTGGGCACTGCCATGTTTACGCGGGAGCGGGTGTGTGCCATCGTCGAACGCTTGCTCCATGCGCTGGGTCAACATGGTTTTGCCGCCGGCTTCGGCGTATCGCGCAAGATCAACGTTACTCATGCGAAAAGTGGTGGTCAGCGTTTGGGCAGGGTCAAGATCTCCCGCTTTTTCATAGGGAATACTGGCGAGGTGACAGAGGTCTGCGTCGCCACTGGCATCAATAAAACGCTTGGCGTTAATGCGAAAGAAACCCGACTTGGTGGAGATAATCACGCCGGTGATACCCGACGCTTCGACCACCACATCGACCAGTGTGGCGTGAAGAAATGTTTGCACGCCTGCCGCTTGAAGCCGTGTGTCCCAAACAAGTTTGAGCCGCTCGGGGTTGTAGGTTACGCCGGTGCCTGCGCCGTAGGTGTTGGGTCGCAAGAAAATGTCATCGGTGTGGTTGAGTGCATCGACGATGGTGTCGGGAATGCCACCCACAACTTTGCGTGGCTTGTCGCCGGGGGTGAAAAACCCGTAAAACGTGTCGAGGATTTGCGTGCTGGTTCCGCCCGCAAAACCGTATCGTTCGACGAGGCCAACCGAGACACCCGATTCGCCCGCGGCAATGGCGGCGCAGGAACCGGCACTTCCTGCCCCGACGACCAACACGTCAAGGTTGGCAAGTACGGTGACTTGATGGTGTTTGAAGATATCCAACATGGGAGCCTTGAAGAAATAAGAGGTGGACTTCGATTCATGGCTTTAGACCACGAACCAAACATGACTGGGCTTAGAACATGCATAAAAGAACCTTGCCTGGCTTCGCCCGATTCAACAAACCGCTTGAATCGGGCTCGGGCCAACGACAGACTTCTCACGCATCGTTCTTAGGCAATGGGAAAATATTTTTTCGCAAAGGCCATGCTTTGGACAAGGTCTTCGTCTGATTTCCCAAATGCTTCAAACACCATCCACGGTTCATAAGCAATGTCACTTAGAGCTGCGGCCACGGCGGGGAAATCCACCCGACCTTCGCCCAAGACACTGTCGCCTGCCATGGCTTGGGTGTCTTTGATATGAACCCGACGCACCAAGGAACCCAATGATTTGGCTTCGGCAGCAGGGTCCAAGTCGGCATAAACCGAATTGCCCATGTCGAAATAAACACCAAAGGCGGGCGAGTTAATTTTCGCCGCGATTTCTTTGAGTTCGGTGGCGGTCAACATGCCTTCAAAGCACACATCAACGCCCAATGCCTCGGCTTCACGACAAAGGGGGGCCAGCACGTCTGCCACACGTTCGCGTTGCACGGCATTGCGAGGTTCGTTGTAACAAAAGAAAGGAACCAAAACCGCTTTGGCACCCAGCGTATGGCACCACTGAATTGTTTTGCGAATTTCTTGAACGGGTTGGTCGCCTCGCCATGAGGCAAAAAGAAAGCCCTCTGCACTGTGCACGCCCAAAGACAGCGCAGGGATTTCTAAACCCGTTGCATCGCATGCGGCTTTAATCGACGCGAGTCGTGCTTCAGTGGGGTCGGCCAAGTCTTCGACGGTGAGGTCGGGCTCAATGCCTGAGAAGCCCAAGGCCTTGCCGCGTTCAAAGCGGGCAAGGTCGGTATCGGCATTTGTAAAAACGTGTTGAACGGCTCCGAATTTCATGATGTTTTTCCTACGTTTGCAAAAAGTTTGGACATGCGATGGGCATGTTCGTCGTATGCCGCTTCAAAAACCTCGGCCGCTCGTTTGGACCCAAGAATGGCGCCCGAAGCCAATGCTTTGGGCGGTTGCCCTGCATCGACTAATCGTTTGGCAAGTTCGGCTTTAATGGTATTGATCACCAAACAGCCGCCCACGGTGCTGCCAGGGGCGACGGGTTGTTCGAGTCCTTCGATGGGAACCATGGCATCGCCCACGGGGGCGCCGGTGTCCAGCACAACATCTGCGAAGTCGGTGAGCTTTTTACCGTCGCTGCGATTGCTTGTGCTGGCCTCGCTATGGACCGCGCTGACCAATGCAGCAACGTAAATGCCACGTTTTTGAAAGCCCTCGGCTATTTCAATGGGCACAAGGTTGCAGCCGCTGCTGCTGACCACCAGCGCGCTGTCAATTTTATCAAAGTCATAGTTACGTAAAATTCGCTCGGCAAAGCCGGGTACGTTTTCCAGAAACATGGCTTGGCGCTGGCCATTGCTACCCACCACGGCGTGGTGGAAACTCAGCGAAAGTTCGACCATGGGGTTGAACCCTGGGAAGCTGCCGTAACGGGGCCACATTTCTTCGACCATGATTCGGCTATGACCGCTGCCGAATAAATGCACCATGCGATCGGCAAGAATGGTTTGAGCAAAACGCTCGGCAACGGTGCGAATGGCGGGCAACTGGGCCTCAACCGCATCAACGATGCCACGTGATTTTTTGAGATAAATTTCGGCAGGGGTCAAGGGGCGTCTCCGGTTGGTGTGTTTAAATGCTTGGGTTGATGCGATTGGGTTGGTTGGGCAGACTTGGTCAAAACAGTTGCATCATGGCAAAACGTGCAGCGCCCACCGCGCCCGCAAGGTCGCCCATTTCGGCGGGCAAAATGGGCACGGGCTGGTCAAGGGGGCGCCATTCATAGCGGTCGAGCTTTTCACGCAAAGGCTTGAAGAGTGCTTCTTCGCCGGCTTTGGCAATTCCGCCGCCAAGGACGATTGCCTGGGGGTCAAATACGTTGATAAGCGACACGATTCCACAGGTCAATGCGTGCAGTGTGCGATCCCAATGTTTGGCGGCTTGAGCATTGCCTTGCGCCACGGCGGCGACAAGCTTGGCGGTGGATTCGAAACCGGTGCGAGCTTGAACGTTGTGGTTGCCCACCCAATCTTCAAGGCTGCCGGGGGTTTTCACGATGTCCACGGGGCCATCAAGGTCAAGGGTGATGTGGCCCAAATGACCTGCACGCCCAAAAGCCCCTTGCAAAAGTTGCCCATTGCAAATGGCACCACCACCGACGCCCGTGCCAAGCGTGAGCATGACCACGTGCTGCAGGCCTGTTGCGGCGCCAACCCACGCTTCGCCCATTGTTGCGGCGTGCACATCATTAAGGACCACTGCGGGCTGCCCCAGCGCCTCGGGCCACGCCAAGCCTTCAACCGCTTCTAAACGGCCGCGCATCCAGCGAATACTTCGATTGTCTGATGCGGCCAAGCCCGGCGAAGCCACGCCGATCGGCCCTTTATGTCCCTCAAGCTGTTTAACCAAGTCGCGGACCGTGGCAACAAGAACATCCCTATCGCTTGGCGTCGGCGTGTCGAGGCGTTTTTGAACCTTGCCCGATGCGTCTACGCGTACAGCCTTGATGTTGGTTCCGCCGATGTCGATGCCTAGAGATTTTGAATTATTCATCGCTGGCTTTCTTCGGGGATTTGGCCTTCGCTGACCGTCCAGCCACCGTCGATGACGAGGGTTTGACCGGTGACAAACTTCGACTGATCCGAAAGAAGAAAGACCGCGCCAGCATCAAGGTCGTCGGGGCGTCCAATGCGTCCGCCGTCGAGCGGCTGTTTGGTGCGAATGAATTGTTGAATGATGTCATCGTCGGCGGCACGCTGGGCCATTGGTGTTTCGACAAGTGCCGGGGCAATGACGTTAAATCGCACGCCATGTTCGGCGTAATAAGCAGCGCAGCTTTTGGTGAAACCCACGGCTGCCGACTTGGCTGCGGCATAGGCGTGAGTGACGAAAAACTGGGGCGACGGTGAAAAACCCAAGACGCTTCCCATGTTTAGAACAACACCAGGCACATTGCGTTCCATAAAAGATTGAATCGCCGCACGGTTGGATCGCATCATCGACATGAGGTTGAGGTCGAGGGTTTTTTGAATGCCTTCGTCGGTGAGTTCATGCAATGGGCCATCACCAAACCGCCGACCACTACCGCCCGCAACGTGGTACAGACCGTCGAATCGGCCAAAGGTTTCTAAGGCTTGGGCGATAGCGCGGGGTGCCGTTTGTGAATCGGTTGCATCGCCGACGATGGCCTGAGCATTTTGCTTGCCCATTTGAGCCACTGCGGCATCGGCCGATTCGGCATTGCGGCCAACGACCACGACCTTGGCCCCTTGCGCCACGCATGCCAAGGCACCCGAAAGGCCCAAGCCTGTGGTTCCTCCGACGATGACAATGACGCGCTGATCGAGTGTGTTTGCGTTCATGCTTTACCTTCAGTTGAATAAAAGAATAGCACGAAAGCATATCAATACTGGATTTTAGAAGATAAACTGATATGATTTCAACATGGCCTACACCGCACGCGTCCAACAAGTTCACGATGTGTTGGCGATGCACCTTCAAAGCGGCCAGTACCAGCCTGGAGAGCGGTTTTTATCCAACCGGGCTTTGGCAGAGCGTTATCAAGTGAGCTACCAAACGGCAGACCGCTTGTTACGCGATTTGGTGACGCAAGGGCTTCTTGAGCGGCGGGCACAATCGGGGACGTATGTTTCGGGCGAGGCGCAGGCACTGCGTGGCGTGTCGTTGGTTTTGCATCCGCGTGCAGCAAGAAAAGACAGCTTTGGGGTGAAGCTACGCCGCACGTTAACCCACGCCTTGATGGAAAATGGTGGATGTGATGATTTTCAAGTGTTCACCAATGAAAACCCAAAGCCGCCTGCGAATCATTTATTGGTGGTGTGGGATCGGCCCAAATGGGTGCCGCAGTGGGCAGATCAGGGGCGACGCATGGTGCTGGTAAATGATCACCCCGGCTTGGGGACTGCAACCCAGCGAATCGACAGTGTTTCGACCGACAATGTGGCGGGCGGGGCGTTGGCGGCAGATTTACTCAAGCGGTTTTCACCTGAAGGCACGTCATTCACGGTCTTGGCCGGGCCGCGGGCGGATCGTCGCGCAGCCGATCGGGTGGAAGGTTTTGTGGCGCGCCATCGGGCCAAGGTGGTCTATGCAGAAAGTTGGTTTAGTGAAAGCGCGTTTGCGGTGTCGCAGTGGGTACTCGACACAAAACCGCAAGGTGTTTTTGTGACCAATGACCGGCTGGCGCAAGGTTTTGTGGACTATTGCCGCCAAGCAGGCCAGCGGATTCCCCCCATTGTTGGATTTGATGATGCGCCGGTGGCAGAACAATTGGGGTTGACGACCATTGCGATTCCGTGGCAAGACTTGGGTGCAGGGGTTCGACAAATTGTTGATCAGCGTTTGCGCGGCCATGAAGGCGCGCCCGTCCGTCAAACCTATGCCCCGGTTCCCGTATTGCGGCCACTGGGGTTGACCTGATGAGCGGGCGTGGAGTTCGCCTGCCCGAACCCGCCCACTGCGGACGGCGCGATAGCCCCTTTTGTCACCGATCGCAATTTTCAAGAAGAATTTCACCGCCAAGGGGGCAAGTGAGGGAGCCAAGGAAGGTAAAAAGACAGATCAAAAAAAGAGGATAGGTGTCAGGAGCTAAGCCTGAAAAAGTCCAATTCTTTGCCTTCCTTGGCGCCCTTGGTCACTTGGCGGTTCATTTCCTGCCTTGATATGCAACGGCTGTCAATTTGACAAGAACCTGCTGAAAACAGGGGCGTTATTCAAGACTTCTGCTTAGTCATTCGCTTTTTCATGCAAAGAGTCATCTACTTGATGTTCTGCGGCGATGGGCGAGATGGGCTTTTTGATGTTGGGCGAACCGTGGCGATAGGGCACGACGCCGTTGGGGGTTTCGGGGCCGTATTCGCGTGGGGGGTCTTTCCAGTCGGCGACGATGGGCTGGTTTGCGCCGGGGGCGGGGGCGACGTATTGCACGCCGTTGGCCAAGACACGGCGAATGTCTGGGTGATAGTAAATGGGGAAGGTTTCGTGGCCGGGGCGAAAGTAAAACACTTTGCCTGCGCCGCGTCGCCACACGCAGCCGCTTCGAAAGACTTCGCCCCCTTCGAACCAACTGACGAAGATCAATTCGTCGGGGTCGGGAATGTCGAAGTGTTCGCCGTACATTTCGGTGTGTTCTAGCTCGATGTAGTCTTTTTCGAGTCCTGAGGTGATGGGGTGGCCGGGGGTCATGCACCACAAGCGTTCTTTTTCGGCAGCTTCGCGCCAGCGCAGGTGGCAGTTGGTGCCCATGAGCATTTTGAAGGGTTTGGAGTAATGCCCCGAGTGCAGCACCACCAAGCCCATGCCTTCACGTACACGCTGGGCTACTTTTTGAGCCCATTCATCTTTCACCAAGTCGTGGCCCATGTGGCCCCACCAGGTCATGACGTCGGTGTTGGCCAAAAGCTCATCGGACAAACCATGGTTTTCGTCTTGATCGAGCGTGCAGGTGGTGACTTGAACACCGCGCGAGGTGTTGCCAAGGTGCTGCTCAATGGCGGATTTCATTTCGGCGTGCATTCCCCCGGGGTACAGCTTCATGCTTTGGGCATTGGGGCTTTCGCTTTGGGGGTTGTCGTGGCGGTATTCGTGCCAAACGGTGACGCGCAGGGGTTGATCGGCCATGTATAAAAATCCTTGGGGTCTGGCTGGGTGTTGTGGGTGTGCGAAGGCGCGTTAATGGTAACCGTTCACGCGTGTTAAGACGCTGTCAATCGAAGTAAAATTCACGTCTTACGCTTTTGGACGAAGGGGCTGAGGGGCAAAGGGATTAAGGGGCAAAGTGGAAAGGCAAAGCAGATAGGGGATAGCAAATAGCAGTTAGCAAGACACAAGTGAACGGGTGTGTCGCCTGGAAAATCGTAGCCGTTCACTCTTTTTTACCCGCCATGGCCGACGTCCCTTTGGTGGTCATTCCCGCGAAGGCGGGAACTCAACGTAGTACGCGAAGGCGGGAACTCCAATCTATACGCGAAGGCGGGAATGACAGAAAACAGAAACCAAGCGGGCCAGCCTCTTGCTAACGGCTACTTGCTAATCCCTAATCCCTAATTACTATCCCCCTTCTGCCTTCAGGCACTTAATCACCGGGGTAGGCCAGCAGTCGCAAGGCGTTAAACACCACCACCAAAGTAGAGCCTTCATGCAAAACAACGGCGGGGCCAATGGGCAAGCCCAGCAATGTGGCGGGCACGAGAAAGGCGATCATGCCCAAGCTGATCCACAAGTTTTGACGAATGATGCGAGCGGAGGCGCGGCTAAGCCCCACGGCAAAAGGGAGCTTTTCAAGGTCGTCGGCCATGAGGGCAACGTCGGCGGTTTCGAGTGCTACGTCGGACCCTGCGGCGCCCATGGCAATGCCCACAGTGGCGCGGGCCATGGCCGGGGCGTCGTTGACGCCATCGCCCACCATGGCCACGCGGGCGTGTTGCTCGCGTAATTGAGCGATGGCGGCAACTTTGTCTTCGGGCATGAGGCTGCCCATCGCTTGGTCGATGCCCACAGCTTGGGCCACGGCTTGGGCGGCGCGGGGGTTGTCGCCAGAGAGCATGAGGGTTTGGGTGATGCCTAGTTTTTTAAGTTTTTCAATGACATGAGCGGCCTGTTGACGCGGGGTGTCCATCAGGCCCAGCACGCCCAAGTAGCGCTCACCGTGGCGCACGATCATGGTGGTGCGACCGGAAGCTTCAAGTTGATCTATATCGTGACGCAATGCGTCGGGCAAAAAAGGGCCTTGTGTTTTAGATTGGGTGTCGCCTTGATTGTCGCCAAACAAATTGGCGTTGCCCACATGCACTTGTTTGCCTTCGACGGTGGCGGTGAGACCTTGACCTGTGAGACTTTTGAGGTTTTCGGCGCTGGGTATTGCGACGTTTTCGCCCAGTTGTTTGCGGGCGTCGCGATTCACGGCCCGGGCAAGGGGGTGTTCGCTGAGTGCTTCGACCGCCGCGGTGATGCGCAAAAGTTCGGTGTCTTGCACGCCGTGGGCGGGGCGTATGTCGGTGAGTTTTGGATTACCGTGTGTGAGTGTCCCGGTTTTGTCAAAGGCGATGGCCGTGAGATTGCCCAAGTGTTCTAGCGGAGCGCCTCCTTTAATGAGCACACCGCTTCGGCCCGCGCGGGCCACGCCGCTGAGCACTGCGGCGGGGGTGGAAATGGCCAACGCGCAAGGGCTTGACGCCACCAAGACCGCCATGGCCCGATAGAAACTTTCGCCAAACGATTCGTTGAGCACCAACGGGGCGAACAAAAGAAAAAGCACAAAGCCCAGCACGGCGGGCACGAAAACACGTTGAAAGCGATCAGCGAACAATTGCGTGGGGGATTTTTGATCTTCGGCTTGGGCCACCAATTGCACCACTTTGGCCAAGGTGTTTTCGCTGGATAAACGGGTGACATAAACATCAAGGGCGCCGTTGCCGTTGAGCGTGCCTGTGAATACGCGGTGGGCCGGATCGAGTGTGACCGCTTGATTGGCATGGGCGAGATCAGGCACGGGCCGTTTGTCGACGGGAATGCTTTCGCCGGTGACGGGGGCTTGATCCACGGCGCTTTCGCCTGCCACCACGTAGCCATCGGCGGCAAGACGTTCATTGGGGCGCACCACCACCACGTCGCCCACGGCCAGCTCGGCCACGGGCACTTCAATCACGGCGTCGTCACGTCGAACATGGGCGCTGGTGGGGGCCAATTCGGCCAGCGCTTCAATGGCCCGTCGGGCCCGGCCCAAGGCGTGGTGTTCGAGTGCATGACCAAGGCTAAACAGAAATAGCAACAGGGCGCCTTCGGCCCATTTGCCCAAGGATGCGGCGCCCAAGGCGGCCACGATCATGAGCAGGTCAATGTCCAGCTTGCCTTGGCGCAGTTGCTGAATCACTTCGCCCATGGCGAACCAGCCGCCAAGTAGGCCAGACATCACAAACAAGGCGACAGTGATGCCGTGTGAGACCAAGGCGAAGTGGCCCAGAGCCCAGCCTGCAATGAGTAACCCGCCTGCGGCGAGGGCAAAGAACAACTCGATGTTGACGCCCAGCACGGTGGCGTCGTGGGACGCGTGATCGTGAGGGGAAGAATGCGCGTGAGACGCCGGGCCGTGGTGTTGATGGGGGGCAGGATGACTCATGGCATCATGACGCGTGCTTTACCGCAGTTTGATTTAAGGCAACACGTTGAGACCGCGCCGTTTGCTCGTTTTTTTCTCAACGCCTGTAACCGTTCACAGGTTTAAAATCCCAAGGCAAACACGAAGGCCCAAAGGCTCAAAGGCACGAAGAAACGCAGAGGAAATGCGCCTTCGTGTTTTACCTTGATCTTTTTAGCACAAGCGTTGGTTTAAAAAGAGGATGGTCGAAAAACGGTGAACGCTACAAATAGCCTTAACTCTAAAGTTAAGGCTTGACGGTGCACTAACTTAATCCCACGGTGACGGGCGTGGGCTGAGGCTGCACGGTGTGGGTGGGATCCACCACGATGTTAAGTGGCCGCCGCAAGCCGTTGGGGCCATTGGGCGGAATGCCATCGTTGTCGATGATGCGCTGAATGGCCATGACGCCTTCGATGAGCGTTTCAGGTCGGGGGGGGCAACCGGGAACATAAACATCGACGGGAATGAATTGGTCGATGCCCTGAACCGTGGCGTAAGTGTCAAACACGCCGCCGGTGCTGGCGCAGGCCCCCATGGAAATAACCCATTTGGGCTCGCACATTTGCTGATAGATACGTTGCAAAACGGGCAGCATTTTTACACTTACGCGGCCTGCGACAAGCATGAGGTCGGCTTGGCGCGGACTAAAACGCATGACCTCGGCCCCAAATCGGGCCAGGTCGAATCGGCTGCTGGCCGTGGCCATGAGTTCAATACCGCAGCAAGCGGTGGCAAAGGGCATGGGCCACACCGAGCTACGGCGCGACCAATTGATGACCTTTTGCAGCTGGGTGGTGAGAACGCCTTCGGCGGGAAATGCGGCTTCGATGCCCATGGGGGGATCCTTACGGGGTCTTGTGGGGACTTGCGTTTACAGAGTTTAACTAGAGTGAGGGTTGCGGGGGCGACTTGCTCTCGATGGGCAGCAAAATGGAAAAAGTAGCGCCGCTGCCAGGAGACGAATCGACTTCGAGGGTGCCGCCAAGCATTTGAGTGAGGTCGCGTGCAATGGTGAGCCCCAAGCCCGTGCCGCCGTGGGCTTTGGTTACGCCGCGATCAAGCTGGGTGAACTTGTCGAAAATTTTGGCTTGGTCTTCCTCGGCAATGCCCGGGCCGGTGTCGGTGACGGCAATGCGTAGCCGAGGGCCCTGAGCAATGGGGTCGACGGGATTGGCCGTCGGGGCGGGCGGGCCAGAGGCTTGAGGAGAATTGCCTTCTTCATGAAAAGTGCTTGGTCCCTTTTCAGGCAATGGATGAAGCGCGGGGGCAAGTTCGGCACGCAAGGTGACACGGCCGTGGGGGGGCGTGAATTTGATGGCGTTGGCAAGAAAGTTAAAAACGATTTGCTGAAGTTTGCCCGGATCGGTTTCAACAATGGGCACGCGAGGCCCCATGATGACACGCAAGTCGATGTTTTTCTTTTCGGCCTGGGGGCGAATGAGGGTCATGAGGCCCTCGACGGTGTCGGCGATGGAAACGCGATCGATGCGAAGCTCCACTTTGCCCGCTTCGATTTTGGCCAAGTCCAAAAGGTCGTTAATAAGTTCGAGCAAACGCCGACTACTCACAATAATATTGGCGGTGTAGCGCTGGCTCTTTTCTTGAGAAGACCCTTGTGTGGGGCCTTGCTGGCCCGCAAGTGCTTCTTGAAGAATTTCAGCAAAGCCAATAATGGAATTCAGCGGCGTGCGCAGCTCGTGGGACACATTGGCTAAAAACTCACCCTTAAGCTCATTGGCTTCAAACAAGGCCACATTGGATTCGGCCAGATCCATGAGCTTGAGGTCAAGGGTTTGGTTGGCACTGGCCAGATCATCTTGCTGCTCTTTAAGATTGGCAAGCATGGTGTTGAACATGTCCGAGAGTTGCTCAAATTCATCGCCCGTATTGATGTCACTTCGAATCGAAAGATCACCCTCACTCACACGCTGGGCATAGCCGCGCAACACACGCACAGGCGAAAGAATAATGCGCGTGGTGATGTAATAGAAAACAGCGATGGCCAAAAGACCCGCAATAAGGCCTGCCCCCACCAAGGTGATTCGATTGAGGGTTTGCTGGCGGGCGGCTTCTTGGTCGCGTAGTTGAATGTAAAGCACGCGGCGAAGCGGGTCGGCCACACCTGAAGGCGTAAGCCCCGCGTTAAAGGTTGATTCGAGGCGATTGAGATCAGACGCAAGAATGGCCCGGGCATACCGAAAATAGTTTTGACCACTGGCATCGCGGGCGGTGTCAAAGCGTTCATGCGCGTTGGCCGCATCTTCAAATTGCTCAATGGCCTGAGCAAGAAAGGGGTTTTCTTTGCTGTGAAAATGAAATTCATCTTCATGAATAAGCGAGAGAACCACACCGGTTTTTGCGGGGGGCGGATCATCTTGGTCGACCAAGCGAATGGGATCACCAAAGGTGATTTGCCCGGCAAGCCACATGTCGGCAAGGTCTTGAGCCCGACGCTCGGGGCCCCGGTGAACCAACGCCTTCATACGCAGCGCCACCACCGCGAGCGCGGCAATGACGACCAACAACACGGCCAGTCCAAAAAGGAGCTGGCACTTGTTGGCAAGCGATATGCGTATTCCTTTCAGCACAGACTCACCCTGGCGGCAAATCCGCGGCATCCACACCACCGCCACTTGATTGAGCCGATGTCATGCGAGCCATGGCCACCCGACGAAAGCTGCTGTTGTTGCCGCGACGCATGGCGATGACGCCGGTGCGAGCCAACTCAATGATCCCGTAGGGTTCGATGAGTTGTAAAAAGGCTTCAAGCTTTTCTTCGCTGCCCGCCACTTCGATCATGAGTTGATCGCCCGCAACATCAACCACCCGAGCACGGAACAACTGCGTGAGCGAGCTGATTTCTTCACGTTTGTCGGCGTCGCCGCCGGGGCCCTTGGTGGACACCTGCACAAGCATGAGGTCACGTTCGACATAGGCGGCATCTTGGTAATCCACCACCTTGACCACGGGCACAAGCTTTTGAAGCTGCTTGCGCACCTGTTCTAAAATGGCATTATCGCCTGCAACCACAATGGTCATACGCGACAATTCAGGGTTTTCGGTGCGGCCCACCACCAAAGAATCAATGTTGAATCCTCGGGCGGCGAACATGCCTGCCACATGGGCAAGAACGCCGGGTTCGTTGGTCACTAGGGCGGCGATGACGTGGCGCATCACCATTTCATTGGCGGGGGTTTCACTCATGGCAGGCACTATAACCGGGGGGGGGCGGTTTGGCTCTATTTGGGCACAATGAAAGGCGTGTCAACACGTGAGTCGGTTTTCACAACCCTTGTTTCACAGCAGAGGATTTTGACTTCAAGCCCTTGCTTGCTCTTATCAAGAACGTCTAGAACGCCTAAGAACGCCTAAAAAAATCTAAGAAAGTTAAGAAAACGCAAGGCAAGTCCCAAAGAGGCCCAATCAATTAGAGGCTCTCAAACGCGGGCAATCGCGTGAGCGACGCGGGCTGAAATATAAATGTGGGAAAGATGTGAATAGTTGCGTAAAGCGATGCCTTCGGTTAGCGGCAGCCAGATCAAAGGCGATGCTCGTTTTGAGATTAATTCCGGAGAATTACGTCTTTTATTATCATAACCTTCCTAATGAAAGCGGCTTACGCCACTAAGAGTATTCCCCCTGACAATGCGGCGGCAAGAAGTGCCCTTCGCGAAAAAGCCCCACAACCAATGGTTCGGGCACGTTTTTCTGCGGCGTGGAAAACACCGCGATCAAGCGTCTTGCGAGGGCGTTTTAATCCCATTCAAATCCACTGCTTACAAAATGAGCAGTGGCAGAAAAATACCTTTGAATTTCGCCACGTCACCTCGGCCCCGCCTAGTAAATGAATCGCATGGATCCAAAGTTGGGAATGACCTGCCGCCCGTCGCGGGCAAAGGGATAGGGGGCGGGCCAGTACACAAAAAAGGCTCGCCCCACCAGCATAGAACGCGGAACGTGATGGACGTAATCGGGAATGCCCGCTTGGGTTTGCTCTGCGACATCTGGACCTTGAGGATGCTCGCGAGATTCAAGCCAAGGTTCAATCGAAGACCAAAAGCGAGCGTCGTTGCTGATGGGGCCGTTGTCCCCCAAAACATAAAAACGATCGGCCGTGAGATTCAACGGCGGGGTTTCAACCAACTGGCCCCGAAAATCGCGGTACAGGGCGCCAAGCGGGGCGCGATCGCCACTGCTTTGAATTTGACTGGTGTGGTAAAGATCGCGATCAAGCTGAATATCGTGAAGGGTTGCAGGGCCACCTGCAAGGGTGATCTTGAGTGTGGGCCGCGCTGGCGGAGGCGGGCGATGTTTAATTTGATCGAGCGTAAGGTCGTCAAACGCATGACGCAGGGCAAGATCACCATCGATGAAAACCAGCGCCTCGGCGTCGACAAACCAGAGCTCCATGCGCACCGCGCGATGCGGGCCGGTGACGGGAGCCTCGGCTTGTGCCAGAAGGGTTGGGGCAGGACTATCTTTGGAAGCGTCGGCAATGCCTTGCGTGAGTACGACGCGGCCATCGCCGCGCAGTGTGGCGGTGAGGGATGCAAGCGGGGCGCGAGGATCCACACCAAGCCGGGCCGAGGTGGTTAAGGCAAGCGAAACGCCCGCCATTTGAGCATCCAGTGTGGTGGCCAAGCGAATGTCTTCGATCGCCTGCCCACGCACCACACCGCCATTGCTAATGGTGGTGTTGTACGGGTGATAAACTCCTGAATCGCGATAAAGCGACCAATCAAAAGTGAGGCTTGCAGGCAACTTCACGTCGGTTTGAAGACGATGGCCGGGCTTGTCGCCTGCGACGCGCCATCGACTGCCGCTGGGGATCCATGGGTCGCGCCAAGCGGTATAACGATGGCGGCGATCACCTTGGTGTTCTATCCCGCCATCAAGTGGGCGGTATTTGCTGTGGTAAATCGGCTGCCAAAGGGCTCGCTGGATTTTTTCCCATCGTGGGTTGGCCGCAGGATCGGTTTTGCGAGCGATACGCCACTGCCCGGGAGCATCAGACTCTTTGCGATGTGGACGAACGTGAATGTTGCCCTCAAAAAGCGTGAGGTCTTCATTGGGCAAGCCCACCAGTCGTTTGATGTAATTGGTGGTAGGACCAGGCGATTGATTTTCGTGATTAACCGCTTGGGGATTTCGAAAAACCACAACATCCCAGCGGCGTGGTTCGGTGACGTGGTACAGGTATTTTTGAACCAGCAAGCGATCACCCGAGCGAGTGGCGGTGCCGGCAGGGGAGTCGATGTGAAAAAAACACATGGGGCAAGACGCCGTGGCTCCCCGTCTAAGCCGAGCGGTTCCCGATTCATCAAAGGTGAATGTGTAGCCACACTGAGAGCAGCGGGCTTCAACATGTTGCCCCAAAAGGGTGGGCGCCATTGAACCCGTGGGAATCACAAAGGCCTCCATGACGAAGGCGCGGAAAATAAAGGTGAGAATGAAGGCGATGACGACCGACTCAATGGTTTCTTTGATGGATTCGTCGGTGGAGCGTCGCGAAGACCGACGAACAGCACTCGAAGAGCCAGGCTTTCGGCGATCCGGACCGGTGAAAGGGCCGCCTGCGGGGCGTGACGCCGCTGCGGCAGAGGACTGCTTGGGGATTGGCTCTGAGGTTGGCTCAGGAATAGACTCGGAAGTCGACTCAGAGTGAAGATCGTGGGGCGTGGGGTTCAAGTCAATCGAGAGCGAGCAGGGAATGGGCCGGGCGAAGCGGGTATCCTATCGGCGTCTGTGTTGCATTGGCGGCACTTCTCATCCCTATCTGGGCTGTCTTTCATGCTTAGCGCGCAGTTCTTTGTCAGTGTGGTGGTCATTCTTGTGGTCGTGCATACGATGTTAGGTGGCACGGCGTACCTGATTTTCCTAGAACGCAAGGTGGCATCGTGGACCCAAGACCGCATTGGGCCCAACCGCACCAACCTGTCGTTTGGGTTAAATGACCTGTGGAAAAAACTGGGCATTGATGGCTGGTTTGAAGGACGCAAGCACTTTGGACTCGGCCAAGCCTTGGCCGACGGCTTGAAGTTGTTTTTAAAAGAAGATTACACCCCGCCACGGGTGGACAAAGCACTGTTCATTGCCGCACCGGCATTGGCAGTTATTCCAGCACTCATTGGCTGGGCAGTCATTCCATGGGGAGGCCTGTGGGCATTTCCAGGCATCACCGCATGGAATTGGATTCCATTCGTAGGCGGCGAGCAATTGGTGGCCGCAGGCAAAGTTAGCGTGACGGTGCTGCCGATTCAGGTGGGCCTGCTTTACATCTTGGCCGTCAGCTCACTGGCGGTGTACGGCATTGTTCTGGGCGCCTATGCCAGCAACAACAAATATTCGTTTTTGGGGGGCCTACGAGCCACCGCCCAAATGGTGAGCTATGAAATCCCCATGGGATTGTGCGTACTCATCATGATTTTGACTTTTTCAGGCACCACCGACACCGGCTTGATGGTGAACCTTCAGGCCGGCGGCGGCAACGAGGGCGTGTGGGGCATTTTCATTCATCCGTTTTTGGCCGTGATCTTTTTCATCTGCATTTTGGCCGAATGCAACCGAGCGCCGTTTGACTTGGCCGAAACCGAGCAAGAATTGGTCGGCGGATTTCACACCGAATACAGCAGCATGAAATGGGCACTGTTTTTCTTGGCCGAATACATGCACATGATCGCGGGCAGCGCCTTCTTTTGCGTCATGTTTTTAGGCGGCTGGGACTTACTGCCCTTTGTCGAAATGCTGCCCCGAATCACAGGCACTTTGGATGCCGATGGCGTGGCGAGTGGCGGCTTGCTTAGCGGCGGCTTGATCGTTGCCCTTAAATTTGGCGTCTTTGCCTTTAAGGTGTTCTTGCTGCTGTTTACCATGATGTGGATTCGATGGACCTTGCCACGTTTCCGCTTTGATCAACTCATGAAATTGGCTTGGCGCGGACTAATCCCCATCATGTTGATCATGCTCCTGCTCTCGACACTCATCATTCACTTTGCCCGCGACGGATCGCCACGCCTGTGGTTGCTGCTGGCCAATGTGGTTGTGTTTGGCGGAGCCATGACGATTGGCCCCAAACTACCCAGTGGCCCACCCGTGAATCGTCGGGTACTGTTAAAAGGCTCGCGTTATAGCGCACCAGTCTCGACAGCCCCAACAGTCCCGCCGACGCCCTAATTCACATTCGAGCCTGAACACCAAACCCGACACCCACAAACCGTACTTGCTTTTCTTCCCTTTTTTACGAAACGCCCCCTTCTTATGACCGACACTGCCCACGACCAATCTTACAGCTCGTCCACCCCCACCGAAAGCGAAGGCGCCGACCCCAAACGTCAGGTACGTGTGCAATTCAATGAAGCGAACCTCAACACGCTTTACGCCAATGCCTTTCGCAGCAGCCTAGGCAGCAACGAATTGTTTTTAGACTTGGGCATCAATCACTTCACCGGCGACCAGCCCGTTGAAGGCGATGAAAGCAAAAAAGTCGGCACCTTCCGCTTTGACGTGTCGCACCGCGTGGTGCTCAACCCTCAAACCGCCAAGCAACTGGCCCAGCACCTGACTCAAGTAGTGGCCGACCTCGAAAAACGAACGGCCGCTGGGGCGCAACCCCAAGGCAGCTAAATAAACGCTTCGAACCGCGCAATTAAACAAAACCCCCGCAGCACAAAGATGCTGCGGGGGTTTTTAAATATCACAGTAAAACCGTAATCCCTATTGTGTTTATGAGACCCTGTCTAAGCCAACGCAATGCGTTTTTCAGCCAAGGCTGCGATGAGTTTTTTGTGCGGGTCGGCAAACTTGGCGGTGCCTTCGCTCATCAACGTGTCTTCGAGTTTGGTCATGTCAACTTGAGTTTTAAGCTCATTAACAAGCGTGTCACCGGGCAAGGTGCGCGAAGTGGCCTCGTAGCTGCGGGCAATGTTGTCAAGGGCCGCATTGGTGGCAGGGGGGTTGGTTTGAATGTCGCTTCCTGCCAGTGCGTCAACGTAAAAATCTTTTGGCTGCTCGGGTTTTTTGGTGCCGGTGCTGGCAAAGATCATTTCTTGGTCAAGTTTAAGACCCTTGCTTTCCCAAAAGGCTTGGTTGTCCAAGCCGATAAGTTTGGCATTAAGAATGCCCACTTGGCCTTGGAGCTCATCACTCAAGTTGGGGCACTGCTGCTCGGTGTACACATCAACGCGTGAAACGAAAATGGAATACACACTTTTAAACGTATCGAGTTGACCAAACGCTTGACGGCCACGCCAAACCGCATCGCGGGCGGCTTCGTATTGACGCTGGGTGAAAATAAGCGTGACGTTAAGGGTGATGCCAGCGGCGGCAAGCTCTTCAAGAGCGGCAAGGCCAGCTTCGGTGGCAGGCACCTTAATCATGCGGTTGTCGTGGCCCGCAGCCCATTGCTTGCCCAAAGCCACATAGGTCGCCGCACGCTGGGCCACGCTGTCGGGGTGGCCAACGTCTTCAAGAAGCGGATCAAGCTCAAAACTCACCCAACCATCGTTGCCTTCACTGGTTTTCCAAACATCGTGAAATTGATCCTGAGCCCCTTTAACCAAGTGATCGGTGATGGCCCATGCAAGCGCCTCGTCATTGGTTTCACCCGCCTTGATCAGCGTTTGAAGATCACCATCAAAATCGCCCGAGTTAATAAGCCCCGCGATAATGGCAGGGTTAGAAGTGGCACCCGTGACACCCTGTTTTTTGTTTTCAGCAACCGCTTGCGGGTCAACCGAGTCGAGCCAAACACGCGTGCCCGACTGAATAAGTGATTGAAGGCCTGTAGACATAGATGGTTCCTAAATGAGAAGCAAAGCAAAAGTAGTCCCCGCAGGGTAGATGTTTTGACAAGAACGCGTACGAGTCCCGGCAGCCCAACGCTTTCTCCGGCAACCAGCTTGTCTGCTCCAACCACACCCACACCTATTGACGCGGACGGGCAGAGGGTCCAGACTCGGTCGCCGCAAGGTATCCTGAACCACAGCTTCAACGCGATGGGCCAGCTCGAACGCACGTGGACCAGCACCGACACCGCCGGGATGAACAAGGTGACCGAAACCGCTTATACCTACGACGTTCTGGGTCGCCTCGCGGGCACCACCGCCACGTGGCGCAACGCCGTGGATATTGCGGACGAATCCACCACCTATGCCTATGACGACGCTGGCGCACTCGACACCATCGCCCACGCCAGCGGGCTTGTTGAAGACCACAACACCAACGCCTTGGGCCGCGTTGAAAACATCACCCACTTCAACGACGCCAATAACAACGGCCAGCTCGACACAGGTGAAACCGTTGTCTCTCAATTCGACTACACCTACGACGCGGCAGGCAACCGCCTGAGTGCCGTCGAGACGATCAACGGCCAGAGCCGCACCTTCACGTGGGCGTACGACGGTTTGAATCGTTTGGTAAAAGAAACCCTCATCGCCAGTGATCTTGATGACTACATCCACAACTTTAGCTACGACCTAAGCAGCAACCGCGTCGGCCAGACCGTCGATCAGTTGGCCGACGGCACCGTTGACGAAACCACCGCCTACACCCACGACCGCAACGACCGGCTGCTCAGCGAGACATCCAGCACCGACGGCACCACCACCTATGGCTACAACGACAGCGGCGAGCAAACCAGCAAGACCGACGCCAGCGGCACCACAAACTATCGCTTCGACGTCAGTGGTCGGCTGGTGGGCATCGACACCAACAACGACGGCGTTGACGACATCACCTACGGATACAACGACCAAGGCCTGCGGGTCAGCCAAACCGACGCCGCCACCGGCCAAACCACGACCTATCACTTTGACCCCCGCAACCCAACCGGCTACGCCAAAGCCATCGAAGAATATGTCGATGGCGTTTTAAGCCGCAGCTACACCTTCGGCCACCGCATCGAAGCCCAGCACGACGCCACCGCCGGCAGCCAGCAGCTTCTTCACGACCTGCACGGCAGCACGCGGGCACTCATCGACACCGCCACCGCAGCCGTCCTAGCCACCTACACCTACGAAGCCTTCGGCAGCGCCATCGGCTTCGACGCCAGCACCGCCGCCACCACATGGTTGTTCGCCAATGACGGCCAGTACGACCCAGCCTCAGGGTTCACCTACCACCTCGAACGCTGGCGCAACGGTCACGTGTTCTTAGGAATGGACCCGTTCTTCGGAAACGTAACGGATCC
>JAZGFZ010000050.1:0-14480 GCA_036480015.1 Algisphaera sp. | reverse complement strand
CTTCACCCAAGACAAAGAAACCCAAGCCCCCGCCAAAGGGCTCACCTTTGAACTCCCCGCACCCTAAGTTGTTCACACAGCAGGCAAAGGCGAGCAAGCCCCCCCAAGTGAACGTGTCATACGGTTTAAAAACACGTTGCCTTTCACTTCGCCCCTCCGCCTCTTGCCAACTGCTATTCGCTAATTCCCAATAGCCTTCCTCCCGGAGCTTTACATGCGTGCCCGTGGAATTGCCTGCACTGCAAAAAACACTGCTCAAGTCGTCGCCTTTGACCTGCCCGACACCCTCGAACCCCACGAGGTACTTATCGAACGCGCCTACAGCGCCATCAGTCCCGGCACCGACCGACGCTGCTTAGACTTGCGCGAACCCGGCACAAACGGCCAAGCCCCTTTCCTCATGGGCTACTCCTCGGTGGGCACCATCAAAGCCGCCGGGGCAGACGTCACGTTACCGGTGGAAACACGCGTGTTCGGCGGCGGCAGCCACCACGTCGACCTGCCCACCTGCTGGGGCGCCTACACCAGTCACGCGGTCATTCCCGCCGAAGGCTTGGTGGTCATTCCCGAAGGTGTCGATTTACTGCACGCCTCAATCGCAAAACTCGCCGCCATTTCATACGGCGGGCTGCGCCTCGCCCGCCCCCAACCCCACGAAACCGTCGCCATCATCGGGCTGGGTGTCATTGGCCAATTTGCCGCCCGACTGTTTCACTTGGCAGGGTGCCGCGTGGTGGCCGCCAGCCGACAAACCCACCACCGCAGCGCCGCACAAGCATGCGGGATTAACACCGTCGACAGCTCCAACCAAAGTCTTGCCCAAGCCTTCAAGCCCCACTTCCCCACCGGGGCAGACATCGTGGTGGACTGCACCGGCGCCCCGGCCGTGCTTCAAGAGAGCGTCAAGCTCTTGGCCGACCTTCCATGGGACGAAAGCCACAAAGCAGGCCCACGCCTAGTCATTCAAGGCAGCTACGCAAGCGATTTCACCCTCAACTACCAAGACCTCTTTTTACGCGAGGCCTCCATTTTGGTACCACGTTTCAGCCGCAACTACGACCTCACCGCTATTTTCAACCTCCTAAATCAAGGCCGCCTACACGTTGACGACTTGGTGGCCAACGTCCACCCCGCCGAACACTGCCAAGCCGTCTACGACGACCTCGCCAACCCCAACACGCACCCTTCACTGGCTGTTTTTAAGTGGTGAGCCCCCCATAAACAAACGGCCACCCCGTTGAATCCCGCGTAAGATAAGCTCGCAAGGCCGTTCCCCGATCCCAGACCCCACCATGCCACCACGTCTCCAACGCGTCATCCAGAAGCAAACCCTCACGGACCCGTCTGCGGCCAGCCGAGACCTCGCCTACTGGCTGTCTCAGCCACCCGCCGAACGTATTGCTTGCGTCGAATACCTGAGGAATCAACAGTATGGAAGTTCAGCCCGACTTCAAAGAGTTGCTTGCGTTGTTCAACAAGAACGACGTTGAATACGTGGTCGTGGGCGGCTACGCCCTCGCCTTTCACGGAGCCCCACGGTTCACCGGCGACATCGACCTACTCGTTTCGCGAAATCCGAGCAACACCCAGCGCGTGCTCGCGTCACTCAGCGCATTCGGTTTCGGCGAATTAGATATTCAGGCCAGCGACCTTCAAACGCCCGACCAGATCATCCAACTCGGTTATCCACCCGTCCGGATCGACCTACTGACCTCAATTTCCGGTGTAACTTGGGACACCGTCTGGGCCAGCCACGACGCAGGAACCTACGGCGACCTACCCATCCCCTATATCGGCCGCGACCAATTAATCGCCAACAAGCGAGCCTCGGGCCGCGCCAAAGACCAAGCCGACCTAGAGGCCTTGGGCGAAGCCTGACCAACACGCCCCGCCCTTCTCAATCCACCAACGCCGCATTCGCCTCGGTGTCCACCACCGAAGGGGCGCCAGTGATTTCGAGCATGCGGTTGAGCGACAAAAGCGACAGTCGTTTGGCTTCGGCATTCACGCTAATTTGATTCACCACTTTCCCGGCGATCAATTCATCCATCATCCACAGCAGGTGTGGTCGGTCGATGCGGTACATGGTGGTGCAAAGACACTGGCATTCGCTCAAAATACGCGCTTCGACACCACGTTTTTGGGCGGCGTCGCACAAACGCTTCACCAAATGCACTTCGGTGGCAATGGCCCATTGGCTGCCTTTTTTCGCGCCTTCTAGGGCACGCATAATGCCTTCGGTGCTGCCCGTAAGGTCGGCTTTTTGGCACACTTCATAAGTGCATTCGGGGTGGGCCATCACCGTCACATCGGGCCACTCCAATCGAATTTGGTCAATGTGCTCGGGTCGAAAAAGCTTGTGAACCGAACAGTGGCCTTTCCACAAAACAAACGTGCTGTCGACCAATTGTTGCTCGGCCGTGTCGCCCAAGCCGCCGATGCCATCGGTGGCACGCGGATCCCACAAACACATTTGCGTTTCTGGATCAAACCCTGCCTGCGCCGCGGTGTTGCGGCCCAAGTGTTGATCGGGCAAAAACAAAATCTTGACCTTCTCGCCCTCGGCCAAAGGCGTGTCGCCCCCCGCCAAGGCCCACTTGAAAACCTTGTCGCAGTTGCTGCTGGTGCACACCGCCCCGCCATGCTCACCACAAAAAGCTTTGATTGCCGCAGTCGAGTTCATGTAGCAAATGGGGATGACACGCCATGCACCTTCATCGGCATCCAACACACGTGCCATGGCCTCCCATGCCTCGACGGTTTGCTCATAGTCGGCCATGTCCGCCATCGAGCACCCGGCGCCCAAGTCGGGCAAAAGCACCGCCACGTTGTCTTGGGTGAGAATGTCGGCCGTTTCAGCCATAAAGTGCACGCCACAAAAAATGACGTACTTGGCCCCCACCTTGCCCACCTGCTCGGCCGCCAATTGGC
The DNA here is from genome assembly GCA_036480015.1 of Algisphaera sp. GTDB lineage: Bacteria > Planctomycetota > Phycisphaerae > Phycisphaerales > Phycisphaeraceae > Algisphaera. The sequence continues at coordinate 11,549 of JAZGFZ010000050.1, read as the reverse complement.
TGAGCTTAAAGCTGTCGCCGGTAAAATCGGCGTGCTTAATCACCTCATCGGTTTGGTAATGATGGCCAAGAATGACCAAGTCAGAGCCCAGCTCTTTTTTACGCTTGGTGATAGCGACATCAAGGTCTGCCTCAGACATCGCGTGGTACATATCGGGAATGGCCGGCTGCCAAAGCTGCATAAGAAAACTCCAAAAAGAATGATGCCCCCATGATAAGAGAGATGACACGATCCGATTTTAAACTGCAATGCGGCCGTCTTCCGCCCCATCACCCCGTGCCCGACAATTTCCGAACGGTTTGGTCAAAGTTTTTGGTGGTGGCCGCAATCAAGCCATACACCACAAACCAGTACACCCCTGCGGCCACCACGGCGGCCATGCCTAGGGTAATGCGCCCAAACTCTGCGGTGTTGCCAAAGCCCATCAACTGACCCCACGGATTCACCAGCACGGCGGCATTGGTGGCAGGGCTAAAGGCATTCACCATGGGGCCCACCACCGGCGCCGAGCCCAGCGGGGTAAGGCCGCACACCCCCATCACCATGGCCACCAATCCCACAATGCCCACCGTGGGCACCACAGCGCCCAACACGGTTTTGGCTCGCAAGCTCCATGTAATGCCCACCCCCACACACAAACCCACAAAAGGAATCAAACACAGTGCCAACCACAGTCCCGCCTCAGGCATCACCAGTGGCAAATCTTTGTGCACGCTGCCACTCACCCCGGCGGCGGTTCCAAACACGTCGTAATGGGTGAAGCTTCCTTGGGGCATTCCCATCTGCCGAACAATCCACGCGTAAAAGCCCACGCCCAACAACGTAAGTACCGGCACGGCAATCATCACCCCCAAAAACCACACCAACCCGCGCAACTTGCCCCACACATATTGCCGAGGCGTCAAGGGCGTGGTCAGCAAAATATCCAACGTGCCATCTTCGCGTTCACGGCTCACGCAACCCGCACTCATGTAAATCGCCACCAAGCACACCACCGCAATTTCCATGACCAAAAGCACGGTGAGCCCACGGTGAAACACCTGGGCCGACGTGAGGTAAGCACGACCACTCACCGCCGTGCTGGCCGCAGGCAAGTTTTGTGGCAACTGCCCAGTGTGATAGGCCCATGTAAGCCCCACCCCGGCCGCCATGCCCAAAACAGCAAACCCCCAACGGGCCATCACCGCCCCAAAACCCCGGCCGCGTGTGTGAGCCTCGCGCCACGCAATCGGATTGCCTGTCACCTCGCGCGGCGTATGCACACGCTCGCCCCCACCAAGCCCCAGCATGGCCTTAAGTTTGTTCAAGACGCCCCACTCTCCCTGTCCCACCCGCCGCAACATCACCGAACATCCCAACACCAACATTCCGCTAAGCCCCAACGTCCATGCCGCAAATGCCGCAAAAGGCCGCCCCATCCAAAACGCCTGCCACGCGGGATAATCCACCAACACCTCGGCCGGTGGCGGGCGATACGTTGCCGTCAACATCGACGATTCAAGCACCAACAGTGGATGCCACGCCGTGAGCCATGTGGTGTAAGGCTCGGGATCCAATGCACGCAGCAAAAAGCGATCCAACGCATAAGCCCCCAGCAAATACGCCGCGATTGCAATCACAAACATAAACACCGCCTTGCGCCCCCCCGCCCGCAACACGCTGAGCGTTACCGCCACGCTGCCCACCAACACCGCCGTGCATGCCGCCACACCAAACGCCTGAAACACCGCCCCACTGCGCACGCCGCCAAACACCAACACCACGGCAAACAGCGGCAGCCCACTCAACAGCAACGTCAATACAAAAAACAACCGACCCGCCAACGATCCCAGCACCACCTGCAAATTACTCAGCGGCGTGGTCAACAAAATGTTGTAGGTTTTGCCCGACTGCTCACTGGCAATGGCCCCAGCCATAAACAACGGCGCCAGCAAACACACCCCAATCACCTGCCCATAAGCAATCAATCGAAACAACTGCGCCCCCGATTTGGCCAACGCATTCAAACTCACACGCTCGCCCATCAGCCCCCCGCCCGACAACAGCCCCAGCACCACCAACCCCACCAACAACCCCAAATACACCATGCGCACAATCATGTGCTGACGACGACGCGAGCCGCCCTCGACAATACGAACCACCATGGGGTTGCCAGGGCCCAATCGCCAGAACCAAGTGAGAAGTGCATTCATGATCGAAAAAGAACTCTAAAGGGGCTGAAAGGCCAAATAAAGACACCCCGCAAGGTTCCCGGCCTCCACTCTACCGCGTTGCCCCCTCCCACCCGGTCCGCCCCAACACGCAGATCACCGCCGTGGTCTAAAATCCCGCCCCGCAACCGCCTCCCTCTCCCCAACGCTCGCCTCCACCATGGCCACCCTCCTCCACGCATCCAACCTCGCCAAAACCTACGGCACCCACACTCTTTTCACAGGCGTTTCACTCGCCATTCACGATAGCGAGCGACTGGGCCTCATCGGCCCCAACGGGGCAGGCAAGTCCACACTGCTCAAAATCCTAGCCAACCTCGAAGAACCCGACGACGGCGAGATCACCCGCCGCAAACAATTGCGACTGGCCTATGTCGGCCAAGCCGACGTGTTCGCCGACAACGCCACCCCCCGCTCAGCCATCATCGACCGCATGTCCGCCGCCGCGCCCAATGCCCTTGATGCTGAAACCCGCGCATCCATCAGTCTTTCCAAACTTAGCTTTGGCGAACCCGACCGCCAAGTCAGCACCCTTTCGGGCGGCTGGAAAAAACGTTTGTCCATCGCCTGCGCCTTGGCCGACGAGCCCGACGTGCTCATGCTCGACGAACCCACCAACCACCTCGACCTCGAAGGTGTCATCTGGCTCGAAGCCTTCGTCAAACAAAACCCCGACCTGGCCATGGTCTTCATCACCCACGACCGAACTTTTTTAGAAGCCTGCGCCACACGCATCGTCGAGCTTTCCAGCGCCTACCCCGGCGGAACCTTTGAAGCCAAAGGCAACTACACCGAATTTGTCCGCCGCAAAGAAGAATTTCTCGACGCCCAAGCCGCCCAACAAACCGCACTGGCCGGAAAAATTCGCCGCGACAACGCATGGCTCAAGCAAGGCGTGCAAGGCCGCCAAACCCGCAACCAAAGCCAAGTGAAAGCCGCCGCTTCGCGCAAAGACGAAATGCAAGGCCTTAGCGGGCGCAACGCCGCGCCTAAAAAAGTCACCTCCATCGACTTTCAATCCACCGACCGAAAAACCAAACGGCTGCTCGTCCTGCACAACGTGGCCAAAACCTTGGGCGACAAAAAACTCTTCAAAGACCTTGAACTGGTTCTTAGCCCCGGCATGCGGCTAGGCCTCTTGGGACCCAACGGCTCGGGCAAAACCACCCTGCTAAGGATTCTTGCCGACGAAATCCAGCCCGATTCAGGCACCGTCAAGCCTGCCGCGAATCTCAAAATCGTTCGCTTCACCCAACACCGCGAAGCCTTAGACCGCACCCTCAAACTGCGCGACGCACTTTGCCCCATTGGCGACATAGTGCAATTTGGCGAGAAAGCCATTCATGTGGCCAGTTGGGCCAAAAAGTTTTTGTTCGACCCCAGCCAATTCAACACCAGCGTGGGCGACTTGTCCGGCGGCGAACAAGCACGCATTCTCATTGCCAACCTCATGCTCCAGCCCGCCGACCTGCTGATTCTCGACGAGCCCACCAACGACCTAGACATCCCCTCGCTCGAAGTACTCGAGCAATCACTCAGCGAATTCCCTGGCGCGATTGTGCTGGTCACCCACGACCGCTTCATGCTCGACCGCCTTAGCACCGAACTCCTCGCCCTCGACGGCCAAGGCAATGCCAAAGGCTACATCAGCTACGCGCAATACCTCAAAGACCAAGCCAAACGCGCCGCCGCAAGCAACCCCACCAAAACCGACGCTTCCGTCAAAGCATCATCAGGCGGCCCCCAAGCAACGTCGTCCAAAAAACTAACCTACAAACTGCAACGTGAACTCAATGGCATGGAAGACGCCATCCAAAAAGCCGAAGACGACGTCGAACACCTTCAAACCCAATCGGGCGACTCCAAAATCATGGCCGACCATGTGCAATTTGCCAAAGTGTGCGAAGACCTCGGCACCGCCCAACAATGCGTCGAAACCCTCTACATGCGTTGGAGCGAACTAGAAGCCATCAAAGCTGGCTGACACACACACCCAGCCCTCGCAACCCCTACCCTATACCGACAAACAAAAAGCCACCCCCTCATCAAGCACAGAAACCTAGACCACCGTGTTTATCCTCAAATCCAATCAACTCGTTAAGTCTTACAACGACCGCACCGTGGTCAATCAGGTGTCGTTTGATGTCGCCGAAGGTGAAATCGTGGGTTTGCTGGGGCGCAACGGAGCAGGCAAAACCACCACCTTTCGCATGACCGTGGGCATGATCAGCCCCGATGCAGGCCAAGTGCTTTTTAACGGCAAAGACGTCACCCACCTGCCCATGTACAAGCGGGCCCAGCGCGGCATGGGCTATTTGGCCCAAGAACCCAGCGTGTTTCAACGACTCAGCGTCGAAGACAACCTCAAAGCCATTCTCGAAACCCGCCCCCTGAACCGCAAAGAGCGCAAAGCCCGAGCCGAAGAGCTCATGAGCCAGTTTGACCTGGCCAAAAACCGCAAACAAGAAGCCCGAACCCTTTCGGGCGGCGAACGCCGAAAACTCGAAATCGCCCGCGCCCTCATCAGCGAACCCACCCTCATTTTGCTCGATGAACCCTTCGCCGGCGTCGACCCCGTGGCCGTCGAAGAACTGCAAACCGAAATCCGCCGCCTACGCGACGAATACGACATCAGCATGCTCATCACCGACCACAACGTCCACAACGTACTGGCCGTGTGTGACCGTGTTTACGTCATCAGCGAAGGCCAAGTGTTTGCCCAAGGCACCCCCAAAGAAATCATCAACAACGAACAAGTGAAAAAAACCTACCTCGGATCAACCTTCCGAGGCGACGAATTCGGATAAGTTGGGATAGGCATTAGGCATGAGGCACTAGGCACTAGGCATTAGGCCCCCTCTTCCTAGTGCCTAGTGCCTCATGCCTAGTGCCTAACACTCCCCCCCCCCCCCCGCGTCGTGAAGACGCCAAGGACAACATCATGGCCCGTGCCAAAAAAAACGATCACAACTACAACGACAACGCCCGCGGCGACCGCTTGCAAAAAGTCATGGCCAATGCAGGCATTGCCGCACGCCGTGAATGCGAAGCCATCATTGAAGCAGGCCGCGTCACCATCAACGGCGAACGCATCTCGGTTCTGCCCGCTTGGGTCAACGCCTATGAAGACCGCGTTGAAGTGGATGGCGAGCCCCTGACTAAACCACGCCGAGCCGACAACAAATTTGCCAGCGCAGGCAAAATTTACGTCATGGTGCACAAGCCGCGCGGCATGATCTCCACCAACGACGACCCCGAAGGCCGCGCCCGCGTGATTGACCTCATCGACCCCGGCACCTTCCCACGCAACGTACGCCTCTACCCCGTGGGCCGACTCGACGCCGATTCCACCGGCCTTATTTTGCTCACCAACGACGGCGATCTCACCCACCGCCTCACCCACCCCTCCTTTGGTGTCACCAAACGCTACTTGGTCATGGTCAAAGGCCGCATCGAAGAAAGCGACCTCTCCAAACTGCGCAGCGGCCTCACCCTCGCCACCTCGCGAGCCGACGCCGGGCCCACCAAAGCCAAAAAAGCCGCCGTCGAAAGTGTCGTCATCATTCGCCACGAAACCGACCGCCAACGCGGCGACCGCACCACCCTAGGCATCACCCTAAGTGAAGGCCAAAACCGCGAAATCCGCCGTTTGCTTGCCAAAGTGGGCCTTAAAGTGCGCAAACTTAAACGCACCTCCATTGGCCCACTCAAACTCAAAGGCCTCGCCCTTCGCCAATGGCGCGTGCTCACCCGCGTCGAAATTGGCCAACTGCGCAAAGCCGCAGGCAAAACCCCCGCGTCTTAAACTAGAAGGCATGGTCCTTCAAAACATTCGTCAAAATTACGACCACCCCGCCCTGCGTCGCAGTGATCTCGCCGCCGATCCATTCGATCAATTCGCGACGTGGTTTGCCAATGCGCAAGCCGCCGACATTTTAGAACCCAACGCCATGACCTTGGCCACGGTGTGCGCCAATGGCACCCCCGCCGCCCGCACCATGCTTCTTAAAGGCGTGGATGACGCCAACACCCTCCATCGCGGCTTTGTGTTTTTCACCAACTACACCTCCGCCAAAGCCAAGCACCTGGCCCTTCACCCACACGCCGCACTCAACTTTCACTGGGACACCTTGGCCCGCACCGTGCGCATCACCGGATCGGTCGCCCAAGTGTCTGCCGATGAAACCGCCGCGTATTTCCATTCACGCCCACGCAGCTCACAAATCGGCGCCTGGTGTTCACACCAATCCAACATCATCGAAACACGCGACATCCTCGAAGCCAAACAGCGTGAACTCGAAGCCAAACACCCAGCCAACACCCCCATCCCCGTCCCCCCTTTCTGGGGCGGCTACCGCGTCACCCCCACAACCCTAGAGTTTTGGCAAGGCCAACCCTCACGCCTACACGACCGCTTCCGCTACACCCGCGCAGATGACAACACATGGGCACTGGATCGACTTTCACCGTGAGGGAAAGAAGGGGCTGAGGGGTTAAGGGATTGAGGGGCTGAGTGACACTGGTGCTTCAGCCAAGCATTTTACGCGAAGACGCGAAGACGCCAAGGACGCAAAGGGGCCGCAAAAGGCAAGGCAGGCCACTCTTCTTCCTTGCCTTACCTTTGCGCCCTTTGCGTGAGGCCCTTCTTGTCAATTCTTAAAGCCCACACGCCGCATCCAACAAGACCAAGCCCCAAAGATTCCCAATCCCCTGAACAACCACGAAATACACGAAAAAGATGCCTTGGCTTCCTTCCGTGCTTTTCGTGTGTTTCGTGTGTTTCGTGGTTAAAAAAAAACGAGAACCCTTCGATGCCAGGGAAGCCGCCCAGCCATTCGCCTTTTCCCCATCTGCGACCATCTGCGAAATCTGCGGACAAAGCCCGCCTTGCCTTTGCGCCCTTTGTTCCCCACAGCCCCCCCACAGACCAAGATCCAAAACGGTTACGCCATCCCGACCCGCCGCCGCCCTTCCCACGGCAGGCCTTCCTCAAACCAACTTTTCAATGTCCCCGCCACGCTTGTGGGTGATACGCCGATGCGGTCGGTGATCGTCTGGGAATCCCCTCGCATATGCTTCTTTCCTTTTCGCAACAGCCGCGACACGGCATCGAGCAGTTTGAGATAACGGCCAAAGGTGAGTGTGGTGTCGGGCATCAGTGATCGGCGACGATTCGCCATGCCCGGTTGGCCGCCGCCCACGGTCATCCACCAGCCTTTTTTCTCACGCGGAAAGGTTGTTTGTTTGGCGCTTCGCCTTACGTTCTTCGTCTTCTTCGTGGAAATTGTTTTTACTTGTACTGTAGGCGTTTCTTCCTCTTCCACGCCGTGCAGTCGCGCGGCGAGTGAGGTGTGTTCGCCAGCTTCGGGCTTTTTGCATACTCCCGCGGCAAAGGGGTTGAGATCGATGTAGGCCAAGGTGGTTAAGAGTTGCGATTCGCTGGTCACACGTTTTGATTTAAACCGGCCCGCCCACAGTGAGCCAATGGTGTCTTCAAGCTTGTTGATTTGTTGAGTCATCTCTTGCTTGAGTTCTTTCATAAAGTGCGAGATGGATGTCAGCCGTTCGCGAAGCTCGGGAATGAACGTTGCGTCTGGCGTGTCAACCAAAACGTCTACGTGCCCTTCTTCCACCTCGATCCGGTTGCGATAGCCATCCCGCGCGGGGTGCAGTTTCAGCCACCGCCGAGCAACCTCTCGATCCGACCACGAACGCGCGGCGTCTGTGTCCACTTTCAACAACAAATGCAGGTGATTGTCCATCACCGACCACCCCGCGATCCCCACGGCGGTAAACGATGCCAAACGTTCCAACTGCTGCAACAACAACCCCTTCCGTTCCGCCCGCGAAGCCGAATCGGTTCCCAATAAATGCAACTGCCGCGTACACCGCGAGATAACGTGATAGCAAGTGCACTCCGAAAGATCAATAAGATTCCGACGGTTCATACGTGCCATGGGGGATTCCTAGCAAATGAGAAGAAGTGATCAGCAGAGTGTAGCAGATTTCCCATGAAGGGGCCAGGCACCTGATACCTGCCTGATACCTGTGTGCCTGATACCTGCCTGATACCTGATATTTCCCTGAGATTTCCTCTTGAGGAGCTTAAGCCGCGCGTGAGCGAATCAAGCAGCGTGCTCAGGATAAGGCCGATGCACAGGAAACTGAGCGAAAATCAACTCATGATCAAAAGATGCAAGCGTGGGAACAAGGTGATCGTCAAGGGCGTCAACCCAAAGACTTTGAACCCAAGTCTTACTCTGTGGAGTCATGCCCTAAAGCCAAAAAGATGCAAAGCAATTTGACCGACCCCGACAGTCGCGGGATGTATAAGCGTGGAGCATTTACGCAGGGCTACAACGCCCAAGCGACCGTTGATGCAGAGGGATCAATGCTTCTTTTAGGGATCTCCATTGTTCAAAGTTCATCAGACATGGGGCAATTGGTGTCCGGCGTCACCTCGGTGGACCCATCGTTAGGCCCCATCACCTCGGTTCTTGCGGATGCGGGTTACGCCAAAGCATCTGAGATCGAAGACTTGGAAGCAATGGGCATTGAAGCATTTGTTGCGGTATGTGCGAACGACCGCCGTGAATTGGACTATCGCCCCCTGCCCAGCGTCGAGCAAATAGCGGCGAAAGAAGCGTCCAGAAAGAGGCGAGCCAGAGAGTTGAAGAATCCGACATTGGTGGCGATGAAAGCCAAGCTTGAGACAGATGAAGGTCGCAAGGTGTATCGGCTTCGTCAGCAAACTGTTGAGCCGATATTTGGGACGGTGAAGTTTGTGTTGGGTTTTCGAGAATTCAGGATGCGAGGGTTGACTGGGGTGGAGACGGAATGGAAGCTTGTGGGCTTGGCGTGCAACATCCGGCGGCTTGCGACGCTTACAAAATTGAAAAAAACGGCTTAATGGCCCGGGGGTCGGGGCTGTATGGTGGGGTGGGCGTCAGAACGACAGGCTGCTAGCCCAATTCCCATGCATACCACTTGGCTCCCGGCAGCTTCTCAGGCATACTAAGGCCATGAATTCACCTCGCGTGCAATACCGGCCGAGCTCTGGCGGCGCGGTGTATGCCTTGGTGCTTGGCCTTGTTGCCACCACGGCTATTTACAGCCAATCCAATCTTCTCTTTGCGGCATTGGGCCTCATGATCGGCGGGCTTGTTTTTTCAATTGCGTGGGCGTGGGCCAGCTTGCGGGGTCTTCAGGTGCATCGTTCGTTTTCGCCCAACGTATCGGCGGGCAACCCTTTGGTTCTGCGCTACCGCCTTCACAACCGCGGCCGACTGCCCGCCTTCGCGGTGGTGCTTCGCGAAACATGGCAACGCGATTTAACAAAAACACAATCTCCTCTCGCAACAGCAAGCCGCGTGGGAGATCCCTCGGTCACTTGGGCTCTGCACATTGGCGCCAAACGAGGTGTGCGTATTCAAAGTCGCTGCCGACCACGGCGGCGCGGCCTCATGACATTGGATCACCTCGAGCTTTCATCAACCTGTCCATTCGGGGTTCTGCGTAAAACATTGCGGTTCAGCCAACCCGCCACCGTGCTGGTGCTCCCTCGCCTTTATCGCCTGAATCCAGATTTATTGCGACGCCTCACGTCCACGGCTCAGGGCATGCAAGGCCCCAGCGCCGCCGCAGGTGGCGGCGATGAATTTTATGGTTTGCGCGACTACCGCCAAGGCGACCCACGCAATGCCATCGATTGGAAACGCAGCGCCCGCACAAACCATTTGGTGGTGCGTGAGCTCACCCGAACCGAGCCGCCGAGCTTGGCGGTGCGACTCGATCTACACGCACTTCCCAAAGACGAATCGCAAACACCGCAAGAACACAGTGAGTTAAAAGAACGCGCGATTAGCCTTGCCGCATCGCTGCTTTGCGATGCACACCGTGCTGGCTTGCGTGTCAGCCTTCAAGTCGAAGGGCAACCTGCCCCCGCCATGGTGGCCCCAGGCCACACGCCTCATTTGGCGGCCTTGCTCGCGGCATTGGCCCGGGTGGACACACACCACGCTCCACCCCAAGTAACCGACACGCGCCCTTCATCGACAGCATCCCAAGTGGTGATTTGGACTGGTGTCAGCTCAGCCCCGCCGCCACGCCGTGGTGGCCGCGTTCACGCCATCACGTTTTTGGGATCGGCCGACTTCGCCCAGCATTTGGCCGCCACCTCCGCGCCTGCCGCCCCACCTCAAACCCACGACACTAAAAACCCCATCCTTGAGCCGCCCCGCGTGCCCGCAAAGGGGGTTTCATGAGTCTCAATGTCACCTTTGAACGACTGGCTTTGATTCAAGTTCTACTCGCCATCGCGGCGTTTTGCATTGCCACCGACAACCCTGGCCTTTTGCTTATCGCAGGCGCGATTGGCGCTGCGTCATGGCATATCACCCGTGGCCCACGTGGCCGCACCCTGCCCCCGTTGTGGCTGAACATTGGCGCCGCATTGGCTTTGCTTTGCATGGCTTTTCTCGCAAGCAGACCTCACGGCAACATTCTTGTGGCCATGGGGCATTTTACCCTTCAGCTTCAATTGCTCTTGTTATTCAGCAAAAAAAACAGCCGTGAATATGTTCAACTTTTACTCATCAGTGCTTTGCAACTCATTGGCGCCAGCGTGCTCAGCGTCTCGATGATTTACGCCTTTATTCTTTTGGCTTACTGCGTTCTGGGCATGGCCACACTCATTTTGTTTCACTTTCGTGCCGTTGATGAACGCGTCACCGCAGAACATTTGGCCTCGGGAGATTCTGCCTGGCCGCCACCCCCACCCCGTTTTCACAACCATGCAGGCCAACGGGCACGTCAGTCACTTCGGCGACTGGGCCTCACCGGCATGGCTCTCGCGTCCCTTGCGGCCTTGGCGGTTTTCATCGCAACCCCACGCAACGGTTCAAGCCGACTCAACCCTGCATTTGGCCGAAACATCGACATTGGCGGACCCTCTCAAACCGGTTTTAGCTCTGAGGTGCAATTGGGCAACGGCCCTTTGGGCAGCGGCAGTCAAGAACCCGTGCTTCACCTGCGCGTCAGCCAAGGGGTGCTCAATTTGGGAAGCCCCAACACGCCTTGGCTCATTCGCGGTATGGCCTTGGATCGCTACCACACCACCGAACATCGCTGGAGCCGGTCTTATTTTGCGTCGCGTTATAGCCAACCCCTTTCAAGCCCACATCATTTCCCAGAAACCCCTGACACCTTCAAAGACCACCAATACTTCACCGCTCAATTCACGGTGCGCCGTGGATCTCCCCACGTGGTGTTTGGTCTGGTGTCCTCGCCTGTCAAGCGCGGCGGCCCAGGCTTCCAACCTTGGAAGTTCACGGGGCCAAG
>JAZGFZ010000049.1:0-2854 GCA_036480015.1 Algisphaera sp. | reverse complement strand
CCCGCAAACGTCACGATGCCATTTTTCGCCGCAGTCAAGCTAACCGCCGCAGCAGGCTGGCCATCTTGCCCCAAGATGATGTCGCCTGAAAAAGTCGATTCGCCTTGGGTTTTCCCACCCACGGTCGCACTGCCGCGGCCCGTGGGATTGATCAAGACCGTGCGTTCCATCGTGACGGCACCGCCCGCAAGAAGGCTTGCGTTGCTGTTTCCGCTTGCCCCAAGAAAAACAGGATTCCAAGCATTTCCCCGACCAAACGGGCCCTTGGCATCCAGCGGCACGTCTTGGGTAAAGACAAGGGTGCCGTTGTAGGCCCCTGGGGCGTACCCCGAAAAATCGCTGCCGACACTCGCAAGAACCAGCGTCCCCGCCCCGTTGCGCTTGATCACACCGTCACCCGTGATCGGGCCATTGATATGGACCACGCCTTCGCTGTTGACGCGAAACTCGCAACCATTGGTTTCGATGCCACCGTTAAAAATCAACCGACCTGACGCCTTGGCGTTGTACCAACCCTGATTTTGACCAAGCTTGATCGTGCTGACAAAGGTTTGCTTGTTCATCGAACGGTTGTTGATCGTTTTGCTTTCCACATCACCAGCACCTTGAACCGTCAAGACCTGGCCTTCAAACGTAAACGCGCCGGCCGACGAGTCGAACATGACAGATTTCACATCCCACGCAGCGTCAAGATGCACCGCGGTGTTGCGGGTTCCGCCAAACACAATTTCTTCGGTACCGTCGTTGGCCGGAAGCACTCCGCCGCTCCAATTTTGAGCGTCAGACCATTTCCCTCTATCACCGCTGCCAACCCAGCGAGCCGCCTGCGCCGCATTCACTGCGAGGCCCACACACACTGCCATCAAAACCAATTTTGTTACGAATGCAAATCTCACGAGTCTGTTTTCCTTGTTTCGAGAACGGCGGTTAATTTCAGAATTAAAACGAACGGCGGGGCCACAAATAAGTCACTGAAGAAAAATGCCATCACATACACGTCACGATGGCTTGGCGGGCGGCGCGATGGTCCCGCCTGAGTCATAAGGCATCTCGATCACGCAGGCGGGAACCGTTTCGTCAGGTTTGGCAATCTTGGCCATGAGCATCCGCACCGCCTCGCGACCTTCTTGGTACTCGGGCACCACCATCGCATCAATGTTTAAATGACGCCCAAAGGCCGCCTCGGAATCAAAGGCAATCAACGACAAGTCCTTGGGCAGGCTCAGCCCTAGCGACTGCGCTGCGACATAAACATGAATCGCGTCGGTGATACTCACCGTCACGATCGCCGTGGGCCGATCGGGCTGCGACAACACCTCCCGCATATGCGTCAATCGCTGGTCGTTGGACAAACACACTTCGGCGTTGATGAACTGCGCAGTTAAGCCCATTTCTCGCATCATTTGGGCGTAACCCGCACGGCGATCCACCGCGCTGTAGTGCTGCGGTGGCACAGCGTCATTGAAGCCGTAGTTGTAATCCACATATCCAATTTTGCGATGCCCCGCATCCAACAGTTTTTGAGTCGCGACGCGACCGCCCGCCAAGTCTGCCGGATGAACGCAATCGGCAGGGTGAATCGAGTTAATCCAAACAGACGGCAACTGATATTTACGCACCAGGTCAATCAGAGCCGGGGGAATCATCGCGTTAAAGTTGATCAAAAGCCCATCGGCCGTCCACTCCCGCAGAAGCCGCGGCACATATTTCTCATCGGTCAGCAGTTCATTGGGCAACTTCGCCAACGTGAGATGCATTTCGTTGCTTGCCAACTCATCATGAATGCCCGAGAGAAGACCCTGCGACAGCATGTTGTGGGAATACTCGCTGCCCATAAGCAACGTGGCACAATTAAAACGCCCAGTCAACAACGAACGGGCCGCACTGTTGGGCCGATAGCCCAAGCGCTCAGCCGTATCAAGGACACGTTGACGGGTGTCGGCACTGTACCGCTGGGCCTTGTTGTTAAGCACCTGACTGACGGTGGGCTGCGAAAGACCCGTCTCGCGGGCGATTTGCTGAACAGTAACGACCATGATGTAATACCCAAAAAGCGACTCAGAAGCAATGTAAATACCTATTCATATCCAGTATACTCGACACAAGCCTTCCGTCAACCGATACCCTGCCCACTCACCTTACATCGGCACCCTTCAATCCTTCTAATCAAACCTTTCCTGCCCCCACACAAAACCACCTCACCATGAACAGCCCCTCGACCAACATCCGACCGTCGCCTCCCATCAACCGCCAAGATTTTCGCCGCCGCATGATCGGATGCTGGCTAGGCAAAGCCGTGGGGGGCACACTGGGCATGCCCTACGAAGGCGTCGACCAAATGCTTGAGCTCACATTTTACGACCCCGTCCCCACACAGATGCTCCCCAACGACGACCTCGACCTCCAAGTCGTCTACGCCTTCTTACTCGACAAACTCGATGACATTCGCGTCAATCGTCACGACCTCGTCGCAGCATGGCCGCACGTGGGCATGTCGCCCGACGAATACGGCATTTGCAAACGCAATCTCAAACTCGGGCTCAAGCCCCCACACACCGGCAGCTTCGACAACCCCTTCACCGACGGCATGGGAGCCGCCATTCGCACCGAACTCTGGGCTTGCCTCGCGCCAGGAAACCCCGACCTCGCCGCACAATACGCCTATGAAGACGCCTGCATGGATCACGCGGGCGACGGCATCTATGCCGCGCTGTTTCTTGCCGCACTGCAATCTTTAGCCTTTGTTGAATCTGACATTGACCGCCTACTCGACGCCGCTCTGACGCAAATCCCCGTCCACTGCCGTGTCCGCCGGGCCGTGACCGACGTGCGCGTTCTGCACAGCCAAGGCAAA
>JAZGFZ010000048.1:0-13592 GCA_036480015.1 Algisphaera sp. | reverse complement strand
AATCTCGCAGTTGGCTGCGGGATTGCGGGCCGTGTTGGCGGAGTAGCTCCCAGACCAACAGGCGGTTGTGCACGCTGGTTTGGCTGTGGTCGGTGCCGCGGGGCTGCAGGGGTATTTGACCCGCTTGCGATTTAGAATATTGAGAGATTGACTGCATGAAAGCATCCTGACGCGATCTGACGTGATGTGTCGAAATGAGGCGGGGGCAACGAGTGCAACAAGTATCGAACAGAGATAAAGCGAAGACGCACTATCAATTTGACAGATAACAAGCCGTTTGTCAACATTATTTCACAGCGTGAAGAAAAAAAGACTCTCAACCCTATTAAATACATTTTTGCAAGCTTCCGCCGCATGCTTGCCATTGGATTATCGCTCATGCATTCACTCGACTGGGCCATCGTCATTGGTTACATCGTATTGGCCTTGGTCATCGGCATCGCGCTGACGCGCAAAGCCTCGGCCAACCTTGAAGATTTTTATTTGGCGGGTCGCTCTCTGCCGTGGTGGGTGGCGGGTACGTCGTTGGTGGCGACGTCTTTTTCGGCCGACACACCTTTGTTTGTGGCAGGCTTGGTACGCAGCGAAGGTGTTTTTGGCAATTGGTTTTGGTGGGCGGGGGCGTTTGGGTCGGTGGCCACGGTGTTCTTTTTTGCCCGGATGTGGCGACGCCTAGACATTGTCACAGACATTGAGTTTTTAGTGGTGCGCTATGACGACTCTTCGGCACGTACGGCATTGCGCATTTTTCGTGTGTTTTATGACGGCGTGTTGGTCAACAGCATCATCATGGCGAGCGTGACCCTTGCGGCGTCGAAGTTGATTCAGGTGATGCTCGATTTGTCGAGCGAGGCGCTTTTTACCTTGCCTGTTGTGGGCGGGGTGACGGCGACGGCGTTGGTCATGATTGTGCTTGGGCTGATTGCGCTTGTGTACACCTCGTTGTCGGGTTTGTATGGCGTGGTTTACACCGACTTGATCCAATTTGGGCTGGCCATGGTGGGTGCGATTGCCTTGGCGGTTTCAGCCTATGCCGCAACGGCGGCCAAGGGCCCGGTGATGGAGCAAATTAAGGCGTTGCCTGCTTTTAGTGCCGAGCAAACCCAGATGTTTCCTTCGATGGGTGGCGAGGGTTTTGTGATGTTTACTTTTTTGGTGTACGTCTTGGTGAGTTGGTGGGGCGGGGCGCCGGGCAATGGGTTTGCGGTTCAGCGTTTGCTGGCCACCCGCAGTGAACGTGATTCGATGCTCGCATTTTTGTGGTACAGCATTTGCCATTTCGTCATTCGACCTTGGCCTTGGATTGTGGTGGGTTTGTTGTCGATGATTTATTTTCCGGGGTTAGATGATCCTGAGATGTCGTATCCCTTGATGATTGACAAATTTTTGCCCATGGGGCTTAAAGGGGTGATGGTGGCGTCGCTTCTCGCAGCGTTTATGAGCACGATTGACACGCATTTGAATTGGGGGTCGTCGTATTTGATTAATGATTTGTATCGTGCGCGTTTGCGTAAAAACCAAACGGGTCGGCACTATGTGAAAGCCGCCCGTTGGTCGATGGTTCTTTTGACGGCGGTGATGTTGATTGTGACCACGCAGCTCACGGGCATTCTTGCGGCCTACAAATATTTGGGGGTGATTGGTGGCGGGGTTGGCACGGTGATGGTGGCCCGTTGGTATTGGTGGCGTGTCAATGTGTACAGCGAAATAAGTGCGATGGTGATGTCGCTGATTGTGGGCAATTGGGTGTCTTGGGGGTTGGCGGATCAGACTGCGGCCGATGGGGCGTTGGTCTCTTATTTTGGCCATCGTTTTATGATCACCATGGCCTGTTCGACGGTGACGTGGGTGGTGGTGACGTATTTGACGACAACGGAACCCACCCCGCAGGCGCGGGCGTTTTTCCTTCAGTCGGGTGTGGGCGGGCCGGGCTGGACGCATGTGGCCAAGTCGATGGATGCTCCGGCGCGGCCGATGGGCTTTGGGTTTCTCTTTTTGGGCTGGGTGACGGGCTGCGTGTTTATTTTGGGCCTTTTGCTGGGCATCGGCGAGATTTTGTTTTCTCGGGCGTTGCCTGCAAGTTTGTATTTGGGCTTTGCGGTGATTGCGGGGGTTTTGTTGCTCACGTGTTTTACGCGGCTGTTTCAAAACCTCGAACCTTCCGAATTGAAGGCATAAGAACGTGTATGAGAAGTCTGTTGTCGGCCCGAGCACGTTCAGCGTGACCGTTCACGCGTGTTTTAACAAGCGTATTTGCGTTGATGTGCAATGGGCAAGTCATCTCGGGAAAAAGATTTTACGCCAAGACGCAGAGACGCCAAGACGCCAAGGAAGACAAGAAAGCCAGCAAGAACACTTTTGCTCTTTGGCATGCGTGCGATATTCAGTGCCAGGTGGAGAGGCTCTTTTTGAAGTGACACGTAAGATAATCGCGACGCCTTACAGCCGTTTCTTCAAGCAAAGGCGTTTGGGTGAATCGGAGGCTGAGCGAAAAGACTAAGAAGCCGTCAGGCTTATTCCCTGCCTTTCTTGGCGCCTCCGCGTCTTGGCGTCTTGGCGTAAAGCTTCTCCGCGATACATCCTCGAACAAAAACCGCGAACTGTTACAAATAGCAGGCTCTCTCCCAAGCAACAGAAATGAAACATGAACCGCCAAGTTGCCAAGGGCGCCAAGGGCGCCAAGGGCGCCAAGGGCGCCAAGGGCTCCAAGGAAGGCAGATGCTGTGGGGCTAAGAAACGATTTTTGGAGGGCGCTTCTCAATCTTCCAAAACCCGAACGACCTCACGCAAAGGCGCAAAGCCCGCAAAGGTTTGATGGCCTTGCTTTGCGGTCTTTGCGCCTTGACGTGAGATAACGCTTTGGGGAAAATTCGTTTGTGGGTGAATGTGGCGCCGTGTTTGGGCGTGGCGGATAAACTGCTTGGCCTTGTTGAACCTTGCGTGCCCACCGGGCGTCTCGCGTGTTTCGCACTTTACTTTATTTGTTCTCCCGGAACCCTTCCCCGTGACGAACCCTGCTGCCGCGCCGTTGTCTCCGCCCGTTGATGCCCAAGCCCTTGCCGATGCCATTGCGCAGGCGAGTGCGCCGTTTCGTCAATTGGTTGACGAGGTGGGCAAGGTGGTGGTGGGCCAAGCGGGGTTGGTGGAGGCCATGGTGGTGGGGCTGTTGGGCAATGGCCATTTGCTGATTGAAGGTCCGCCGGGATTGGCCAAAACCACGGCCATTGCCACGTTGGCTCGGGGCATGAGTGTTGATTTTCAACGGCTTCAATTCACCCCCGACTTGTTGCCGGCAGATATTATTGGGTCGCAGGTGTATCGGCCGCAAACCCAAGAATTTGTGGTGAACAAGGGGCCTATTTTTAGCAATTTGATATTGGCCGATGAAATCAACCGGGCGCCTGCCAAAGTGCAAGCGGCATTGCTTGAGGCCATGCAAGAACGCCAGGTGACCATTGGCCACGAAACGTTCAAGCTGGCGGATCCGTTTATTGTGATGGCCACGCAAAACCCCATTGAGCAAGAGGGCACGTATCCGCTGCCTGAAGCTCAAATGGACCGTTTTATGATGAAGTTGCGTGTGGATTATCCCACCCGCGATGAAGAGCTGGCCATTCTCGATCGTATGTCGGGCATCACGCCCACCTTTGATGTGCAGCCGGTGGTGACGGCTCAGCATCTTGCGACGGCACGGCCGCTGATTGATCAAATTCATGTGGCGCCTGAAATTCGTGGTTATTTGGTGGATTTGGTGATGGCCACACGCGACCCCAAGGCGTATCGCGTGGCGGTTGATTCGTATATTGAAGCGGGCGCATCGCCACGGGCCACGTTGAGTCTTGCCGTGACCGCTCGGGTGCGGGCGTTTCTGGCGGGGCGTGGTTATGTGTTGCCTGAAGATGTGAAAACCGCAGCGTTGCCGGTGTTGCGTCACCGGTTGATTTTGAGCTATGAGGCTGAGGCGGAAGGCCTGCATGCCGACGACGTGGTGAAGAAAATCCTCGACACACTTGCGGTGCCGTAAATTGCTGACCTCTGACCAACTTCAACAGCTCAAGCAAATTGAGATCGCCACGCGCCGGCGCATGACCAGCCTGCGCGCGGGCGAATACCGCTCGGGCTTTCGGGGGCAAGGCATTGAGTTTGAAGAGGTGCGGCCGTATGCCCCGGGCGATGACGTGCGGGCCATTGATTGGAATGTGACGGCCCGTAGTCACGAGCCGTACATCAAGCTTTTTCGTGAAGAACGCGAACTGTCGGTGTGGCTTGCGGCGGATGTGTCGCCTTCGCTTGATTTTGGCACCCAACGCACCACCAAGCGTCAAACCTTGGCCGAGGCGGCGGCGCTGGTGGCTTTTAGCGCCATCAATGCACGCGATCGTGTGGGGCTGGTGCGTTTTACCGATCGCATCGAAGGTTTTTTACCTCCGCGTCGCGGACGCAACCACGGCATGCGTGTGTTGCGCGATGTGTTTGCCGCCCCCACGGTGGGACGCGGAACCGATTTGCCTCAAGCCCTTGGGCGGGTGCATCGCGCGGCCAACCACCGTGCGGTGGTTTTTGTGTTGAGTGACTTTTTAGGTGTGGAGGCGGCGTCTGCGTCCACGGCATTGCGTCGGCTTGCGTCTAAACATGATGTGGTTCCGGTGTGCATGACCGACCCGCGCGAGCGTGACTTGCCCAACGTGGGGTTGATTGAAGTGCAAGACCCCGAAACCGGCCACCGACGTTTGCTCGACACGGCCAGTAAGCGTGTGCGACGCGATTATTTGAATGCGGGACTCAAGCTCGAAGCCCAACGCGATCAACTTTTGCGTTCTTGTGGTTTGCGGCCCATTCATTTGGTCACGGGTGAAGATGTGTTTGGCCCGATTCACGCTTATTTTCGTCAACGCGAAAAGGGCGGTGGGCGATGAATATGTTTTTGTCGGGGCAGATATTTGAACGCAAACGGCGTGCGCAACATGAGTATGGGTGGCTGGTTGTGGCTTGGCTTTTGGCAATGGCAATGTCGTGCAATGCAGTGGCGGGCCAAGCATCGCCCCGCCTGCGTGTTGAAGTTGAACCCCGTGATGCCGTGGTGGAGGTGGCCCAGCCGCTTGTGCTTCGTGTGTCGCTTGATGCAGATGCCGGGGTTGAAGCGGTGTGGCCCGATTGGGTGGCGCAGCTTGCGGCTTGGAACGTTCAGGTGCAGTCGGCCACGCCGCATGCGACGGTGCTTGAGGTGTTGTCTTATTTGCCGGGTTCAATTGAAATGCCTGCGCTGGACATTGCGGTGGTGGATCGTTCGGTGGATCCGCCCGAACACACCATGCTGCAGATGCCTTCGCGCACCATCACCGTGCGGTCGGTGCTTGCGCAAGACGTGGATGTGAGCAAGCCTGAAGTGCTTCGCGCGGTCGCCAAAAAACTTAACGCGGAGAAAAAAACGACACTGTTTTGGAGGTGGGGCGGGGCAGCGTTGGGGTTGGCATTGTTGGCTGGGGTTGTGGGGTTTGTCGTGCGACGCAAACGATCAAACACGCTGACCCCTGACATGGAAGTGAACCAGCGGCTTGCGGCGGGCGACGAACCTGCCTTGGTGGTTCGGCGTTATTTGGCCCGCACCTTTAACCTTGCCTGTGAACAACAAACCGCGGCCGAATTTTCAGATGATGCGGCGGCCCAACAAACCCTTGGCGCAGAATTGCACAAACAATTGGCCGCTTTTTTTGAACGTGCATCGGCCAACCGTTTTGCCGCGCAGCGGTCTCACGACATGTCGGCTTTTTTTGATGAGGCAAAAAAGCACGTTGAGCGAGCCCGCCGCATCGCAACAGGGCCATCGCAAGGAGGGCCTGCCGCGTGACACGCTTTACGTTGTTTGAACAACCTGCGGTGCTTGGATTGCTGGCATTGTTGCCACTGCTCGCTTGGTGGACATGGCGGGGCGTTCGTCGTCGCCCTGCGATTGTTTTGCCCACGGCCCATCGCTTGGCGGCCATTGCCCCCAGTTGGCGTGTGCGTTTGCGTTGGTTGCCTGCGGCTTGCTTGTTGTTGGGGATGGCGTCGCTTATGGTCGCGCTGGCTCATCCGCAAGAAGGGCGACGGCAAACCTTGATTGACAGCGAGGGCATCGCCATTGAGTTGGTGGTGGACCGGTCGGGTTCTATGTTGGCGCAAGATTTTCAACTTGACGGTCGGCCGGTGGATCGCTTGACGGCGGTGAAGCGGGTGGCAGGTAATTTTTTACGGGGCGATGGCGACCAACTCAGTGGGCGATCTGCCGACTTGGTGGGACTTGTGACGTTTGCCGGTTATGCCGATGCTGTAAGCCCGCTGACCCTTGATCATGCGTTTGTGATCGACGGTTTAGAAGAAATCACCATTGCCAGCGGACGCTCCGAAGATGGAACCGCCATCGGCGACGCGCTGGGCTTGGCCGTTGAGCGGTTGCAAACCTTGGACGCCGACCGCGACACCGAGGGGGGCACTAACCACGCCGCCGCGAGAGACAAGACGTCTTCGGTGGCCAGCAAGGTGGTTATTCTTTTGACCGATGGTCAAAACACAGCAGGTATTCTTCAGCCCATGCAAGGGGCTGAAATTGCCAAGGCCGTGGGCATTAAGGTGTACACCATTGGCGTGGGCACGCGCGGCATGGCCTTGTTTCCGCAACGTGATTTATTCACAGGCCGCACGGTGATGCGTCAGGTTCAAGTCAATATCGACGAAGACACCCTCACCCAAATGGCCCAAGCCACCGGCGGTGAATACTTTCGTGCCACCGACACCGACTCGTTGGCCAAGGTTTATGCCCGCATTGATGAATTGGAAAAGGTCAAGCTCGAAGAACGCACCGTGACCGACGTGCGCGACCTTGCCGTCGATGCATGGGGCCGCCTTCCCCCCATCCTTGTGTTTGCCGCCACTTTTTTGATCGCCGCTCTTTTGCTGGAAAACTTCGTCTTTCGATCGACTTAAAGACAGTCTCCACACCCCACACCCTAAACCCCAAGCCCCAACACACCGTGTCCTTTCTCGAACCATCCCGCTTGTTCTACCTTGCGATTATTCCCGCGTTGGGCTTTCTTATGGCTGCTGCGGCATGGCGCCATCGTGGTGCGTTGCATCGTTTTGCTTCGCCTGATCGTCTTGCCGACGTGCTGCCTGATCGCTCGGGGGCCAAACGTTGGGCACGTGCGTTGTTGGTGCTCATTGCCCTTACGCTCATTCTTGTGGCCTTGGCCGACCCGCGCCAGGGTGAGCGCAACCGTGACGTTCCGCCCAGCGACACGGTGTCGGTGGTGTTTGCGTTGGATGTATCGCGCTCGATGTTGGCGCAAGATGTGAGCCCCAACCGCTTGGATCGATCAAAGCAATACATTCGAGATTTTATTGCGGCATTGGCAAGCCAAGAAGACGATGCCTCGGTGGGGCTTGTTGCGTTTGCCGGAGGCGTTAAGCGTGTGGCCCCGGTAACGCGTAATGCGCGAGAATTTGAATTGGCCTTGCAAGCCACCGATCCCACCACGGTGCCGCGCGGCGGATCGAACTTGGCCCAAGCCGTTGAAATTGCCGCGCGGTCGTTTGTGGATCGTCGTCCCGGCCACAAGGTGGTGGTCATGCTGACCGATGGTGAAAACCTCAGTGGTGAACCCATCGATGCGGCTCGGGCGGCGTTTGAAAGTCGTGGGGTGCGTTTCTTTCCGGTGGGATTGGGCGACCCCAACACCGGATCGCCGTTGCCTGCGGGCCCTGGGCAGGTGGTGATGCACGCGGGCAAACCGGTGGAATCGAAACTTGATGCCGATGTGCTTAAAAAGTTAGCCCAAGCAGGCGGCGGGCTGTATGTGCCTGCCGAAACCAAGCGTGCTGACATGGCAGAACTCTATCGCCGGGTGATTCGCCCACGGCTGAATGCCACCGAGGATCGCGATGCCGCGGCGTCGGGTGCGTCAGGTGCGTCAAGAACGTCAGGAGCGTCGGCCACGGTTAAAACCATGATCCCGCGTTTTGGCAGGTTGGCATGGCCTGCATTGGTGTTGCTGTTGATCGAACGTTTGCTTGCAGGCGGTCTTTTTACACGCGTTAAAAGTCGTGGGGTTGCCATGGCGGTCGTTGCGATTGCCATGGCATGGCCCGCTGGGGCCCAAACGCCTATGTCGGTTATGCCAGCGGAGGATCCATTGGCGATTTATAACGCCGCGGTGGCCGCCTATGACGCAGGTGATACGCAAGCGGCCACCCAAGGATTTACCCAAGCCGCACTTCGGGGGCGTGGGGCGGTTGAGGCCCGGTCGCGCTACAACCTTGGGCGTGTGTCGCATGAAGCGGCGATTGAAGCCTTGGAGTCCGATTCAAAATCAGCCCAAGACATGCTTGATGTCGCCCTGCGGGAATACGCTGCGGCGCTCGCGGTTGATCCTTCTTTTGCAGATGCCCGAGCCAACCTTGAAGCCGCCGCAAGATTGCGTGAGCAGTTGAAAGAGCAAGCGTCGCAAGAAGAAGAACAGGAAGAAGAAGAGCAAGATCCGAAGTCGCAAGACGGTGAGGACGGAGAAGAGGGGGAAGACGATCAAGCTCAAAAGGAAGATCAAAAATCAGGTGAGCAAGAGGGTCAAGAGGGCCAAGACGGCAAGCCAAACGAATCCCAAGACCAAGAATCCCAAGACAACGCAAGCGACGAACAAGAAGAAGGGTCTGAAAGCGAAAGCGACTCTGAAAACCAAGAAGATGCCACCGCAGGCAGTGACTCTCCCGAAGCGCAAGAAACACCTGAGTCACCTGAAACATCGGACGACGAAGGCGAAGACCCCGCCCAAGAACAAACCGATGCGCCAAAAGAAGATTCAGGAAACAATTCTGAAAACGCAGAGCCTTCCAGCGAACCCCAAGAAGGCCAGGCCCTCACCCTCACCCCCGAAGAAGCTCAAAAGCTTTTGCAACGCATCCGCGACCAAGATCTCAAGCGCCGCATTGAGCAATACCGCCGCGCTGCCCGCGAGCAAGAACGCGTGGAGAAAGACTGGTGATGGCATCAAGCCCAACAACGCGAACCGGTTTTACGCCATCAAGAAGCGGCGCTCTAAAAGAAGCTCCTCATGGTCTTCCTTGGCGCCTTGGCGTCTTGGCGCCTTGGCGTAATATTCCCCCGTTCCGGTTTTTATGTGATATTTTCACATTACGGCTTTTACTTCCGGCGTTATTACTCGCCTTCGCTCACACCACGCATGCCGCCGATATCACCCTGCGAAGTTCCACCTCAACGGCCTACGTGGGCATGCCGTTTACCGTCACACTCAAAATCGCCAATGCGTCAAGCCACGTTGAGCCGCAGCTTTCTCAAACAGTGACCAATGCCCAGGTCCAATCGCTGGGCCAAAGTTCACACTCCGGCGGGTTTAGTGTTTCCATTAACGGCAGACAGGTGAAGCAATCCGGCTCCACCACAACCACCTACGCTTGGCAATTGACGCCCCATGCGCCAGGGCCGGTGACGATTGCGCCGTTCATGGTCACGGTCAACAGCATCGACCAGCGTGTTGCGGGTTTGACGGTGAACGCCACAGCCATCGACAGTGGTGATGTGGTGGCCGTGGACATTGAAGCCGCCAAGGATACGGTGTATGTGGGCGAGCCCATAAGGCTGACGCTCAATCTGTATCTCAAAGCGTTTTACGACAAACGGCTTAAACACGAATTGGGCGCCCAAGACCTTTTGGGCTTGCTTGATGCCAAGGCCAGCCAATGGGGGCCTTTTGCGCAGCAAATTACAAACAGTGAAGGCATCATCGCCGACCGTGTCGAACGGCCCGGCATCGATGGCCATTCCACGGCGTATCACCGCATTCGTATTTCAACCTCCATTTACCCCGATCGCCCGGGGCCTTTGAAGCTGGCGGGTACGGGGGTGCGCATTGTGGGGCAATACCCCGTGGCCTTGGGCGTGCAACGCAGTGTGTTTGGCAATCAATTGGCGATCACCCAAGCCCGACCTGTGGTGGTGGAGGTGGCCAATCCCAAGGTTCAGGTGAAACCCATTCCCACGCAAGGACGCCCCGCAACGTGGCGTGGAGCGGTGGGACGCTACAAAATACAAGCCCAAGCCGATCGTGATTCGGTCGAAGCAGGCGACCCCGTGGGCTTGCGATTGACCGTCACCAGCGAGTGGCCCTTGGACCGCCTCGCAGCGCCGCCGCTCGATGCCTTGGAATTGCTCACTCAAGATTTTGATGTGCCCAATGGCCCCATGGCGGGGATTGTCGAAAACGGCGTCAAAATGTTTACCACGCAAATTCGCCCCAAGCGTGCAGGTGTTTCTGTCATTCCCGCCATTGAATTGGTGAGTTTTGACCCCGATACCGAAACGTTTGTCACCGTTCGCACCCATCCCATTGCCCTGAACGTGACCGCCAGTGAAAAACTTGCGATTGATGATTGGGTGGTGGGGCTGGCGCCGCCTGAAACGCCGTCTGTGCCATCCACCGCCACGGCGTCTTCCCCAACGTCGGTCACATGGCTTTCGCTCGGTGATGTTGCGCAAGCTCCCGCGTGGCGGTGGACATGGCCTGTGGTGTATGCCGCACTGCCTGGTCTTTTTGTAAGTGTGTGGGCCAGTCGCCGTGTGTTAAGCCGCATGCGCCATCGTCAAGGTGCCGCCACGCGCCGTGCTGCGGTTCGGGCCCGCCGTCATTTGGCAAAAGCGTGCGATGCCGAATCGGTGGCTCAGGCTTTGCGCCATTATGTCGCCGCCCTGACCGGTCGCAAAGCCAAAACCCTCACCGCCCCCGATGCCCAGGGCGCACTGGCAGGGCTTTCCCCGGCACCTGAAACCAAAGCACTTGACGCCTTTGTTTCGGTTTTGCGTGAATCCGAACGCGAACGCTTTGCAGACACATCCCCCAATATTTCGCAATTGGTCGCCCGTGGCCGCGAAGCGGTGGATGTCATCGCACGCGAGCGAAGGGAATAAGGAACTGAGAATCTTTCAGCGTAAAATCGCTTGCCCGACAGCGCCTTTCCATGGCTTGTCAACGCAAACGTCCTCTTGAAACCCGTAAACAGTCCATTTCATGCTTGATCGCCCCAATCTCTCCTCTCCCCCCAAAGACACATCAAGGCCCCGCCCCATCTGCCTTTCTTGGCGCCTTGGCGTCTTGGTGACTTGGCGTCAAAAAAAAGCTCACCCCCGATTTGTTTTTGGTTTTGCCTATACCCTTGCATTGATTCTTTTTTTGTTCTTAGCCATGGGCAAAGCCTCCGCATCAGAAATCGCAAACACCACACCCGCGGCTTACGCACAAACCGCCCAGCGTTTTGAAACACAAGCCATACAAGCGCCCCAAGCGCACGCTTTTTTAAATGCCGCTCAAGCATGGATGCTTGCCGAACAACCTGCCCGCGCCAAAGCCGCGGCACGTTCAGCCTTGCGCTACGCCCCGGCATCATCGGCGGCGCGATCTCAACTGGCTCAGGCCAACACCGCTCTGCACTTGCCTGTTTCGTTTTTGGCCCCATTTGATGAAGTCACGACCCATTGGCTGGGGGTTGGGGGGCGGCAAGGGCTTCTTGTCGCGGGCGTTTTAGGCCTTTTGGGCGCAGGTGTTGGCGTGGCGCTGGTCCGAAGTCGTTTGAAGGATCACGCTTTGATCCGCACCTTGGGGCCATGGGGCATCGCCGGTGGCCTTGCACTCACCATCACAGGCACCGCCTTGGCCTTGCACACCGCATTCACCCTGCCGCAAGCCAACGAGGCGGTTGTTGTGGCCGACACCTCGCCCACCTTCACCGGCCCAGGCCCCCACTTTGCATCAGCCGACATGGCTGTGATGCAAGGGGATATCTTTCACATTCAAGACCGTCGCAACGGCTATGTGCGATTGGTCGCCATAGCGGCGGATACCAAGCACGTCACCGCAGCATGGTTTGCGGCCGAGTCGGTTGTTGAAGTGGCGCGATAGATTGCTTGTGGTGTTTGCTTTCTTCATGGCCTTGTTCCTTCACAACCATTTGCGGTTAAAAACAAGATGAAATTTTGGGGCCGTACCCCTCGACGAACCTACCCCTCGACGAACCGGGGCTGACGGGAAAAAGTTTGCTTTTGGGAAGCAGCCACGTCCACTTGATAAAGATGGGCCGTGGTGGACTGGTCCAGGTTATGTAGATTATGAACCGTATGCGGTAGATCCATCTAAATACCAAGAAAGAAAGGTTTGTCCTGCGGATAAAAAAAATGTGTAAACTAGGGCCAACTAAGGATCGCTACAACTTCCTCACGACGAACTGCCAGTCATGGGCTCAATGTCGTTCGAGATAAAACAATGAAAAAACCATTTTTATGTATATTAGGTGCGTTCATATCGTCAAGTGTCGGGTGCATGAGTGTGTCGATGAAAGAATATTCTGCAGTTGGGGTAATTGCGTGCGGCGAAACTCATGGCGTGCTCAAGAGACGGACGTCGTATAAAGTTTTGAGCTTGAGTTTTCCTATAAGTGAAAGAAGTCGGGTTTCAGATTTAGGGGTAAAACAGGAAGATGGGGCGGCGGTATGGTTTGATTCTGTTGATATAGATTTTTTACGATCTAGTCCAAATATGAGATGGCGTGAATTTGAGGATGGTTCTAAGTTAAATGAATTTCCATGCAAGATAAGTTCGGAAGAAGCCGAAGGAGTCTTTCTTAAAAATCCCCCAATTCAGATCAAAAGAGAATCATCTTATGTCATTAACGCGTATGGTTATTCGTATTGCTTTTTATTCATGAAGGCGCTTTGACAGGCGTTCGGATGGCGTTGAATCCGTACGGCCTAGGGACTAGATCGTCAAAGTTGGTTTTGAAGTCGGAATCACTCGAATATCGTTTGCCACTTAAAGAGAGCGAGTTGAAGGATTTGTTCGGGGAGCCTTTGTCACTGAAATCATTTCGTAGATCTATGATCCATTAAAAAGGGGGCAAAATGAGGGGGACAGGGCATACGCAGATGGATTATTCAAATCGATCCCTCGCCCACCTTCACCGGCCCAGGCCCCCACTTTGCGTCAGTTGACATGGCTGTGATGCAAGGGGGACAAAATGGGGTCAGACGTTATTTCTGTTCGGCGGGTGAGAGTACTGGTGGGCGCAATCGTCAATGGAAGGACCAAGATGGTAATATACGACGTCGTTGGGATGCAGATGGTGGAAAGGGTAACGAGGGAGGTCCACATTGGCACGATTCTGATGATCCGTCCGGAGGTGGTTTTCACATAGAACCAGATAGGTAATGAAATGAACGCACAAGTTGAAAAATATGACTCGGGTTGGGTGGGGTTGTCATTTGCTTTAAGTAGTGATGAAATAGATGTGCTGGTGTCGAGGTTGATGGATCTGAAGTCGGGGGCCCTCGATCATTTTCACTGTCCGCGCAATGGGTCAGAAGCCCTCGCCTTCAGGCGACACCTTCAGGTTCTATATTCCTTTGGTGCGTGGTTAGACTTTGGGGATGGAATATTACCGGCTTGGAACCTGTCAACATCTTTGAGACACTTTTTTAAAAAGATCTGACGTTTACCCGGCTTTCATGGGCCTTTTTTCAGGCGGTTGATTGACGACGTTGGGCGAGATGACCGCAA
>JAZGFZ010000047.1:0-16452 GCA_036480015.1 Algisphaera sp. | reverse complement strand
TGGACGAACTGATACCCGCCGTAGGAGAACCATCGGTTGGCGGCGTTGATGTCAGCGACCTTGGTAAGCGGGTGGCTCCATTTGGACTGCGTCCAGAACAGGACGTTGTTACCGTTCCAGTCGCCGCCAACGGCGTTACCTCCTTCATAACAAGTCGGGATGATTCCCCAGTTGTGAGCCATGGCCGAGGCGTGAAGCGTAGCGACAGCGAACTTGGAATCGGTTTGGCCGGTGGCAGCACCTGCCCCCATAAAGTTGCTCGCATTGGGCCCACCGTAGTAGGCGTCCATCGTGCCGATATGCACGGCATCGATATAGGTGATGTCGGTGGCGTTTTCGCTAAGGCCTTCGATGGTGAGGGTGTAAGTGCCTGGCTCGAGGGCGATGTATTCGGTGCCGTAGGTGTTGTAGGTGTTGAGCGGTTTGCGGTTTTCGCCGAGGGAAAGCTTGTCCCAAACCACGTGCTCGCCGAGGGTGACGCGAAGGGTGTTTTTGGTTTCACCAGCAGTGCTTGCGCCAGTCATGACCAAGAGATATTCGCCAGCTTCAGTAATCTCAAATTCTTGAGTGAGGGTTCCTTGGCCCGCAATAAAGGCGAGGCGTTTGCCGCCAATCGCATCGACAGGCGTGTTGTGATTGGTCACTTCTGAGCGAGGCTTGAGCTTCGGGCTGCCGCGTGGATCGGGCGGGGCCAATGTAAAAGTAGACGTCGTGCCATCAGGCAAATCCACACCGGCGCTAAAGAGCAGGTTCAGATGCGGAAATGCTTTGCCCGCGGTGCCGGGAAGCGTCGTGATCTCGGCTTTGAGCGGTTGGCCATTGCGATGAAGCTGCTGAGTGTTGACGGTGACACTTTCGACGATGGTGATCTCATCAGTCGCTTCGACGGTCGCGGGCGCGGGGATGGTAGAGCCTTTGGCTTCGGTGCCGACGAGAAGATAAGTCGTGTTGGGTTCGAGGCGGTAGATCGCGGGACGGAAACTGGGCAGCGTCATCCAACCAGAGCCTTCGAGGTGGCGGTAAACCCAAGCATCAGCTTCTAGTTCATCTTCGCTGAAGGTGAAATGGCGAGCATTGCCGCCGATGGGCACGGCGGTGCGTGATTTGGGCAGGGCTTGGCCGTCGCCTAGGAAGAGGGCAATTTGCTGGCTGAACTTGTCGCCCCCTTCGATGTTTTTTCGCCCCAGTTGATAGGCAAACAACGGGCGATCGCCGGTGGTAAATCGGTAGCCCGCCAAGCCGCTTTCAAGGGCCATCGTGCCCGCCTCTTCGGCGGATTGGAACAGGGGCAATTTATCATCGCTGTAGTCGGCGACACCCGCGTTACCGGTGAACGTCCACGCATGGTCGGCGGGCGTGAGCACCGCTTGGCCGGGATCGAGCGACAGTTCTTCAAAGCTGCGATCTTTAAGCCAAAGCTCATCGGATTCAGCCCAGTAATTTTCGCCGCCGTAGTACACCGCCAAGCCGCCGCCCCAGAAGTGATCGCTCACGGGCATCGGGTCGTCGACGAAGTCGCCAGCGCCGTTGTTGAAATAGTCATCGACAAACTGCAACGCGGTGTTTTGATGGGGCTGTTGATATTGACCGAAGAGCATGACGCGAACGATTTCGCCCATGCCTTCGTCGCCGTAGACCTTACGCATGGCCCTGCTCATTTTTGCCGAGCGGTAGCCGTGATAGCGAAAGACTCCCGTGCCGTCTCGGCCATCCTTTATTTTTCCGTCGAAGTTGATCGCCTTCCAAATGTCGTTGTTGTTCTTATGGTGTTCGACCAGATCCGCTTTCCAGAGTTTGGGTTGAATGGCCGACCAACCCATTTCGTTGCCGTGTTCAAGGATGATGCGGAGGTTGGATTTCAACGGCGGGTAGATCGGATTCTCGACTGGGCCGTCGTAAGGCTCTTTGCCATCCGAGCCATACTTCACGAGCTTGGCAAACTTGTCCATCCACGCATCGTCGGTGCTCGCCGGAAAGCAGAAATACAAGTCGCGGCCCATCTCATTGGCCATCTGAATGAAGTGCTCATAAACCCACGCACGCTTGCCATAGCCCCACGGATGACCTTCGGCTTGCTCTGGCCACCCCTGAGCACCCTTTTGGTAGAACGGCGTGCCAGGACACATGCGGTCTTCCCAAGTGCAGGTGTCGTTGCACAAGCCCGTTGTTTGCACGCGATAAGAAACGTAAGGCAACACCACTTCGCGCCACTCACCGTTGGCCATTTCACCAATGTGGTGATACTTTTCTGAGCCGTCCATGAACGGCTTCATCAGGTGCACGTCCGTGAGGCCCGAGCCTTCGGGGCTGTCGGCGGTTCGTTGGGTTTTGACGACTTTCAAAAAACGAATGCCGCCGAACTTGTCATTGGTGTTGTAATCCACCGTGGCGCGGGTGGTGTTGGTCTCGGGGTCGTAGCCTTCGCCTTTGGGCAGCTTGTCTTGGAACGTTTGATCGCCGACGTTGAAGGTCGCGCCATTTTGATGAACCTCACCCATGCCTTGAAAGCTCAGCAGGTGACGCCCGCCGTAGCTGACACGATTGCAGTTGAGCAGTGCCCGAAAGTCGGTCGTCGGCCAGCCGTTTTCATCACGCTGGGCCTTGTTGTCAATCCAGCCGCGAAATTGGTCGGCAAACATCTTGTGCGGTGAGGCTTGAATGCTCGTGCTGCCGAGATAGTCAATCACTTCCAACGGCACCGAAGGGCTTTCCCACCGAAGCTCACACACTGCATCACCTGTCACGTCGGCGTAGTCGATTTGAACCTCGTAGCGCGTGTCGGGTTTCATGGCAAACGTTGCTTGATCTGTGCGGCGCGGGTGCGCTTTCCACGCATCGACCAACGTCGTCCACGATTCATCTCCTTCGACGCGAATCTTCAAGCGAGCTTGCTCGTCGGTGGTGAAGTGGAAGGTATAAGTCTGGTCGTACCGCGCGATAAGCGTGCCGACGTAGCGAGCAGAGAAGCCGTCCTTGGGGAAGTCAACAACGTGTTCGCCGCGCGAGCCGATGATGGGTCGCCAATCTTCCCAGTCAAAACGAATGCGAATTTCTGACTGTTCCCAAACCGGCTCGCCGGTCATGTCGGGGTTGTCCCAATATTGCCCAGACCACGCGGGGTAAGCCACGCCGCCGCCTTGGGGCAAACGGTTGGGAGGCGAATCGCTGGCCAACGCTGGAGAAACAGTCAGAACCAGCAATAAGCCACAAAAAACAAAAGAGATTCTTTTCTTGACATTCATCATGGCCACCTTGCGAAAAACGTTGACAGAACAAAGCGCAAAGCACCGTCATTGCGCTCTTACATAAAAACACGTCTAAAACATCCACCATGGCAAAACCACGACAAAAAAAACGCCTTGCAAGAAAACTAGAGCAGCTCAATAACGTCTTGGCAAGTCGAGTAAGCCCGCTTTGTTTGACGCGACCAAAACTGTTTTTACCACATGCAGCAAAACACACCCGGCCTTGCGGCCGGGTGTGTTAACGAAATGCAAATTGACAAACGAGCACGCCACGTGCTCTGAGCTTTTTAGAACGAGCGACGAACATTGACGTTGCGGCCAATGCGACGCTTGCCGTTGACCAGTTTGCGGCCAGCACTGGTTTTCATGCGAGCACGAAAACCGAATTTGCGGGCACGCTTGATGAGGCTGCGACGTTTGGGATAGTGGGTGGACATCGGTCAACGCTCCGAAAGCGGGGGTTAAAAACAGGTTCAGCCAAGACCTTAACGGGCATCGGCAGCGGGGTACACCATCGAGATCCGTCTCGATCGGCGGCAATACAATTCAACGCAACCTCAACACCATCAAGGCTTCACATCGAAGCGGCGAGAGGCAAAGGTTCGGTTTCCACGGAGGTCGGTCACCCGCACGCTGAGCATGTGGGGCCCCGGGGAAAGGTCTGACAGGTTAATCGACCACGCCTCGCGTGTCGAGTCGTAGATCAAATCGTCAGGCAGCAGTGGGCTTTCATCGTCAGCGTTGTCCACCCGGTAGGCCACCGAATGCAAAGGACTTAACGCATCCACTGCAACGGCCTTCACCGTCGCAGTGCGTCCAGAAACGACAATTTGAAGGTCTTCAATCACCGGCGGCGTGTTGTCCACCAACACCGGATCGGCCCGTCGAGCGGCCTTGCGGGCCATGTCGCCGGGGTTGTCTAAGCCGTCGCCAACCTTCACCCGCAGGTCGTGGTAACCGTCGGGCACCCGGCGGGTGTCCCATTCAAAGCTAGTGTCGGTTTGGTCTTGGGCAAGGGTAAGCCACGGACTTTGAGTCTCTTTCGTGCTCGCAGCCACCGCAGGTCGGTGCTCCAGCGTGTAAGTCAGCCGATCTTCATTGGGATCATTCGCGTCCCATTCCACGGCCATGGTGGGTGAGGCTGGCTCATCCACCCCTGGGAAGTCGGGGTAGGTGGCCTTAAGTGAAGTCATTTGAGGGGCCAGATTGGGCATCACATAAGCAATTGAAAGCCCCGTGACCGCTGCTTGAGCGTCGCTCTCTTGATCGTCATTTCGAAGCGTCAAGCGATATTGCAAAAACCGTGCGGGCGGAGCCATCACCTTGGTCTCAAACGGCTGAGGCCCAAATGCTGCATCCTGCTCAAGACTCTGAGGGGCGGTCCAATCAGACCAGCCAGCCCCTTCGCCAATTTCTGGATCGGCCACGTTGCCCGAACGAAACGCAACAGAAATTTGAGCCGCGTCAGGCAGCACGGCATGAATTCGCAAGGTGCCCCACAGGCTGACTTGCTGGGCATCAAGGGTTTGACTCACATAGGTGCCTTCTTCTGCTTGGCCGCGTCCCAAACGCATGAGTGACGCGGGATTGGCGGTGGCCACCCACACGTCACCCGCAGCATCTTGCGACAAAGCGAGCAGTTCTTTGGCGTCCAAGTCAACCAACACGGTGGTTTCACCTGCGGCGGGGTCCACACGGTAAAGCTGCCCTTCATCACCTGTGGCCACCCAAACCGAGCTGTCGTCGTCGGTGAGTGCCAGCGCAAACACCATGACCGATTCGCGGAAAATTTCGCTCACAAATCCCTGAGGGTCGATGCGATAAACCGCGTTGCCATCGGCATCGTCGCCGTCGCTCGAAGACGCATTTTCGCGGGCGGCATGGGTGGCCCGCTCCGTGCCCGTCGCCGTTCCAGACGGCATGGCCCCCGACTCTGCCGCAACGGCAAGGCGACGGCTCACTTCATCACGCAAGGCATCGTAATCAGGCTCGGCCACGGCCATGTTGGATTCTTCTTGATCTTCTGCTTCTTGCTCTTCGGCTTCTTGCTCTTCTGTTTCAGAAGCAACGTCGTCTTGCAAATCAGCGTCTTCTGGTTTTTCATCTGCACGGCCCGCGGCTGGCGGCCCCACCAACTCCTCGTCAGCCTCCACCTCATCGCCATCCATCCCACGGGCACCTTCCCCTTCTTCCCCTTCTTTTGGCTCACCCTCCTCTAGCTCATCAGGACGCCCGGCCTCTTCTTCAACGGCCCCTTCCATGCGCCCGGGCATGACTTCTTCAACATCGGCCGTGCCGGCATACAACGTGCCATCACCAGCCATCACCAGCGCAGACACTTCGGGCTCGGCTGCGTCATAAACAATAAAAGGGGTGCCTTCGGCGTCAATGCGGTAAATCAGGCCATCGGTGTCGGTGCCTGCGAACACATGGTCTTCCCACGGGCCACGGCCCGCCGCAAGACAAAGCACATGGGCTTGGGCGGTGTCGAGCACTTCGCTCACTTTGGCTTCACTGCTTGGGGCGTTGTCTACAAAAAAGATTTTGCCTTCGGGTCCCGTGGCCAACACCAGTCCGGTGGGCATGGGGAGCATGTCCCACACATACAGCACGTCGTCGGGCAAGCTTGCGTAAAGACTTGAAGCCGCGTCACCTTCTTCTTGACCGGCTTCTTGATCGGCATCTTGCCCGCCCCGCTCGCCAGACAATCCGTCAAACACACGCACTTCAGACGCTTCGCCACTGATCGCGGCCATCAACTGGCCTTCCACCACCGTCAAGGCAAACACCTGCGCGTCTTCAAACGCCTGCACCTCTTGCCATGCATCGTTTTGCCACGCCAACACACGGCCCTCGGGCCCTGCGGCAATGTAGGTCACACCCTCGACGGTGGCCATGTCGTACACAAACGCAACCTCTTCTGGCAGCTCGCCCACGGCCTGGGTGTCGGCGGCCAATTTCAGGTCGCCCAAGTTGGTCACCACCGTGCCTTCAAACGTGCCCTCAGAAAAATCGCTTTCGGTGCTGTGTTCAAACCGCTGAGGTTGCACGGCAAGGGCCGGTGAAACCCACAAGCCAAGCGAGGCAAGCCCCAGTGCCGCAACCCCCAAGGGGAGGTAGAAAGAGCGAACGCTGCGTCCAAGAGATTGAAAAGAAGTCTGCGGCATACACGGTTATCCGATCGCGGGCGTCAAACGCCAAACAAATAAGTAAAAGTAGGTCGAAAAGTTTAGGGCAAGTAACAGGGACAAAACAGATAAAACACCTTCACCTGCTACGGCGAAGGCTCAACAATCAAAGGCAAAACAAGATCTCCGGAAATGACTTGATCAAAGTCCACATGAGCATTCACAAAGCGAGGGTAAGCGGCCACCCGCGTCGTGGGAGCAGAGACCATGACTGACGCTCGGCTTTTGGGCAACGATGGCAACGGCCGATCGCCCACCGCCAGCCCCATTTCAGGTCGGGCAAGGGCTACAAAAAGGGTTTTGTCGCTAATGACGGCCATCGCTTTCACCGTGGTAAACAACGCATCCACATTGTG
This sequence comes from Algisphaera sp., assembly GCA_036480015.1. Taxonomy (GTDB): domain Bacteria; phylum Planctomycetota; class Phycisphaerae; order Phycisphaerales; family Phycisphaeraceae; genus Algisphaera. The sequence continues at coordinate 9,663 of JAZGFZ010000047.1, read as the reverse complement.
AACATTCATTAAATCTGGACGCGACATCAGCAGCCGATCCGCGTGGCTGTAGGCATCGGTCACCATCAATTCATATTCACCTGCCGGAAGATCTGGTGGCAAAATCAATTCAACCGACCGCGTCACAGAAGCTGCGTGATACAACGCCAGCCGAACATCCACCCGAAGGGTTTCACCCGCCCGGGCCACGCCGCGATCCAATGTGGCAGATTCAATTTCAGCAAACTTCAATTGATCTTCCACCACCACCGAAAGTTCCGCGCCTTTCAACTTCAAGGGCTCAAATTGATTTTGCATCATGGCCCCCACATAAGGCAAAATCGCATAGGCCAACCCGCGGGCCCCGCCATCGGGCAAGGTGACATCAAGCGACAACGTGCGATCGCCTGAAAAATGCAATTCGCCCGTTAACCGAAGCGTGTGCTCCAACGGAAAATCTTGCACCGCATTGGCGGCATTGATGATCACCGCTGCCAGCACCCCACTGGTCATCATCGGATCATCCACCACATGAAAGTTGTAATCACGGGCAGGCTGACTCGGGTGTTCAATATGCACCGACACCGGCGCGGACCCAAAAACAGCGGCATTCGGATCGTCCAAGTCAATGCCTGGAGGCAAGGGCCGCCCGGCCACCGCCGATTGTTCATCTCGAAAAATAGTGCCCACCAATTGCAAGCTTGATGCCTGCTTGAAACTGGTGGAAATACGCGACACCACAAAGTGCGTGTAGCCCGTGGCCATGGGCAGCCGCGTGTCACCCACCGCGTCCATGGCGTGACCAAATGCCAACACCGTGCCATCGGGCCGCACTTCGGTCACGGTGCCCGATGCGTTGAGATCCAAATCACCCCACGCCAGGGGGATGCTCATCACACTGCCAGGTTCCAATTGCGTCGCTTCACCATCCACATTCGAAGGCGGCGTCCCGGCAATCAATGAGACCGCACCATGTGGCGTCGCGCCCGATCGGGCCACCAACCCAGCGGGCGCCAACACGGGGGCCAGCCAACGGGCCGCTTGAGCTGAGCCCACACCCACAGGCAGCCCCAACGGCTGGGGCGATTGGATTTGATCTTGGGCTTGCGAGCGTGACGCAAACGTTTCATGCGCGTTGTTCGCCTTGTTCACATCCAAACCCAACACCCGATTGAGCGCACGAAGCGACCGGGTTTCATGACGTAACAAACCAGACGCCCCCCGCTCACCTTCTGCCTCATCCGCCATGGTGGTTAATGCCGCAAAGGTGCGAGCCAATGCAGTTTGCCCCACACGGCGCGGCGTCTGCGCCGCACGGTCGAGCGACTGCGCGACACGGTCTTCGGCCGCCACCGCATTGGCGCCCACTTCACGCATGTACTCAATGGGCTGCACGCCCACCAAACACACGTTCACGTTGCTGTAACCAAATGCAAAGGCGCCCACCAAACGACCGCCTTCACCATCCACCCGCACCGCGTCTGTCGTGTCTGCTGCATCGTCGTCCCACAAATAAATCGGTGAACCCGACATGCCCTGCACTGGGCCGCTGTGCTGCATGCGTGCATCGGTGCACTCCACCCAAATGGTGCCTCGCCGGGCCGATGAATCGCTCACCACACTGCGCACCACCACCGGAAATGTTTCAATCGCCGTACCGGCAAAAACCGACTTGCCGTAGCCGATCATGCCCACCCGCACCTCCGCCAAAGGCATGATGGCGGCTTCAACATCGGGAATACGAATTCCACCCCCGACTGAAAGGGCTTGTGTCTCAGAGGGGGCTTGCGCCTCAACCGTCTCAGAGCAAACCGACGTCGAAAACAACATTCCAGCAATCAAGGTGGCAGCACGCAGGGGCAAAATCATAAGAAAGGCAACCGTGTTGTTAAATTCAATGAAAAAAGCAAGGGTTCTAAAACAAAGGCAATATTGCAATCACCTCATGTCATGGGCTGGCCCATTTTCGATTGACAGAAGTGTAACCGCCCATAATACTCAGATAGATTGATTCAGGTTCATTCGGCAAAGCCGTTTAGACCGCCAACCTTCACCCTTCCCCCCTGCCGCCCATGCCCACACCCACACCCCAAGACGCCCAAAGCATTTTGGGGTACCTGTTTCAAGATGAAGCCCTGCTGCGTGAAGCGCTCACGCATGCATCGCTGGCCGATCACCGCCTGAAGTCCAACGAGCGCATGGAATTTCTGGGCGATGCCATTCTTGGCTCTGTCGTTTGCGAAGAGCTTTACCTCAGCTATCCCGATTTACTCGAAGGCGATTTGACCAAAATCAAATCAACGGTGGTGTCGCGTCGAACATGCGCCCAAATCACACGCGCCATCAAGCTTGATGAACTTCTGAGCTTGGGCAAAGGCATGAACAACCGCCCCCAATTGCCCGAAAGTGTGGCCGCCGCCGTTTTCGAATCCATCATCGCGGCGCTCTACCTCGATGGCGGCGTTGACGTGGCTCGCGGTTTCATTCTCAAACACTTAAACCCCCTCATTGAAGAAGCAGCAAACTCTGCCCACCAGCAAAACTTCAAAAGCGCTCTTCAACAATTGTCCCAGCGTTACTTCCCTTCTCACAATGCTGTTTATGTCTTGCTGGATACCAAAGGCCCCGACCACGCCAAAGCTTTTGAAGTGTGTATCGAAATAAATAACCGGCGTTTTGAATCGGCTTGGGCCAACAACAAAAAACAAGCGGAACAAGACGCCGCCCTCAACGCACTCTGTTGCTTGGGACTGGCCTCCGTAGACAGCGATGGCGTGGTGCTATTGACCGCCAAACCCGAGGCCGCGACGGTCACCTCGCGACTTGAAGCGTTACCCACCCGCAAAGAGGCGGAGTAGTCCATTCAAGACGATTCAAGACGTTTCAAGACAGTTAAAACACAAAAAACCGCAAAATCGGGTAAGATGTGGTGCTCCCCCCCTGTTCCCGGCGACCCACAATGACTTTAGATCCCACCGACACCCCCGCCCCCGAAAGGGACGCGGCGGCCCATTCTGTCCCCCAGTCCACGGCTGACGCTCCCTCTGAGACGCCTTCTGAGACGCTGTCTAATGAGACTCCGCCTGAAAGCGGCGCCGCGTCTGACTCCACGCCAGACTCCACGCCAGACTCCACGCCAGACTCCACAGACTCCACAGAGGCCGCACCGAAGGTCTCCAAGACCGACAAACCTGACAAACCCGCCAATCCCGACCAGGTTCTTTTCACCGACTTGGCCTTGCCCAAGCCCATTCTCTCGGCCCTTGCCCAAGACGGCTACGTCGAACCTTCGCCCATTCAAGCGGCCATCATCCCCTTCTTGCTCGACGGCCGTGATGTCATTGGCCAAGCCCAAACCGGCACGGGCAAAACCGCAGCTTTTGCACTGCCCATCCTCGCTCAGCTCGCCGACGACGCCGCGCAAGGCACCCCCCGAGGCAAAGGCCCCACCACCCTCGTGCTTGCGCCCACCCGCGAATTGGCCATTCAAGTGGCCGACGCTTTCGCCAATTACGCCCGCAATCTCAAACAAATTCGCGTCTTGTCCGTTTATGGTGGAGCCGATTTCCGTGGCCAAGCCCTCCCGCTTCAACGCGGCGTCGACATTGTCGTGGGCACCCCCGGCCGCATCATGGACCACATGCGACGTGGCACCTTGAACGTGAAAAACATTCGCACGCTCGTGCTTGATGAAGCCGACGAAATGCTTCGCATGGGGTTTGTCGACGACGTGGAATGGGTGCTCAGCGAAACCCCGCCCGGTCGCCAAGTGGCCCTGTTTTCTGCCACCATGCCACGCGAAATTCAAAAAATCGCCGAAAAGCAGCTCCAAAACCCCCAGCGTATCCAAATCAAAGGCGGCTCCAAAACCGCCGACACCGTTCGCCAACGCTACTGGCGAGCGCAAGGCGCCACCAAATTTGACGCGCTGTGCCGCCTGCTCGCTCACGAACCCGTCGACACCGCCATTGTGTTTGTGCGCACCCGCGCCGCCACCGCCGAGCTTGCCCGCGGCCTCGAAGACGCAGGCTTCCCCGCCGCCGCATTGTCAGGCGATGTGGCTCAAAACCAGCGTGAGCGCACCATCGACGCCCTGCGCAACGGTCGCCTCAAACTTGTGGTCGCCACCGATGTCGCCGCCCGCGGCCTCGACGTCAAAAGCATCACGCACGTTTTTAACTACGACGTGCCCGTCGACACCGAAGCCTATATTCACCGCATTGGTCGCACAGGCCGAGCAGGCCGCACCGGCAACGCCATTCTTTTTGTTGAGAACCGCCAACGGCACTTGCTTAAAAACATCGAACGTGCCACCGGCCACCCCATCGAAAAGATGGATCTTCCCAGCCCACAAGACATCCACGCCCTGCAACTCGATCGCTTTGCGGACAAGTTCAAAGAGCGTCTTAAACGCAAACCCGACGAACCCGCAGGCCTTCGCAGCTTTATCGAAACCATTTGCGAAGAAACCGGCCGCGACCCCCTCGACGTCGCAGCCTTTCTCGTAGGCCCTGCCATGCGAGCCACCACCGGCGGAAGCGATTCACCCGCCAGTGCGCCCGCCCGCCCCACCACGCGTTCTGATCGGCCCGAACGATCTGACCGATTTAACCGAGACCGCTCACCACGCCCTGAGCGTGACCGACCGCGCGATCACGCTCGCCCAGCCGGACGCAACCCCATGGGCGGCCGCAGTGAAACCTACCGCGTGGCCGTGGGCCGCACCGATGGCGTCCACGCAGGTCACCTCGTGGGCGCCATCGCCAATGAAACCGGCCTCGACGGCCAAGACATTGGCGGCATTCGTATTTTCGATTCACACAGCACCGTTGAACTTCCTGCGGGCATGCCCAAAGACATGTTTGAGATTTTGCAGCGCACCACCGTGCTGGGCAAACCGCTACGCATTCGCAGCAACGACCACCGTGGCGAGTCCCACGGACCACCGGTGAAACGTCCGCACCGCACCCCCGCTCACACCCCCAAACCGTCTCACCATAGCCCCCGCACTGCATCTCCACCTGCCCCAGCATTCGATGACAAACCACGCTTTAAAGCCAAGTTTGCCCCTAAAAAGAAAGTCCCCCGCGACGCCCAAGGCAAACCCAAGTTTGCCTCTCCATCCACCTCCAGCCCCGCGCCCAAAGGCAAGTCGAAATTCAAACCCGCAGGCAAAAACAAAGGCTCCTTCAAGCCCGCCGGTTCTGGATCAGCCTCTGGCTCCACCCAAGCCAAGCCGTTTAAAAAGGCCAAGTTCAAACCCGCAGGCAAACCCGGCTCCGGCGTTAAAAGCAAGCATGGCGAAAACAGCCACTCCCTCGCTCCTGCTCCCTTCGCAGGTGGCAAGGGCAAACCCAAGCGATACAACAAACGCCCAAAGGCATAACGCCTCTGTCAAAGACAACCATTCGCAGGGTTTGAGGCGCCATCCCCCCCCAAGTCAATGCTCATGCCTTGCCGCTGGACGAAGGGGGTGAGTGACTAACTGAAAAGACCCTTCGAAAGTGGCCGAGCGATCAACGCAAGCGTCCAAAAATGTCGCGACCCTCGTCCCGTCATTCCCGCCTGCATCTCGCTAACCGCTATTTGCTAACGGCTAATTGCTATTCCCCCTCTCCCCTGTCTTTCACTCAGCCCCTCATTACACCTCACGACTACGCCACGCATCGCCAAGCAGGAGTCGCGCGGCATACACCGCCTCTTGGGCATGGGCCTGCACGTGGGCCACACTGTGCCACACCGCCCCCATGCCGGTTACCTCAACCTCAGGTCCGCAAATTTTACGAGCCTCAAGCAAGTGATCTTTGTTAAGCCCTGCAAGAACCGCCTTGGCATGGGCAACCGCTGAATCCAAATGCTCGGCAAGCTTCGCGGTGGTCCATTCCCCACACGAGGCATGCTCTGCAAGATCCTTTCGATCGTCATCCGTCACACGGTCTGAACGATCGGGATCACACCCCACCGTAATCCACTGGGTTAAATGCTCGCTCACATGCAGCACCCCATGGCCCACCGCACGCATCCCCGCGTGAGGCCGTGCCCACACCTGCTCATCATCAAGCTGGCTTAGCACATGATGAAAACGTGACACCGCAACATCAAGGGTGAAAGCGGCTTCACCTTTAAAGGCAGCCACCGCTCCGGGATAATCGGTTTCAAAGAGCATGTTTAGTCCAGTGTCAAGCCTAAAAACGAGGGTAACACGTTGAGCTCGCTTGCGAATCCAGCCTACCGCGGGCGGAGCCCGCACCGTTTGCCCGATTGTTTTCCTAAGACGCTTAACCCCAAGGTTAAGGCTTGACGGCGTACTAGTGTTCTGCCACCGCCACATTCTCCGCAAGCGATTCGTCTTCAGGCTCGCGAATTTCATCAATCATGGCCTGTACTTTGGGTGATGGCGCGGCGCAAAACGGCGTGAGTGCCAAGGTCACCACAAAGTTCATCGCCATGCCAATGGTGCCAATGCCTTGGGCGTTAATGCCCAAGAACCAAGGTTCACGCAACCACGTTCCTGGAGCTCCAAAAAACGCCGTCGCCACATCGGGGCCAATAATTTTATGACCCGTTTGGGTGAGAATATAAAACGTGGTGAACCCAATGCCCACCAACATGCCCGCCACGGCAGGTACCGTGCCCACCCGCTTGCTGAAAATACCCAGCACAATCGCAGGAAAAAACGACGCCGCCGCCAAGCCAAAGGCAAAGGCCACCACCTCGCCCACAAAACCCGGCGGGTTAATGCCAAAGTAACCCGCGATCAACACCGCCACACCAATCACAATGCGACCCACACGCAAACGCGCCGCTTCACTGGCCTGCGGATTCAACACGCGGTAGTACAAGTCGTGAGCCACCGACGATGAAATCACCAACATCAAACCCGACGCCGTGGACAGCGCCGCCGCCAAGCCGCCTGCGGCCATAAACGCAATGATCCAATCTGCCAAACCCGCCATCTCGGGCGACGCCAACACAATGATGTCTTTGTCAGGTTGATCCGCCGCGCCACTGGCCAGCAACTGCGCTTTGGCCGACGCGGCATCGATGTGCGTGGCAACCCATGCCGCCGGATCCGCCACCAGTGCATTTCGCAGTTCACTCGGCAACCCACTGACCTGCATTATTTCATTGGGCGCAAGCCCTTGGGCCGTGGGCACACCCGAGGCATTGGCCGTCAGCTGCACCGTGCCGTTGCCATTGAAATCAACCCACTGAATCAGCCCCGAACTGGACCAACTGTGATACCAATCCGGCAACTCGGTCGCCGTGCGCCCATTGAGTCCCGCAGCCCCATCCACCATGTAATACCGGGCAAAAGCCGCCATGGCAGGCGCCGTGAGATACAACAACGAGATAAACAGAATGGCCCAAAAACCCGACCAACGGGCCGCGCGCACGGTCTTCACCGTGAAAAACCGAATAATCACGTGCGGTAAACCCGCCGTGCCTGCCATCAAGGCCAAGCACACGCAAAACACATTGCGTGTGTTCCATTTGGGCATCGTGTCGGTGTCGGTGTATGACGCAAACCCAAAGTCATGATTGATTTGATTCAACTTGTCGAGCAAAAAAGGTCGCGCCGGGTCCACCGATTCAAGCACCTGCGACCCCAGCCCCAACTGTGGAATCGGTTGACCCGTGAGCTTGATGCTAATCGCCACAGCGGGAACCAAAAACGCAGTAATCAACACCCAGTATTGCGCCACCTGTGTCCACGTGATGCCCTTCATGCCACCCACCGTGGCATAGAAAAAAACCACCGCCATGCCAATGAACACGCCCACTTCCAACGGCACTTCCAAAAAGCGAGAAAACACCACCCCCACGCCCTTCATTTGCCCCACCACATAGGTGAAGCTCACAAAAATAGCGCACACCACCGCCACCAACCGCGCCGGCGTGGACTCATAACGATCACCAATAAAATCGGGCACGGTGAATCGGCCGAACTTGCGCAAATACGGCGCCAACATCAGCGCCAACAACACATAGCCGCCCGTCCACCCCATCAGATAAACGCCCCCCGCAAAACCCATGGTCGAAATCAACCCCGCCATTGAAATAAACGACGCCGCCGACATCCAATCCGCCCCGGTGGCCATGCCGTTGGCAATGGCGGGCACGCCCTGACCTGCCACATAAAATCCTTTGGTCGTACTCACGCGGCTCAACCACGCAATGGCCAGGTAAAGCGAAAACGTAGCGCCCACAAACACATAAATGAAAAAACGAATGCGTGGCACACCCATCAACGTTTCTGCCGCAGCGCCATCAGAAGCCAACGTCAACAACGGCATAGAAGAAAGCATGTTCAAGCGTCACCCCCTTTTTTAAGCTGCTTGGCGGCCTTGTGAAAAAGTCGATCCCGACGGTTGCTCAGCACGGCATATATAAAAATCAAAAGCACAAACACAATAATGCTGCCCTGCTGGGCAAACCAAAACCCCAGCGGAATGCCTCCCAAAATCGTGTACTGGTTAAGCCACCCTGCAAACAACACACCCGCGCCCAATCCCACCGCAGCCCAGATAGAAAGAAGCACCACCATGAGGCGCACATTGCCACGCCAATAATCGGCCCGCAAGCGAGCAAGAGGGTCGTCAGAAGGCAAAGACATAAAACACTCCAGAAAAATCAAGGGGACTGCGAATCAAAAACCAGAAACATCAAATTGTCCTCAACAGGGTAACAAACCCAGTAACCGCAAGATGCTTTAACCTGCACACATCATGGATGCATTCGACCAACTCAACCTCCCCGCCCAATTCGATTTAGACCCCGGCACCCTAGAAGCCGCTTATTTACAAGCGGCCGCGGCTCACCACCCCGACCGTTTCACCGACCCCCTCGACCAAGCCGACGCCGCCGACCGCACCGCCGCCATCACCGGCGCCCACCGCGCACTAAGCGACCCTGGAAAACGAGCCCGCGTGCTTTTGGCCCGTCATGGCGTGTCGGTTGCCGATGGTGGATCGCCCCCCCCTGCCCTGCTCATGGAGGTCATGGAAGTGCGCGAAGCATTGGAAACCGCCATGCACCAGCAAGACAGCGCCGAAGTCGAGCGACTACGCCAACAAGCCCAAGAGCGGCGCGACGATCACCTTCAGCAACTCTCGAAGCACTTTGCCAGCGACCCCATTGACACCGACACCGTGATTGGCGAACTCAACGCCCTACGCTACATGCAGCGCATGTTGGATCAAATGGATACCGTCTAGGTAGCCGTTCACAGTATTAAAATCTCAAGGCGAACACGAAGGCACAAAGGCACGAAGGAGAGTGGAGCATGAGCAAACCAAGTCGCCAAGAACGCCAAGGAAGGCAGAGACTGTCGGGCTCCAGAGACGCTTTCCGAAGGGCGATTCTCAATCGCCTTGGCTTAACTTTCTCACGCACACCAAGGCTGAAAAATAACGTTTTTAATTTTCTTTTTTGCCTTCCTTGGCTCCCTCACTTGCCCCCTTGGCGGTTCAATTTTCTTTACGTTATCCACAAGCATCCTCTTGTAAATCAGTAAACAGTTGTTTGCTTTCTTCTTGCCTTTGTGCCTTCGCGACTTCGTGTTCTGCTTTGATGTTTTTCGACGTAGGCATTGGCTTCAAGGAGGGTGGTCAAAAAACCGTGAATGGTTACCCGTCTAGAAGCGAGTGTCATTCACAACTCACTGCTTTAAATCGGTCGAAA
>JAZGFZ010000046.1:0-7691 GCA_036480015.1 Algisphaera sp. | reverse complement strand
AAGACGCCAAGACGCGGAGGCGCCAAGAAAGGCAGGGAATAAACCCGAGGCTTCTTAATCTTTTCGCTCAGCCTCCGATTCGCCCAAACGCCTTTGCTTGAAGAAACGGCTGTAAGGCGTCGCGATTATCTTACGTGTCACTTCAAAAAGAGCCTCTCCACCTGGCACTGAATATCGCACGCATGCCAAAGAGCAAAAGTGTTCTTGTTGGCTTTCTTGTCTTCCTTGGCGTCTTGGCGTCTTGGCGTAAAATCTCTTGCCCAAGATGACTTGCCCATTGCACGTCAACGCAAATACGCTTTTAGAAAAGCGTGAACGGTTACGATTAAGGCTTGACGTCGCACTAGCGGTACAGACCGGGCGAAGGTTCGTTTTGCCCCAAACGCGGCCAGCGTACGCGGTCGATACGCCAGCCTTTGGGCGTGCGTGTCCAGCCCATTTCCCAAGTGGTGGCTGCGGGGTATCCTTCGCCCACCCTGCTAGAAACACGCATATTCACCACACCACGAGTCTTAACGTGCGGATCCAAGGTGACTTTCACATCGCGCAGCAGATGCCCGCGTACGCGATGGCGTTTGAGATCGCGGGTTAAATCGGCAGGGGTCAAGGTTTCCCAAGGGCTGCCATCGGCGCGCTCCAAGAACACCGTTTCGGCGAAAAAATCCGTCAGGGGTGGGGCGGCACCGTGGGTGGCGCCGCCAGTGCCGGCAGACTCGGCAGAGGCCAGCATGGCTTTGGTTTGCGCTTCAATTTGTTCACGTGCAGTGTTCACCCATTGGGCGGCTGCCACCAAACCCACGGCCAGCAGAAGCACGCCGTAAGATCCTAAAACCAAAGGAGGGCGGCTGGATCGCACGCCCACCCATCGCAGCACCGCAGCAATGGCCAGCAAGCCAACAACAAGCATCCAAGGGTTTTCAAACAGCATGTTCATGGGGAATTTCGAAAAAAAGGACGAGGTAAAGAAAGGGTTGGGCAAAAAAGGTGCGGGGCCGTGTTTGTCGAACAAAGGGGGTGTCTTCCGATAATAAAATACGCCTATGTCTGATCCCACGTTCACGCCGATGCCCCCGGCGGGTGAAATTTTATCGCGCAACCTTGCCGCCTTGGAGCCGCGCTATGCCGAACTGGCTGCACGGCTGCGTAGCCAAACCCCTGCCGTATTGCAGTGGGAGGCGGCCCGCACCGACTCTGAGACGCTCACCGCCACGCTTGTTCCAGCTGCGGACACCGATGCCCCACCCGTGTCGCTGGCCAGTCGTTACGACCCGGTGGCCGAGGCTCACACGTTGTTGGAGTCGGTGGATTTTGAACAAGCCGCGTGTGTGACATTGCTGGGCTTGGGTTTGGGGCATGCCGCACAAGAGGTGCTTCCAAAGCTGGCGGGCGAGGGACTGCTTCTTATTTATGAACCTGACTTGGCCCTGTTGCGAGCGGTGCTGGAGCGTCGCGATTTAAGTGCGTTGTGGACAGAGGCCTCGGTGGTGCTTTTGTGCGGCGATGCCGAAACGGTTGATTTGGCCGCCGTGGTATCCGCCACCGAACGCTTTACCGCGTCGCTCACGCAGGGCACCAAGCTGGTGACCCCGCCAGCAAGCCGTCGCCGCGCCGCAGACGACATTGCGGCATTTGGTCAAACGTTGAGTGATGTGATTGCGGGCTTTCGCACCAATGTGGCCACTGCTTTTGTCAATGCCGCCCGCACCTGCCGCAATGCGTTCGACAATTTGGGGGTGTATGCCGCAGGCGCCACCACCGACGATCTTTTTAATGCGGCCCAAGGTCATGTGGCGGTGTGTGTGGGGGCGGGCCCCAGCTTGGTGAAAAATGTCGACTTGCTGCGCGACCCTGCGATACGTCGAAAGGTGGTGCTCATTGCGGTGCAAACGGCATTGCGTCCTTTGCTCGACCGTGGGATTCGCCCCGACTACGTCACCGCATTGGATTACTCGCCCATTTGCGCACGTTTTTACGAAGGCTTGCCCGAATTGCCCGACGTGACACTGGTGGCCGAGCCCAAGGCCAACGCCGCCATTTTGGATGCTTTTCCCGGTCCGGTGCGCACCTTGGCCAGCACGTTTTGCGACTTGGCGTTGGGCAATCCTGCCCATGGCGGCATGGCCGTGAAACGCCGTTCCATTCCTTCGGGTTCCACGGTGGCGCACTTGTCGTATTACTTGGCTCGTCATTTGGGGTGCGACCCCGTGGTTCTCATTGGGCAAGATTTAGGCTTTAGTGATGGACTGTATTACGCACCCGGCACGGCGGTTCACAAAGTGTGGGAATGTGAATTGGGTGCGTTTAACACGCTTGAAATGATGGAATGGCAGCGCATTATGCGTATGCGTGCTTATTTGCGTCGCGCCAAAGACATTCACGGCCGGCCCATTTTTACCGACGAACAAATGGCCACCTATCTTCAACAGTTTGAGCGTGATTTCGCGAAAGACGACCAAGCGGGGCGCACCACATTGGACGCCACCGAAGGCGGCATGCCCAAGGCTCACACCACCGCAATAACGCTGGCGGAAGCATTGGCCCAACACGCCACGCAAGACGTGCCGCCGTTGCCTGTGGCCACACGCGAGCTAAACCCCGATCGCTTAAGCGGTGTCAACACGCAAATTGCCGCACGTCGCGATGAGATAGACGCTTTAAGAGAGATGTCACGTGAAAGCCTAGACATTATCAAACGCATGCAAGATGCCATCACCCAGCGCGATCGTGGGCGATTGGATCGGTTGTTTGAAAAACTGGATGCCAAACGCAGCCGTGTGGAAGGCGATTTAAAAGTGGCTTTTGACTTGGTCAATTGGCTTAACACGGTGGGGGCGTTTCGCCGGGCCCGGGCCGACCGTGTTTTGGCTCGAACAAACCACGATCACCCCATGGACAAAGTGGGTGGCCAGCTTAAACGCGATGCCGTCAACATTGATGGCATTGTGCAAGCGTGTGATGAGGCCACGTCGTTAATGACCGCCGCCCATGCAAGATTGCACGAGCGTTATGCCGACGTCTTAGGCCTTGCGGAGCTGCCTGTATGAGCGACAAAGCCCTTAAAACAGTGGTGTTGGTGGTGCATGACCCGCGTGTGGGCCGACTGGGACATAAGCGCCATGCTGAAACCCTTGCGAGCGAATCGCCTCTTGTTCACACCTTGCGTCGAGCCGTTCGGGTGCCGGGCGCCCACGCCGTGGTGGTGGTGCATCCGCCTGAAACTCCGCCTGAATTTAATGACGCCGATGTGACGGGCGGCGTTGCCGTGCATCGCTTTGCCCACGCTGACGCCGCAGGCAATGAAGCCACCGCCCGGCTGACTTCCGCTCGAAAATGGGCCACAGGCTCTTGGCGTGCGGGCTTGGCAAGCACCACGTGCTGGGATGAACTGTTGCCCGCGGCGCCGCTTTTGGCGGCTTTGGTTGAGCATGACGCCCATGCCGCCGTGTTGGTGGGGGGCGACTGGTGCGCCTTTGACCCCGTGCTTGCAGGCAAGCTTTTAGAACTGCATTTGTCGGCGCCTCAGGCCTATCGCATGACCTTCACGCAATCTCCGCCAGGTTTGGGTGCGTTGGTCATGGCCCGATCCATTTTGGAATCCATGGCCAAAAACCAAGCCACCTTTGGCGGCACGCTGGCCTATCAGCCCACGCGACCTGCGATTGACCCCATTGGGCGCGAAGTCAATTTGCCTATTGCGGCCGAATTGCGCGACACCGCCCAGCGTTTTATTTTCGACACGCCTGAAGCAAAGAGGCGGCTTCACACAGTGGCCCAAACCTTGGGGCCACGTTTTGCGCAAGCCGATGCCGTTGAAATAGCCGCCACCGCCCGCGCGGCCCAAGGCCCCGCCTTGCCCGACACCTTTGACACCTTGCCCCCCGAAATCGTTGTTGAACTCACCACCCGGCGACTCGCCGTGGGCCCCATCGCGCCGCAATTTCACGCCGACATTCCTGACGTGGACATGGATTCAAAACTTGCCCGCTGCGTTGTCGCTCAGCTAGAGGGCCGCTTGGTCACGTTCGGAGGCTTGGGCGATCCCACGCTGCACCCTGATTTTTCTGATCTCGTGAACGCCACGCATGATGCAGGGGCCGCAGGCTTGCACGTGTCCACCGATTTGCTGGGCGATTCATCCGTTGACGCTGCACTGATCGCCTTGCCGCTAGACATTGTGAGCGTGAACCTTCATGCCGACACTGCCGCCACCTATGAACACCTCATGGGAGTGGATTGCTTTAAAGAGGTTTTGACACGTATGCAAGGCTTGTTTGACGCCCGCAGCGCAGCAGGCCGCGCGGATTCGCGGCCCGTGGGCTTGCCTTGGGTGATTCCAAGGCTCATTAAAACCGCCGACAACCTTGTTGACCTTGAAACGTTTTTCAATCGCTGGATGCAAGTGGTGGGCCACGCCTTGGTCGAGCGAGCCCCGCGTGGCGGCACGGGCGACCATGCCCTCATGCCCGACCTCAATCCCGTACCCATGGATCCCCCGTGGATTGAACCTGCCCCCGGACAAATGAAACGCCGTTTGCATGTGCGTGCCACCGGCGAAGTCACGCTGTGCGCCCAAGACTGGCAAGCCCGCGCATCGCTGGGCAACCTTCGCGACGCAACATTAAGTGAACTGTGGTCACGCGTGTCTAACACGCCGCTAAGCCGTTATTCGACCGATGAATCGCCCGTGTGCCGCCATTGCTTGGATTGGTGGACCCTCCGAAAAAACAGCGTTGCGGGCAGCGCGTGAGGCTGGCCGATAATTCTTGAAGAAGCGTTGAGCGTTTGCACTCCATCGCGTTTTTTCACAAATACAATCGCCATGCGTGCTTTTCTGAGTTCATGCCTGTAGGCTAATGGACCCTCCTAGGGCAGCACTTTTTTAGCTCCCGCCGCCCTGAACTTTCCCCGTGCCGTTTGTTCCCCCACCTCGGCCCACCTCGCATTTCTCCTCCACGGTTTTTACGCATGAGCAGTCTCGCCGTCATCCTCGCCCGCGCTGGCAGCAAGGGCCTTCCGCTTAAAAACCAACGTCCCGTGGCGGGCAAACCTTGCCTGCAATGGACTCTTGAACACGCCTTCAACACCCCGTCGGTGGACCGGGTGCTTTTATCCACCGACGGCAACGAGCTCGCAGAGATTGGTCGCGCCGCCGGGGCCGAAGTGGTCATGCGCCCCTACGAATTTGCCCACGACACCGCCGCCGTGGATGGCGCGGTGCGCCATGCCGTGACCTCCATCATCAGCAGCCACAGCCGTGTGCTCATCCTTTATGGCAATGTGCCTGTGCGACCAGACGACCTCAGCGAGCGAGCACTTCAAAAGCTTACCGACACCGGCTGCGACAGCGTGCAAAGCTTGTGTCCCTCGGGCAAAAACCATCCGTATTGGATGAAATCACTCGCCGGTGAAGACAGCGACCAACTCGAAGACTGGGAACCCAACACCATTTACCGGCGACAAGATCTCCCGCCGGTGTATCAACTTGATGGCGGCGTGATTGCCGTCACCCGTGAAAGCCTGTTTGCCATTGACCCCGCCCAACCCCACGCTTTTTTGGGCACCGATCGCCGGGCCATTCTCACCCAGCCCGGCGAAGTGGTGGACATCGACGGCCCTGCCGATTTGATTGTGGCAGAAGCCACCTTGAAACTTCAACGTGAAGAAGCAGATCGCAAAGCCAAATCCGTTCGCGCCGTGGGCTAGTGCACCGTCAAGCCTTAATCTTGGGGTTAAGCCTTTTGGGCAAACGGTGCGGGTTCCGCCTGCGGTAGGCTGAATTCGCAAACGGGCTCAACGCGTTACCCAAGAAATGAGGCTTGACGCTGCACCAGACTGGGTCAAGATTGGGTCAAGATTGGGTCAAGATCATCACGCCCTCTTGTACGTTGTCGCCCCACGTTTCTTTTTGTTTGACACCCTGTTTTGTCTATGCCCGATCTTCGCACCGTCGCCATTGTCACCGGCACCCGAGCCGAATACGGCTTGCTCGAAACCGTGATGCGCGGGGTTGACGCGCACCCCGCGCTCACACTCAAAGTGATTGCAGCGGGGTTGCACCTCAGCACCAACACCCTTTGCGACATCGCCTTTCCCCTTGCCGATCGTGTGCCCATGCAAGAAGCTGGCGTCACCGGGCGCATCGCCGATGCCGCTTCGCTGGGACGCGGCATTAGCGGTTTTGCACAGGCTTTCGCAACCCTCAACCCCGACTGGGTGGTGGTGTTGGGCGACCGCATCGAAGCCTTTGCCGCCGCATCCGCCGCCGCCGTGGGCGGCTGGCATGTGGCACACCTGCATGGTGGCGACCGCGCCGAAGGCGTTGCCGATGAATCACTGCGCCATGCCATCAGCAAATTGGCCCACTTGCACCTGCCCGCCACCGTGCAAAGCGCCCAACGATTGGCCCAAATGGGAGAAGACCTCACGCGTATTCACACCGTGGGCTCCCCTGCCGTGGACATCATCGCCTCCATTGCCCCTGCCCATGACGCACCCGAACTCATTGTTTTGCAGCACCCCGTGGGCGATGACAACGACACCGAACAAGCACGCATGGCCGCCACCCTGAACGCCACCGCCCACCATCGCCGCTTGGTGCTAACCCCCAATGCCGACCCTGGCTGCGAAGGCATCCACCGCGCCTTACGCGCGGCAAACATTGAAACAATCGACCATCTTCCACGCGATCGCTTCCTTGCCTTACTAAAAGGAGCCCACGCGATCGTGGGCAATTCCTCGGCGGGCCTTATTGAAGCCGCAGTGTGCGGTATTCCCGCCGTCAACATCGGCCCGCGCCAAGGCGGGCGAGAAACCCCCGCCTCGGTCATCAGCTGTGGCTATGGCTTGGGCGACGTCGCCTCGGCCCTCACCGAAGCCTTGTCTTTAGACACGCAAAGCCTTGTTCACCCCTATGGCGAAGGCCGCACCGGCTCCAGCGCGGCCCAACTGCTTGCCACGCTGCCGTGGAGCGGGGTCGCCTTGCGCAAGCGCAACAGCTACTAAATAAAGTTTTTCATTCAGGCAAACGTCTCACAGCTTCCTCACGCCCTTTACACTGCCACAGTGTCCCGCACCTCTCTTTTAATCGCCACACTCACCGTCACCCTTGCCGCAAGCGGCATGGGAGGCTGCACAAGCGCCCCGCCCAAAACGCCTGCCACCGCCTCAAGCACCGTGGCCGTCGCCCCCCATCGCTACGCAGCCACATTCGAAGCCGCCGTCGAAGCCCTGCGCCACGCAGGTTTCCGCATCGACCGCTCCGACTTTCGCTTTGGTGTTCTCACCACCCGCCCCCAAGGCTCGCCCACACTTTTTGAACCTTGGAAACCCGACAACACCACCTCCCACAAAGCCCTGCACTCAACCCTCAACGACCTGCGGCGCACAGTCACCGTCACCTTCATGCCTTTGTTCAAAAATACCAAGCCCGCCAAACCCGCCAATCCGCTGGCCCCTTTGGCATCTCGCAACACCCGCGATGCCCATGCCACCGCCCGACTCATGGCCATTGAAGTGCAACTTGAAAGCCATCAAATTCCCGGACGACGACTCAACGGCCGTGTACGCGGAGCTGTTTTCAGCGATCGCAACGTCGAGCCGCGTAATCCAACTGAACAAGACGTCAGCAACACCTATTGGCAGCCATTGGGGCGAGACCCTGAATTAGAAACCGAGCTTCAACGCCGCATTCT
>JAZGFZ010000045.1:0-7858 GCA_036480015.1 Algisphaera sp. | reverse complement strand
CTTCTGAACCCGGTACGGCCGTGGTAAATCCTGTGGCTGCGTCAGCGGTAAAACGTGAGACGCGAGCTGCCCGATTGCCGCCCCCATCGGGGCCGGCCAATCCCGTGTGTGATTGGGCTTCAGGCGGTTCATAGGTATACGCCATGTAAACGTAAGGTTTGTTTGCAAAATCAGGGTGCACCGCAATGCTGATGCCGCCACGGTCACCGCGTTTATTGACAATGCCCGAAATATCAACAAATCGAGTGGCGCTCAGCTCGCCGTTGCGATAAACCTGAATGTAACCTTCTTTCGACAAAAGATAGGCTGTGCCATCGGGCGTAAAAGCAACATCTGTCGGATTTTGCAATCCTGTAAGAAGCACTTCTTCCTTGAATTGGGCCGGTGGAATCACCGGTTCTGCATCGGGGCTAAAAAGAACCGCTTTGGGAATAATGGATTCGGTTCGGGTGGGGGTGCTCCAAAACAGTCGGGCGGTCGCGTCACCCAAGTGTTCATAATATTCCAGAACAATGTCCGCTTTTTGCCCTGCTTGCAAAGCCACTTGGGCCGTGTGTGACCGCGCGGTTTGATTAACGAATTTGTCAATCACCAGTTGTCCATTAACCCACAGCCGAACCCCTTCATCGCTGTGTGTGCGAAAGGTATAGGTTTCTGTGGTGGGTGGCAACACTTGCCCTGACCATCGCACCGCAAAGCGATCCGCAGGGAGCAATGGTGACGGCGAACCCGTACCCCATTCAAAATTAACAATGGCATCATTGCGCCGCACGACCAAGTCAGAGAAATCACGGCGGCGGAAGTACTCGCCCAGCAAGCCATTGCCCAACACCTGCGTTTCGTTGTCTGTGATCTCCACACGTCGTGTGCGGGGGGCCCCCAGCACGGCCCCACCATTGGCAGCGCTTAAAGAAACCGAAAAGCTTTCATCGCCTTCTATCAATGCATCGTCAAGAATGGGAATGGTCACCGTCGCCGTACTTTGCCCATTGCGAAACTTCACGGTTCCTGAAGGTGCCGTGAAGTCCTGGCCGGGGGTGGCGGTCTCGTTAATCATCACGAAATTCGCCGACACTTCACCGTCGGTTCCGTCGACCCGTTGAATTTGGATATCTACTTGACCTGCCGATTCATTCACGCGGTAGGTTCGGTCCACCCATTGAATGCGGCCCGCACGACGCGGCTGTGTTGATGCTCCATATTCAAAATAGCCGTTGGTGTGCAACGTGTCTCCACGACCAAAACCTGCCGTAAATTCATCCGCTGGCAACCACGTGCCGGTGGAAAAGGTATTGGACGATTCGCTTTCATAACGAACACCATCAATTTCAATGGCATCCACACGCGCGTTGTAATCCACATTGCGCGTGGCATCAAAGGCATCATTCACAAACGCAACACGCACTTGCCCCGGGGTCAGGGTGGCGGCCGAGGTGTAGCTTTTGGTCACAAATTGGCCTGCATCGGCGCCTGTTCCCAAGCCGCCCCAAGTCTTCACGGTCGAGCCGTCAATTTGCAATGCGATTTGTTCTTGCCCTGCTTCGCCCGCAGCAAACACCTTCACCACCGAACCGGTTCCGGGATCGACCGGTGGTGTTGAGCCTGAATATTGAAAATAACCATTGGTGTGCAGCATGTCACCTCGGCCAAAACCGGGGACAATTTCATCTTGCGGCCGATAGGTTCCCGTGGAGAAGGTGTCTGGCGATTCTGACTGGTAAAACACACCATCAATGGCGATGGCATCAATACGCACGTTGTGATCAATGTCACGGGCTTCATCGTAAAAGTCGTTTACAAAAGAAACACGTACATCGGAGGCGGCCAAAGGACCATTCACCGTATGACTCAGCGTGACAAAGCGCCCCGCATCGGCTCCACTTCCTAGGTTGCCGAAGTGTTTTACCACCGCACCACCAATGGACAGATCAATTTGCTCTGCCCCCACATTGCCTGCGGCAAAAATTTGAACCGTCGACATCAATTGTCGTTGTTCCAAAGGTTCAAACACGGCCTTCACAAGCGATCCTGTGGAGGGCTTAAAGAAAGGGAGACCAAGCGTTTTCTTTTTGTTTTCTAACGGAGTCATATAAGACACAACACTTTCTGTGCAATGCAAAAACAAAATTTTTGCAATAATAAGGAAGGGCAGAACGCCCGTAATCAATCTCTCCACGCATTATTTGAGCATTTGCTTGCGGTCTTTTTAAATCGTACCAGACCGCAAGCGTAACCCAACATATTAAATCAAACTCTTAATCAAGAAAGCCAATCAAGCCGGAACAATTCGTCCAAACTTCAAGCCAAAGCGGTCGGTGTAATACAAGTAACCATCGGGGCCTACTTTCACGGTCGAAAGAAACCCAATGTTTTCGCTCACCTGCTCCACCCGATCCAGTGTTCCATCAGGTGCCAAGAACGCGGCTTGCAATTTGCCTTCAACAAAATCAGAGAAAAACAACGTGTTTTCGAGACCCGGATAGCGTGTCCCCGTGTAAAAATCACCCAATGCAAGGGCTTGGGCCCCGTCGGCGTGTGAACGGGTGTAAATCGGCACGGTCACATTCGGATTGCTGGCATAAAAGGCCAAGGCCTCGGGCAAATCTTCGTAGGCTCCCGTGGGCAAGTTCACGCCGTTTTCGGCACCTTCGTAATACGGCCAACCAAAATTGTTGCCGCCGCCCACATCAACCTTGTTGATTTCTTCCCAGTAAGCCCAACCCACATCGCCAATGTAGACCTGGCCATTGGCAGGATTCACAGATATGCGGAAAGGATTGCGCAGACCAGAGGCGTACACCTTCGACCGGTTGCTGCCTGCATCGCCATCGTAAAACGGGTTGTTGGCGTAGCCTTCTCCCGTCAACGGATTGATGCGTAAAAGTTTGCCTGAAAGGTTGTCAATATCTTGCACCCGACTGGCCCGGCGGTCCGCCGCACCATACGACGTGCCATCACCAATCGACACATAAAGACTTCCATCGAGTCCAAATTCCAACGCGGCGATGGTGTGCGAATGACTGTCGGTGGCGATGTAATCACGAATGGAATTGCCTTGGGCATCAAAACCCGACGGGGCAATGTCAAAATTGTTGGTCGAATCCAACTCGGGATGGCTGGTGTTGGCCCATGTGGAGTTTTTACCAAGAATCACCACTTCTGAGCCCGCAACCACACTGGCAAAGCCCGTGGCCCGATCGGCCGTAAAACGCGAAAGACGTGCCGGACGATTGCCCTCTCCATCAGGCCCCGCATTGCCGGTGCGTCCAGCTGTTTCGGGCGGATCATACGTGTAGGCCACATACACATAATGGTTTTGCGCGAAGTTGGGGTGTAGGGCAATGGCCAATCCCCCACGGTCGGCCACATTGTTCACCTTGTCCGACAAATCGACAAAGGGTGTTGCCCCCGTGTTCCCATTACGGTATTGCCACACCTCACCCTGCTGGGTCAAAATATAAGCTGTTCCATCGGGAGCAAAGTCAAAACTGGTCGGATCATTAATGTTCTCAAGTAACGTTTCGCCCCTAAGACGCGGAGCCGGAATCACCGGCTCAGGCTCAGGGCTAAAAAGTACATTGGTGGGCACAATCTGCTCGGTTTGCGTAGGTGAGCTCCAAAAGAGCTGCGCGGCCGCAACACCCGTGGCTTCAAAATACTCCATCACAAGGTCAACCCGCTGGCCTGCCTGAAGGGTTATTTGCCCCGTGTGCGAGGTGCGTGGATGCTCGGTCCATTCATCAATGATTAACTGACCGTTCACCCGAAGACGAACGCCTTGATCCGTGGAGGTGCGAAAGGTGTATGTGCCGGTGCTAGGCGGCTCAATTTGGCCCGACCAACGCACCGCGAAGTTGTCGGTGGGCACCAACGGCGAGGGCGATCCGGTGTTCCAATTAAAATTAACCGTCGCATCGGTGCGGCGCATCAACACGTCGTTAAGCGTACGCCTTCGGAAATACTCACCCAAAAGGCCATTGCCCACAGCCACCGTGTCATCGTCTGTAATGTTTACCCGGCGGGTGCGTGGGGCCCCCAAACCGGCTCCCCCCCCTGCAGCATTCAACGACACCGAGAACGACTCATTGCCCTCGACCAAGGTGTCGTTGGCAATAGGAATAAACAACGTTGCTGTGCTTTGGCCATTGGCAAAAGTCACGGGCCCGCTAAACCCAGTGAAATCCGATCCTGCCGAAGCCGACTCTTCAACCGTGACCGCATTTGCAGAAACGGCTCCATCGACCCCACCAAGTCGTTCTAGCTGGAAGGTAACCCCACCATCCGCCTCATTCACGCGATAGTCACGATTGACAAATTGAATACGCCCAGGCCGAACCACCGCGTCGGTGCTGTATTGAAAATAACCGTTCGCATGCAGGGTGTCGCCACGGCCATAACCATCCACAAACTCATCTTGCACACGATACGTCGCTGTCGAAAAAGTCTTCAGCGATTCACTTTCATACCGCACACCATCCACTTCAATGGCATCAATTTGAACATTGGAATCAATGCCTCTGGCCTCATCGTACGTGTCGTTCAAAAACGCCACCCGAACTTGGTTGGCGGTCACAGGCGCATTGGTTTCAAATGTGCGTGTCGTAAAAACACCTGTGTCGATGGTGGTTCCCAAACCGTCCCATGTTTTAACCGTCGCACCATCGATTTGCAGGCCAATGCGTTCGGTGCCTATTTCGCCGGCGGCAAACACACGAATGGTGGAGCCATCGGTTCCCACCGCTGGATCGGCATATTGAAAGTAACCGTTGGTGTGCAAGGTGTCGCCGCGACCATAGCCGTTTACAATTTCATCCTGAGGACGAAAGGTCCCGGTTGAAAACACGTCAGGCGACTCCGTTTCATACCGTTCGCCATCAATGGCAATGGCATCCACGGTGACATTCCAGTCGATGTCGCGTGCTTCGTCGTAAAAGTCATTGATAAACGACAGTCGAATGTCTGAAGCCGTCACCGTTTGGGCGGTTTGGTGGTTGAGGGTGACAAACTCACCGAGGTCGGCCCCGTTGCCCAAGTTATTGAAGGTCTTTACCACCGCCCCTTTGACTGAAAGCTGGAGTTGTTCGCTACCAAAAGATCCAGCGGCAAAAATTTGAACCGCCGACATCAACTGTCGACTTTCTAGCGGCTCAAACCAAACACCTGAAGAAACACCGTCGGTCAAAACCGACACATTCGTTGCACACTTATCCATAATCCAATCGCTTTCTCTCAATTTAAGCGCAAACCCATGGCCTGCACTTCAATCCACTCCAAACAGAACGTCGCCTTCACAAGACGAACGTCACTTGATGCCTAGGCCAAACGAACCCGGGCTCCTCCCCCCCCCCCCTTCTTCTTTCCCCCCAGAAAGATTTATTCTCCGCCCATCTCCGCGATAAAGGCGTCGGCTTCTTTAATGCTTTTGTTCATTTCAGAAATCAAACCTTCAATGTCGCCCACCAATTCGTCTGCGTTTTCTTGCAATGACGCAAGTGCTTGAGCATTCATCGAGCTTTTTAGAAGCAACACACGCTCATTAAAAGCTTGCAGCACAGGCTCCATGGTGGCCGCGGCTTCATCCATTTTGGACACCATGGCGTTGTACGATTTTACGGTCGCCGTTTTTTGCGTGGCCATGCTCTTTTTGTAGCTGGCATTGGTTTGTGTTTCGATCTCGCTGTCCCACTCGGTGAACAGGTCGGTCGAAATGTCTTTCACCTTGGTGATTTCTTCTTTTAGAGCATCGGCCTCGGCTTGACAATCGTCGTAATTGCTTTTCAGTGCATCGTAAGCCTTGCTTAGCTTGCCTTCTTTGCTGTTGAAGGTTGCCCGAAACTCCTCCAACGCGCTGGAAAACTGTTCGCGGGTTTCTTCTTGTTGCTCGCGAGCGTCGGTGACTTGCGAAACCAAAAGATCCCGCTTTTCGTAGCCAAATTTTTCCCACAAAGAGTAATAGGCTTTGTCGGTTACACCGCAGCCCGCAAGGCCTGCAAGGGGGGCCAATACAAGCAGGCCCAAAATCACGTTACGTTTCAAATTCGACCGAATCATGACAAACCTCTGTAATGTTTTCGGCTCAAATGCCGAATGAAAAACCATCCCCGGTAACAAGGCCTATCGCTTACACCTTGAACACGGGTCGATCATAACCAGACTCCGCATAGGTGTGTCGATGTGGTAAAAAAAAAACGTGCACAATTCGTTTTTTTGATGCTCTAACCCCCATGCAGCCTCATACGCCCCTGTGAAACAACTTTTAAACTGCACCCAATCACTGCACCAGTCCTTTTGTCAGCCGCATGAACGCGGTTTCGAGGTTGACTTGCTCTTCATCGAGCCGGGTGAGTGAAAATCCACCTTCAACAAGGGTTTTTGCAATCATCGCGGCCGGAGCAATGGCCTTGGGGGCTTGGGAAGGGGTGACGCTCACCCGCAAGTGGCCATTTTTAGGTTCCACCGCGATCACACCCGGCAATGCTTGAATGGCCGCCGCGGCTTGAGCGGTGCGGCCCGCCACGGCCACGGTCAGCACGGCGGCCTCGCCACCGGCCTGCTTGGCCCGCGTCAAAAGATCATCCATGGTGCCCGTGAATTTCAGTTCCCCTTGTTCAATAATGCCCACCACATCACACAATTCGGCCAGTTCCAGCAAAATGTGCGAGCTAATCAAAATGGTTTTGCCCATGAGATGCAGCTCTTTTAAAAGCTCCCGCATTTCAATGCGGGCCCGTGGATCCAGCCCGCTTGCAGGCTCATCGAGCAACAACACCTTGGGGTCGTGCAGCAGCACCCGGGCAACACTCAGCCGCTGCTGCATGCCGCGCGACAAACTGTTCACCTCGGCATCCACTTTGTACGCCAAATCGGTGAGATCAAGCACATCGCCGATCACCTGTTTGCGCTGCTCCCCCACAATGCCATAACTTGCCGCAAAAAACCCCAGATATTCCTTGACCACCATGTCGTCATAGCTGCCAAAATAATCAGGCACATAGCCAATGATCGATCGCACCTGCCGAGCATTAACAGGCC
Organism: Algisphaera sp.; assembly: GCA_036480015.1. GTDB lineage: Bacteria > Planctomycetota > Phycisphaerae > Phycisphaerales > Phycisphaeraceae > Algisphaera. Next base: position 826 of record JAZGFZ010000045.1, on the reverse strand, counting down.
CCACTGAAAGCCCATCCACTCGCGCTTCACCCCACGTGGGCTTAAGCAACGTGGCCAAAATTTTAATGCTGGTGGTTTTTCCCGCGCCATTGGGCCCAATGAAACCAAAGCACTGCCCCGCCTCAATGGTGAGGTTGAGATTCGACAGCGCCATCAGATCGCCATAGCGCTTGGTCAAGTTAACGGTTTGAATCATTGGGGGCATGGGATAATGCTCGGGGGGCGGCTAGTAATCATAAATCATTCGCACAAACGTCCAGCCCTCGCTGGGCGGGGTTTCCCCGTCTAGCGTAAGTGGCACAGGAAGTGGACTGCTTTTCAAATGGCCCAACACGATTAACCGTCGGCCGTGCAATAGCGGGGTCAGGTCGGTCATGGGGCCGGTTACACCACGGGCCACCAACACATCGTGTGGACGCTGGGTTCGTCGAACGTTGGGCGGTGGCAAGGCGTCAAAAAAAGTAAGCAATGCAAAATGCCGGGCCATCACACTTTCGTCCACGGCGCTCATGGCCGACAGCAACCCTTTTTGCTGATTTAGCAAATCCCCCAAGTAACCTTCTCGGGTCAAATCGCGATCGGCTCGGTAAGTCGCTTGCGGCATCACCAAATCACGGTGGTTGTCCACCGCCCCTTTTAAAATCAGCGGCTGCCCTGAAGCCCAAGCGTTGTAGCCTGTGGGGTCGACGGGTCGCCAAACGCGTGCAGGAAGTTGGCGTTTTTGACCCCGCCGATCAACCGATTCGCCCCGGCATTGAATCACAGTCACGTTGGTCAATGTGCCAGGCAGGGTGTGGATGAGTTCGCCTTGTGGCCAACCGTCTGC
>JAZGFZ010000044.1:0-16231 GCA_036480015.1 Algisphaera sp. | reverse complement strand
TGATTTGATTGATGGTTCGATTGGGGAAATGTCGCCGTTTCATTCGACGTTTGGTTACTACGCCCACGGGGTGGGGTTAAAAACGGCGGTGTTGCCTATGGGGTGGGAGGGTCGGCTGGTTGCGCTGCAAAGCGAGGGAACCCGGGGGGCGACGGCTTGGTGCTTAGAACCCCACGATTTGATTTTGTCGAAACTGGTGGCGGGGCGTGAAAAAGATGTGACGTTTGCACGCGTGGCATTGGAGGTGGGGTTGGTGTGCGCGAAAGAGCTTGTGGGGCGGGCGGAGATGTTGAATGCAGAAGAGAGCGTTTTTGAAATGGTTAAAGGGCGAGTCGCGAGGCTGGTTTGAGATTGTTTATAGCGGTGGCTGCTCGCGGTTTTACAAATTCAAGGTAGAACACGAAAACGCAAGGGCATGAAGGAACGAATTTGTTAGCCTTTTCGTCTTTTTAAAAGGATGAGTGATAGGCTGGCCAAGAGGAGTCCGGCGGTGGGTTCGGGAATGGTGACGAGGTCGGGGTTGAATTTGAGCAGGACGTCGCCGGTGGGTTCGTCGAAGGCGAAGAGGTCGAAGTTGCTGTTGAGGGTGGGGAGGCTGCCTAGGGCGCTGGGGTCGAGGCTTAGGCCGCTTAAAAACAGGCTGGGGGCAAAGGTGTTCATGCCCAAAACGCCTTCGAGGGTGAAGGTTTGAGTGTCGGTGAGGTCGTCGGGGGTGGCGTCGATGGAGATGTCGGCGATGAGTAGTGGGGCGTCTTTGAAGACCATGTCGAATTGTTCTTCACCGCCATGGCCGTCGTCGCGAAAGGCGGGGACGATGAGTTCTTCGACGAAGAATCCGGCGATGTTGAGGGTGCCGCCCACGCCGCCAATTTGAAGTTGAAATTGGGGGAGGTCGTCGTTGCCCAGTTCGTTGCCGTTGGCGTCAACCAAGGTGGGGTTGTTGCTGCCTAGGCCTTTGCCGGGTTCGGAGGAGTAAAACACGCCGTGTTGTTGGGCGATGGCTTGCGACCAAATGCTGGCGGCGGCGCCGGTGTCGTAGAGCCAGCTGGTTTCGGTGGTGACGCCACCTTGGGTGATGGTGATGCCGGGGAGGTTTTGGCCGCCATCGTTTGGGTTTTCATCGGCGAGGGCTGGGGCGGGGCCGACAAAGGGGTTGTGGGCCAAGGCGGGCGGGGCGCCGCCGGTGGTGGTGGTGAGGTTGGAAAAGTCGGCGTAGTCGGTTTTGATTTTGGCGTCGAAAACCGGAATGGCGGGTTGGTCGGCGGCGGGGGGACGCGGCGATGCAGCGTTGGGAGAGTCGTAGATGAAGGTTTTGAGTTGGAGGTTTTGAAGGTTGTCGAGGCCGCCGTCGAGGTTGATGAGGCTGGTGAAGTCGCGGATGGCCTTGGGGTCGTTGCCGGGGGTTTCAAACAATGCGTTGAGGCCACGGTTGTCGAAGACGGCGAGCTTGTCTTTCATCAACGGGGTGCCGAAGACATTGAACTCGCTGGTGGCGTTGATGATTTGGTCGATGGGGTCGACGTCGGCGCCCACGGCATGGTCGCCGCGCGGGCCGACGGCGGCGCGAACACCGGAAAAGGGGTGGTTGTAAACGCTGTTGAAGGTGGCGGGGTTGTCGAGTTGTGCGTAGCGGCTGTTGTCGTAGTCGGCGAGTTGAATGTCGATCGTGTCGGAGATGTCGAAGAAGTCGAGTCCGCCGACGCCGACATCGGCGAAGGTGGCGCCCGGCACGGTGCCCAGGCCAAAGTTGGCGGCGGTGGTGGGGCCCAAGAGGATGGTGCCTGCGCCGGTGTCGTAAAACCCTTCGACGGTGTAGGTGGTGCCTGAGCCGCCAAGGATGTCGAGGCCTGGGGCGTCGAGCACGTTGCCTGAGGTGTCGCGCAAGATGGCCCGTGCGCGGGGTTGGTCGAGTGAGCCGACCAGAATTTGATTGAGCTCAAGGCGGGGTTGGGCCACCGCAGGAAGCGTGAGCAAGAGGCTTAACGCGGCAGTGGCAAGGGCGTAAGCAGAAAGGCGGTGTTGTGTTGAAAGCATGGGGGGCCTTTAGAGAACAAACAAAAAACAGCAAAAAGACGCGATGAAGTGACTAGTTTAATCGCGAAGGCTTGGGAAACCAATGGAATTAGGCTGTTGGCGGCAATATTGGGGGGGGGGAGCAGTTAGGATTTAGCAATTAGCAGTTAGCAAGATGCAGATGGGAATGACGGGGGGGCGAAATCTGTGAATACCTATGTTGATCGCTCGGCCATTTTCTGGATTGCCTTTTCACTCAGCCCCTCGGCCCCTTCGATTTTCTTGCTAACAGCTAATTGCTAATTGCTAACTGCTACTTGCTACCCCCTACGCCTCGGCGAGTCCTTCGCGGATGGCGAAGCGGGCGAGTTCGACGCGGTCGTGGATGTCGAGTTTTTTCATGAGTTTTTCGCAGTGGCTGTCGACGGTGTTGTAGCTGCGGCCAATGGTTTGGGCGATTTCTTTTTTGCTCATACCGCGTGCGAGATAGCGAAGCATTTCGAGCTCGCGGTTGGTGAGGGTGCTGATTCGGGTGGGGGTGTCGCTGGCGCCTTGAAGGGTGATGCGGGCGCCTTTGCCAATCACCAGTCGCTTGCGCACAGCAGGAGAAAAGTAGGCGATGCCGCGTGCGGCGCCGCGCAGGGCACTGATGAGTGTGGCGGGGGGTTCATCTTTGGTGAGATAGGCGATGGCTTTGGCTTTGAGGGCGTCTTGGATGTAGCGGTCGTGGGTGAAGCTGCTGAGGAAGACCAAGTGGGTTTCGGGGCGTTCAGAGCAAATGTCACGAGCCGCATCAAAGGACAGTCGACCGGGCATGTCGATGTCCATGATGACGATGTCGGGTTGGTGTTCGCGGGCGGTGCGAATGGCGTCGTCGGCGTTGGCCACTGAGCCAACGACTTGCAGGTCGATTTCGGCGTCTAGGCGTGTGCGTAAGGCTTCGCGTACGAGGGTGTGGTCGTCGACCAGAAGCAGGCGAAGGGTGGTGTGGGGGTTATTCATGGTTGTGATTCGCAGAGTCTTTTTGGGGGGGATGAACGGGCTTGGATGCGGCATGGTGTTGGCGCTCGCGAACCAGTTGGCAAAGTTCGGCGATGTTGAAGGGTTTGTTGACCAGTGTGGTATCGCCTTCGCGACGGGGGTCGATCTTGAGATCGACACTTCCGCTGATGAGAATGGCGGGGAGTTGGTGTCCTTGCTGCCGCAGTTGACGCAGGCTGTCGAGGCCTGAACGACAGGGCATGTCGATGTCGGTGAGAAGTAAATCGAAGGGCGTGGCGCTTGCGGCTGCGTTTTCAAATGCGTGAAGCAGTGCGTTGCCGTCGCTGACTTGCACCACGGTGTAGCCGGTGTCTTCGAGGGCGCCTGCAAGAATGGCTCGGATTTGAGGCTCGTCTTCGGCAAGCAGGATGTGGCCTGATGCCGGAGGTAAAGGCGTGTTTTGGGTGGTGGTGCCGGAAGGGGATGTGTCGCCGGCGGTGGTGCTGGGAAGCCACACGTGAAAGGTGGTGCCGGTGTTGGGGATGCTTTTAACGTCGATGTGGCCACTGTGGTCGTTGATGATGCGACGCACCACCGATAGGCCCAGGCCGGTGCCGCCTTGCTCGCCTCGGGTGGTGTAAAAGGGTTCGAAGACGCGGTTGAGAACATCAGGGGGCATGCCGATGCCGGTGTCGGTGATGGCGAGCAAAATCCAAGGGGTGTTGTGATCGCTTTGGTTTTTTTTGTTTTGATCGTGAAGAAGGTTGTCGGGGAGGGGCGCGGTGTGGGCGGTGACGGTGATTTTTCCTTTGGCGTGAGGCAGTGCGTCGTGGGCGTTTAAAATGAGGTTGACCAAAACCTGTTGGATTTGAACAGGATCGGCGAACAGTGGGGGAAGTTGGGGTGAGATGTTGAAAGTAAGCTGGGTGGTGGCAGGCAGGGTGCGGGCGAGCATGCGGTGGGCTTGCTCGATGATGGCGGCGGTGTTGCAGCGGCGATGGGGTGTGGGGGTGTTGCTGCTGAAGGTGAGCAATGAGCGTGACACGCCTGAGGCGTGGTCGATGGCTTCGTGAACGGCACGCAGTGAGTTTTGAACGACGGGGTGGGTGCCGACTTCTTCTTCGACCAAGTCGGTGTGGGCGGAGATGACGGCAAGCAGGTTGTTGAAATCGTGGGCCACGCCGCTGGCAAGTTGGCCCAGGGTTTCCATTTTTTGAGATTCGCGCAGTTGTTCTTCGAGGGCGCGGCGATCGCTTCGGGCGCGGCGACGTTCGGTGATGTCTTCGAGGCTGCCGACGAGGTGGGTGGGGTGCGCGGTGTTATCGCTGTTGTCGTGGTTGCTGTTGGTGATGGCGGCGGTGATGGCCCATAGCCAGCGTTCTTCGCCATCGGGCCGCACAATGCGAAACATGGCCTCGTCGGTGGCGGTGGCGTTGAAGACGGCCTCGGAGGCTTCGAGGATGGGTTGGTCGTCGGGGTGGACGAGGGTGCGAAGAATACTGGTTTGGCCTATGGCTTGATCGGTGGTGATGCCGGTGATTTTGTGAAATGCGGGGCTGGCATAGAGCATTTTACGCTCGGGCCATGTGGTCATGAAAATGGCGGGGCGCAGGGCGCTGGCGATGGCGTTAAAGCGGGCGTCACGAAAACGTACGTCGGCCAGGGCTCGGCTTCGTTCATTAACCACGGTGGCGAGAATGAGCATGGCCACACAGGCGACCAGCAAATAAACTTGCACAGAAACGGCGCTAAGGTGAATGGTTTCGCGGGTGACGGCGTGGGCAAAGGGGCCAAGGCCGCGGGCAAACTCGACTGAAAATAAAACGGCGAGCAGGGCCAGCACGGTGGTGTTGAATCGCATGCTGAATCGTAGGGCGGCCCAAATGAGAAAGATGAACACCAATGTGGGCAGTTCGAAGATCGACTGGGCGACGTCGGGAAGTCGGACGAACACCACACACAGGACGATGAGGCCCATGAGAATGATGCTGGCTTCGACCATGTGCCAAGGGCGGGTGGTGGAGGGGGCGGGTGTGTTGTCGCGAAGGGCGGGAGGTGTCAAGTGGGTCAAAATAAGTGGCACCACCACCATGCCGCCCAAGACATCGGACAGCCACCAAAGTTGCATGGCGTGCCAGAAGTGAGCGATGGGATTGCGCTCATGTTCGACCAAGGTTGAGGCCAATGCGCCCAAGGCCAAGAGGACTAGAAGAAGAGTCGCGAGCCAAACGATGTCACTGGCTTTGCTGAAAAGAGGCATGGAGACGCGAAATCGTAAAAAAAGTTCGGCGATGAGCCCCATGACGACAGTGCCAATGAGTCCGAAATAAATCAGATAGCGCAGTGGTGTTTCGGGATAGACGTCCAAGAGATGGACATAAGCGGCATAGATGCCGACCGATCCTGCAAGAAGAAAGGGCCATTGGCGGCGTGGGTTGATTAGCAGGGCGCCCAAGGTGATGCCGGTGGGCACCCAGATGAGGGTAATTTTGTCGTCGCCCACGCGAATAAAGAGTGCAAACCATGTGCCTGCCCAAAGCAGGGCAAGGTAGAGAATGGCGTAGATTGCGGTTTGGACGTGAGGCGGGGTGTGGTTTTCGAGCCAGCGTTTCATGTGAGAGCCCATTGATTCGAGGAGTCGGTTTCTTTAAAGAATATCGTGGTGCCACTGCCTCTGAAGGGGCTTTCGTTAAAAGGGAGGTGGGGGCGAGTTGACGGCGTCGCGGTCGGGCCGTATTTATGGTCCATGGAAGCGAAAATAGTTTCAGAAGGCATTACCTTTGATGACGTCCTGTTGATCCCCGCCTACAGCGAGGTGGTTCCCAATGAGACGGACGTTTCATCGCGGTTAACCCGCAAAATCACACTTAATATCCCGATTCTTTCGTCGCCGATGGATACGGTGACGGAATCGGCTTTGGCCATTGCGTTGGCTCAGCAAGGCGGGCTGGGGGTGATTCACAAGAATTTGTCGATTGAAGATCAGGTGCGTGAGGTGGTGAAGGTGAAACGCTCGGCGAATGGGGTGATTCCCGATCCGGTGACGCTGGCGCCTGATGCGCCGTCGTCGGAAGTGCGGGCGTTGATGCGTGATCACAATATTTCGGGCGTGCCCATTACGGTGGACGGCACCAACCGGGGCAAGGTGGTGGGCATTGTGACCCGCCGCGACATGATGTTTTTGAATGATGACGACACGCCGGTGCGCGAGGTGATGACCAAGGACCGGCTGGTGACGGCAGGGCCAGACACCACGCTGAAAAAAGCCGAGAAGATTTTGAACACCAACAAGGTGGAGAAACTTCTGTTGCTGGATGCCCAAGGTTGTTTGACAGGCCTCATTACGATGGGGGACATTGCCAAGCAGGATCAGTTTCCGTTGGCGTGTCGCGATGAACGTGGCCGGTTGCGGGTGGGGGCCGCGGTGGGCGTACACCAGCTGGATCGGGTGGAGGCATTGGTGAAGGCCGAGGTGGATGTGATTACCGTGGACAGTGCGCATGGCCACAGTGCCAATGTGGCCCAGACGGTGCGAGACATCAAGGCCAAGTTTGATATCGAAATTGTGGCGGGCAACATTGCCACCGAAGAAGGCGCCCGTGATTTGATTGCGGCGGGGGCCGATGCGATCAAAGTGGGCATTGGGCCTGGCTCTATTTGCACCACACGGATTGTGTCGGGTGTGGGGGTTCCGCAGGTGACAGCCATTTTTAATGCGTGTCGTGCTGCGAATGATTTGGGAGTGCCGGTGATTGCCGATGGCGGCATTCGGCACAGTGGCGACATTACCAAAGCGTTGGCGGCGGGAGCCAGTGTGGTGATGTTGGGTAGCTTGTTTGCGGGGCTAGATGAAAGCCCTGGCGACTTGGTGATTCATCACGGGCGGCGCTACAAAACCTATCGCGGCATGGGCAGCCAAGGTGCGATGTTGGCCGGAAGTGCCGACCGTTACAGCCAAAAAGGCGTGGTTAAAAAAGACAAATTGGTGCCCGAAGGGGTGGAAGGCCGTGTGCCTTACCGTGGCCCGTTGAGCGAATTTGTTTATCAAATGGTGGGCGGCTTGCGGGCGGGCATGGGTTATTGCGGCACCCCCGATGTGGCGGCGCTGCGTGAGCGTGGGCGGTTTGTGCGAATCAGCGGCGCAACACTGGCAGAAAATCACCCGCACGATATTTCGATTACGCGCGAAAGTCCTAACTACACGGTGGAAATGGATCAATAGGCTGGGGCGGGGCCCCAGCACCGAAGGGGCTGAGTGGATAAAGGGCTGAGTGAAAAAGGCACCCAGAAGAGGTAGAGCCAAGTCCTAAACCCCACACCCGGCGGCTTCGCCGCCTTACGCGCTGAGTGGGGTGGAGAACCAGGTGTGTTGATCGCCCACGGTAACGTCGCGGAGCAGGTGCAATTTGAGCAGGCTGCCCAAGCGGGAGACGAGTTCGACGCTGAGGTCGGCGCGGTCGGTGAACAGGTGCAGGGTGGGGTCGGCGTTGGGATCGAAGTGGCGGCCGCGTTCGGTGAGTTGAAGGAGTTGGCGGTGTTGCCGTGCCCATGTGCGCACGGCGATGAGCTCGACGATGGCTTCACGCGGGGTGGGGGGATCGCCTTGGGCAGAGTCGTGGCGATGCAAGAGGTGTAGGCCGCCTGCGGCGTCGAGAGCAAGTTGGGTTTGCGGTTGGCTGGGGCATCGGGCTTCGAGGGCTAGGCCGCCGGGAATGCTGGCGGTGACGCGCGGGTCGGTGTCGATGAGGGCGAAAAGATCGATGGTTGGGTCGGCATCGATGTCGGCATCAACAAAACTGTTGGTGCTGGCGGCGTTTTCGTGGAGCGCGGGCTGGGCCGTGGGGGATGCGCTGACTTTGACGGGGCGTTTGAGCGGGGGGAAGGCGCGGTGGGCCGAGGCCAAGCGTGCGGCTTGCTCGTTGGCGGTGTCGTCGTGCGCGTGGTTGTCGTGAACGTCTGTCGCGTTGGCGGTGGGTGTTGCGGGGGTTGGCGCGGCGGCGGTGGCGACCGTGGGCTGAGCTGTGGCGGTGGTGATGGCTGCTGGAGCTTGTAGTTGGCTGAGCCATGCGGTGAGGCGGGGCCAGACTTGGGCAAGATTGCCAAAGGTGCCCAAGGTGCGGCATCGCGAAGGGATCATTTGTTTTTGGAAGCCGACCAAGTCGATTGGGGTGTGGAGAAAACTATCGACGGCTTGGTGAAGTTTGTCGGCAGCGTGTTGGCTGGCGTCTTGTTCGCTGCCCATGATCATGAGGCCCACATGAGCGTGAGGCACGCGGGGGTCGTCGTGGTCGAGTAGACGCTTGATAAGTCGGTAACCTGCGACGATGGCGGCATCGTCGGCGCCACTGATGAGGGTCCAGTGGGGAATGTCGAGCAGTTGATCGAGATTGGGCGCGGCGGAATCGACGTTGAGTAGAACGGTGTGTACGGGTGTGGCCCCGGTGCGGCACAGTTGATCGAGCACGTCGATGAGGTCGCGGTTGCCAAAACCGCCGGGGGGCACGCGCAGTGCGGGCGGGGAGGCGGTTTGGTTTGTGTCGGTGTCTTGGTTGCTGGTGTTTGGGTCGATGGGGCGACGGGTGGCGGGCTCGATGAGTTCGAGGTCGAGTTCATCGCCATCGAGATGCAAAATGGCCACGGCGCCTGGGGCGGCGTGGGTTTGCATTTCATTTTGCGCTAAAAGTTGTGCGTATTGGGTGAGCCAAGGCCCCGCCATGCCGGGCAGGTTGCCCAAGATGACGGCTTGGGCGATGCCGACCACGGGACCCGCGGTGCGCGGTGGGTTGGTGAGATCGATTTCGTCGTGGCCGGTCCAGCGCAGGGCGGGGTTGGTGGCGGATGCCGAGGAAGCTGGATCGGTGACGTGTGTGTCGTCGGGCGGGGTGATGCCGGCGAGCAGATCCAGAAGTGGATCGCTTGGTGTGTCGAGGCTTGGTGTGTTAAAAGAAGAGGGCCCGAAGGAAGGTGGCGCCGCGACTTTGGGCGGTAATTTAATGGGGGCGGGCCCAGAAATTGGATCTTGATCGAAGGTGTTGGGGCCTTCGGGGGATGAAGATGCCGAAGTGTTGGGGCTTGGCGCGTGAGGGGGCTGGGGCGTGGGTGTTAAAAAAAGCCCAGCGAGCTCGTCTAGCGTGTTGTCGGTGCGTTCATCCATGGCGGTCCACTGTGGGCAAAATGCCCTTTGTTGGAGTTGATTTTTGTTGAATCGATCGAATGGGAATGGATCGGTGAGTGGTTAGTCGGCCTTGCGGGCCGCGGCTTGGAGGGTGCCTTTTGCGGCGGGTGCAGGGGTTGCGATTTCGATAATGTTGTTGAGCTCGCCGAAAGGGTTGCTTTCGACGGTTTTGTTGAAGGGGTCTTGCACCCATTGGCCGTCGCGAACCAAGCGGTAGCGATAGCGACCGGCAGGCACGTTGACGCAGGCTCGCCACACGCCAAGATTTTCATCTTTGGACATGGGGGTTTGTGAAGGATTCCAGTTGTTGAAATCACCTGCGATGGAAAAGGAATCGGCGGAGCCTTCGTCGGGTTGGACAAACAAAACGCCACGCGAAGTGAGCCGCACGCCGTAGAGGGCTGCGAGTTTTTCTTTGAGGGAGGGCTCGGCCGGAGCAGGCGGAGCGACTTTTTCAACCGGCTTGGCGGTGGGCGTGGGGCTTGCTTGGGCGGCTTCTTGCGGTGTGGGAAGCGGCTTGAGGGTGGTGAGGTTGTCGGGCGCCACTGAAGGGGCAGGCGGTAAAGGGCGATAGGCAGACTGATCGTTGTCGTTGCGAATTTTTTGGTTGAGCTCGCTGTTGCGCGATGACAAGGCTTTGGCGCGTTGGACCAACTCGGCGGCGCGGCTCATGACCGGCACGTTGGGTTGGGCTGCGGGGTCGGGTGCCGTTGGCGCGGTGCGTGTGGGTGCATCGGCAAAGGCGGGGGTGTTTGAAGGGCTTGCCGTTGCCGCGGTTTCGGCGGTTTGGGGTGTGGCGGCTTGAGACGCGCTCTCTGAGGTGCCTTGAGGCGCAGGGGGGTTGTCAAGAAGCCAATTGGCCAAGGCGTCGAAGTCTTGCATGCCACGGCTGGCGGCATCGTATTCGGTGATGGGTTGTCCGAAGCTGGCGGCTTCTTTTAGTTTGCTGTTGAAGTTGATGACGATGGGTAGCACACGCTCGCCAAAATGTTTTTTAAGCTCGCCTAAAATTTCGCGGGCCAATTTGGTGCGCACGTCGTACATGGTGGGCAGCACTTTGAACCGCACATGGTGGCCGACGCGGCGCGACATCATTTCAATGGTTTGTTCTTGTCGCACGGCACCTTGCATGGCGAAGTAGCCGGTTTCAACCGGAATAAGAACTTCGTCGGCGGCGCGGAGTGCGTTGAAGGTGAGCAACCCGATGCCAGGCGGGCAATCGATGATGCACAGGTCGTAGGTGTCGCGCACGGTGTGCAATATTTGCTCGAGGCGGCGGTCTTTGTCCGGAGCGTTGGCGAGTTGTTGTTCAATGCCCGCCAAGGCCATGGATGAAGGGGCCAAGTCGAGTCCACGGCTGATTTGCCACGTGACATCGGCCACGCGAACGCCGCCTTCGGGGCCGTGACGCAGCAGGTCGGCGGTGGATCGCTCGATCTGGTTGTCGGGCACGGCCAAGCCCAAGGCGCAATGGCTTTGGGGGTCCATGTCCAAAAGCAGCGTTCGCTTGCCTTTGAGTGCCATGACGGCGGCGAGGTTGATGGAGGTGGTGGTTTTTCCACATCCGCCTTTTTGATTGATGATGGCGATGGTGCGCACGGGACCGGCCTTCCGTCCTTGGAGAGGTGGGGCTAATAAAGAGCAGAATCCAATTGGATACTGCTGGGAACAAACGGATTATCGGGGTTGACCCGCAACGACCTTGAATCGCTTGTCCAGTTTGCGTTGGCGCGGCTTGAAGCCCTTTCTTGGAGGCGAAAGTGGGGCGGTGGATTCTGTTCATTGAAGCCTGAATCGCTCTACAATGTGGGGCATGCCCTCAGTACGATCGGTGTTCGCGCCGGATAATTCGAGCCCTTCCTTGAAACCCTTGCTGTTGGGCAGTCGCTCGCCGCGTCGGGCCGAGCTGCTTGCGCGGGCGGGTTTTGTGTTTACGGCATTTGACCCGCCGTATGCCGATCCGGCGAATCCGAATGATGCTCAAAGCACGCTGGGCGGTCCGGCGTTGGCGGAGCAATTGGCCCAGCGCAAGGCGGCGAGTGTTTTGGCTGGTGATTTGCCCAAGAAGGCGGTGCTGCTTACGGCCGACACGCTGGTGGTGGCACCCGATGGCGGGTTGTTGGGCACGCCCGAAACGGCGGCAGAGGCGGCGGACATGTTACGCGTGTTGCGCGACGCGACGCACGTGATTGCGACGGGTGTGTGTTTGCGTGATCGGGTGGGCGACGGGGAGGAAGAGACCGAGTCATTCGTAGCCACGGCATTGGTGACGTTTGGCTCGCTGGATGACGCGATGATTGAGGCGTATGTCGCTGGTGCGGGGTGGCAAGGCAAGGCGGGGGGGTACAACCTTGAAGAACGATTACACGACGGCTGGCCGGTGACGGTGGTGGGGGAACCTGAAGCGGTGATGGGGCTTCCATTGGCAGCGTTGATCCCACGGTTGGTGGCGCGAGGCATTCACCCTTTAGAAGCGTCTCTCGCGGGGGAGGTGTCGCATGGCCAAGCGTAAACGCTGGAGAATGAGTCAAGCTCGCATGTTGCGAATTATGTCGGGGCAAGACCGCGACTGGCGGGCCCGTGTGTTGCGGCCGTTGTCGAATGCAGGGGTGCCGCCTTATCGCGCGGCGGTTGCGGTGCGCAATGCGATGTACACCATGCGACTGCGGGGGACAAAGCGGTTGGGGCTGCCCACCATTAGCGTGGGCAATGTGACGGCGGGGGGCACGGGCAAAACGCCCATGGTGATTGAATTGGTTGACCGACTGCAAGCGATGGGGCATCGGCCTGCGGTGTTGTTGCGTGGGTATGAGCCCTCAGGACTGGAAAGCAAACTGGGCAGCGATGAAGCGGCGGTGTTACGCGGTGCGTTGGGTGAAGACGTTCCGGTGCGACCCAATGCCAATCGCGTGAAGGCCGCCGCAGTGGTGCGGGCCGAACGTCCCGACGTAACAGTGTTTGTGTTGGATGATGGCTTTCAACATCGGCGGGTGGCGCGGGATTTGAATCTTGTGCTCATTGATGCGTCACGCCCTTTTGGGCATGGGCGATTGTTGCCGCGTGGGCTTTTGCGCGAGCCTTTGCGAGCGCTGCGGCGGGCGGATGCGTTGATTGTGACCCGTGGCGATCGGGTGTCGCCTGAAGCATTGAAAACACTTGTCGCACGGCTTACGCGGTTGCATGGAAAGCCCCCCGTGGCGGTGTGTCGTCATCGCTGGTCAGGGTTTCGGATTGGTTACAAGGATTATCCGCTTGATCGACTGCGTGAGACGGCGGTGTTGGGGGCTTCGGGGTTGGGCAACCCGGCTGATTTTGAGGCGTCGCTTCGGGCAGTGACGGGGAAAGTGGTGGGCTGCGCGGTGTTTGATGATCACCACCCTTACACGCGCAGCGACGTGCGTGGGGTGATGAACATGGCCCAAGAACGCGGGGCCCAAGCGGTGGTGACCACCGAAAAAGATTGGGTGAAGTGGCGGCGGTTGGCCGGGGGTGTGAAATTGAAGTTGCCGGTGTATCGGCCGCGGGTGCAAATGGCTTTTTTAGATGAAGGCGTGGCCGCTGGAGGTGAAGATGCTCTGGACGCTCTTTTGCGTCACGTTGCGCCGCAGCCAACCTCTGAGCGGGAATCTTCATGAGTGGCAAGATGAACGGCAGTATGAACGGTGATGCGAATGACCTCATTGAATTGCTTGATCGCTGGCAGCCTCGCCGGGTGTTGGTGGTGGGTGACTTTATGCTCGACCGGTATGCCTATGGCAATGCGGAACGCTTGAGCCCCGATGCGCCTGTGCCGGTGTTGGCGGTGGAACGCACAGAGTCGTATGCCGGAGGGGCGGGCAATGTGTGCCGCAATTTGGCGGCACTGGGTTGTCAGGTGAGGACGTTGGGGCTTATTGGTGATGATGAACCGGGCCAAACACTGCGTGGGGCATTGGAAGATCAGGGCATCGACACCACAGGGCTGATGAGTCTTGAAGATCGCCCCACCACGGTGAAATACAGTTTGATGGGGTTGGCCCAGCATCGGCATGCGCAAAAAATGTTTCGCCTAGACACCGAAGACACGCGCCCGATTGATGGGGCGGTGGCCTCGGCATTGTTAGAGCGTGCCGAGGTGCTTTTGGAGGGTGTGGACGCGCTGGCGTTAGAGGATTATGGCAAGGGCGTGTTGGCGTCGGAGGTGTGTGCTGCATTGATAGCCATGGCCCATGCGCGTGGGATTTTGGTGTGGGTGGATCCGGCGGCCATTGAGGACTACGCCAAATACCGTGGGGCCACGTGCATCACCCCCAATCGCACGGAAGCCCACCGTGTGACAGGCCTAACGGATCCCCAGGCCATGGCCCGTCGGTTGCAAACCACATTGGAGATTCCGTTTGTGGTGGTCACGCTTGATAAAGAAGGCGCACTGCTTTTGGATGATGCAGGCACGGTGACCCTTTTGCCCACTGTGGCGCGGCAGGTGTACGACGTGACAGGTGCGGGCGACATGGTGTTGGCGGCATTGGTGACGGCGCACACCAATGGTGCAAGTTGGCCTCAAGCGGTGGCGCTGGCCAATGTGGCAGCGGGCTTGGAGGTTGAGCGAGTGGGAGCAGTGCCCATTCGCCGCGATGAATTGTTGCTGGCGCTGCTGCGTGAACACCACGGCATCTTGGGCAAAGCGCGTGACATTGAAAGTTTGGTCGTTGAGCTGGAGGCCCACCGGCAAAGCGGCAAAAAAATCATTTTCACCAATGGTTGTTTTGACGTGCTGCATGCCGGGCATGTGTCTTATTTGCGGCAAGCCCGTCGGTTTGGTGATTTGTTGGTGGTGGGGCTCAATGCCGATGCTTCAATCACACGACTTAAAGGCCCTGATCGCCCAATCAATGTGTTAGACGATCGCATGCTGGTGTTGTCGGAGTTGGAGAGCGTGGATTATGTGGTGGTGTTTGAAGAGGACACACCCTTGGCATTGATCAAGCAGGTGAAGCCGGACGTGTTGGTGAAAGGAGCCGACTATCAACGCAAAGACGTGGTGGGCGGCGATTTTGTAGAAGCCCATGGCGGGGAAGTGCGGTTGATTGAATTGGTGCCTGGACGATCGAGCACGCAAACGTTGAAGCGATTGCGAGAGTTGTAACTGTCCACCGTTTTGAGCGAGGAGGCATCGCGGAGAAGTTTTACGCCAAGGCGCCAAGACGCCAAGACGCCAAGAAAGACAGGAAATAAAACCTGATGATTTCTTGGCTTTTTCGCTCAGTCTCCGATTTTCAAAACGCCTTTACTTGAAAAAAGGTTGTGATGCGTCGCGATTGCCTTAAGTGTTACTTCAAAAAACGGCGAACAGTTATTTTTTTGCGTCAGGGTGGTTGGGCCATTTTTTCACAAGGTGTTCGGTCATGAGTTGAGCGGCTTGGGTGTCGCCGGCTTGCTGGTACCACCGTGCGGCTTGGACGAGTAGGTCGGGGTTGTCGGGCGAGCGCTGAGCGGCGGCTTCGTATTGCACGGCGGCCACAATGGGTTGGCCAAGGGCGTTGAGATAGGTGGCCATTTCTGCCAGCACGTCGGGGTTAAAGCGGTCGTCTTCGGGTAAAGCGTGCAGCAGGGCCAGTGCTTCGGTGGGGTTGCCGCGATGGTGGTAATGCCTCGCCAGTTTGCGAGCGTAAGCCGTGCGGGCGAACAAGGTTTCGGGTTTGTCGTCACTGGGTAATTTGGCCAGTGCGGTTTCAACTTGATTGATGGCCTGCTGAAACCATTGGGCTTGTTCGGAAGGGTCGCTTGCGGCTTGAGCACGGGAGGCAAACACGTCACCCAAACTGGCGTTGGCTTGATGCTCCATTAGTTTTAGGCTGAGGGTTTGATTGAACTGTTTTTCGGCTTCATCGAGTTGGTTGGTTTTTAGAAGAACGTCGCCCAGTAGCAAGTGAAAATACGACTTGCTGGGGGTTTGGGCCACCGCTTGGCGAAAGTGTGTTTCGCCCGCCGCAAAGTCGTCGCGCATCATCGCGGCGGTGCCAGCAAGATTGTGCAATTCAGCATTGATGGGTTGGATGGTCAAGGCTCGATCAAATGCAGCATAGGCGTCATCGATGTGATTGATCTGCAGGTGGATTTGCCCTTCGAGTTGATGGGCGATGTGTAAGGTGGGGTGTTGCTTGACGATTTTCAAGACGTGTTCGAGAAGCGGGCTTGCATCACGTTCATTTTCGATGGCGGCGCTGAGCAAATCGCCCAGCTCCATGAGCCGCTCGGTGGCTGCGTCGCGGGTTAAGGGGCTTGGAGCTGCGTGGCGGGCTTGTGAAATGCCCCACGTGAGGGCGGCGAGGGCAAGCAGGGTGGTAATGATCCAAGGAAGTCGTCTCATGGAAGAGATGGTAAGGCGTGGCGGCCATTTTGTCGGCCATCTTGGTGGGCGCTATACTCAATCCATGATCCAGCTTTCTCGTACGGTTCGTTTTTGCCTGAGCCCTGATCCGGCAGATGCAGATCGTCCGCGCCATAACACGTTTGCGGCGTGGCCCCCCATGCGGGGGTTGGGGCGTTATTACGAGATGAAAGTGACCTGTCGGGGTTCTGCGGACTCACAAACGGGTTATTTCATCAATATCAAGCACATTGATGTGGCGGTGCGGGACCATGTGTTGCCACGGTTGCGAGCGGCGGTGGCCCATGAAGCGGCTGCGGCCAAGGCGCCCGTGGCGGGGTTGCTGGCCGAATCACTTGCTGCATTGCAATTACAATTGGAGCACAGTGTGGTCACGTTGGAATGGCGACTTTGCCCTACGTTGACTTACACGCTTCGTTGCCCGTTGAATGCCTCTGGCGGATCCCACGATATGAAACAGGTTTTGATTAAACAGCAATATGAATTTTCGGCAGCCCATCGCCTGCACGTTTCTGAATTGAGCGACGAAGAAAACCACGCGACCTTTGGCAAGTGCAACAACCCCGCAGGGCATGGGCACAACTACCGTGTGGAGGTGGTCGCGGCATGTGAGATTGACGCCCAAGGACAAACGGTGGATCCGGCAGCCCTTGATGAGGCCGTGGACACGCACGTGATTGAGGTGTTGGACC